>CAMHNK010000009.1 GCA_946186455.1 uncultured Candidatus Saccharibacteria bacterium
TAGACCAAAACGAACTGTCAAATCTATCCGAACGCGACAAAAACCAAAACATCATATTAGTTGGCAATCACGACCCATCCTACAAGAACTACGACGAATATTCAAAATACGCCAAAGTCTATGTAGTAAAGGGCGCAGACCATCATTTCTCTGGAGATAGTTTTACGACATTTTTAAATTCGGCGGAAAAATATCTTTTTAAATATATCTAAAACCAATCCACATTTTGGCAATTATCCATATCAAGGTTTTCTGTTTCTGTTCATAGATGCCCAAATGACCAGCCATATTAGTAAAATAAAATCTGCTAAAGCCAGTAGTCCAATAAGAAAAAACTTCATCAGCCCAGGGCACCCATTTCCACCACATGGACCAATTGTAGGCAAAATCAAAACAATTATTATTGCATTTATCAGCATTGCAACAATCAGTTTTAGTGGAAAACTTTTATTTGAATTATTGTCCATTATTCAATACACCTCAATCTATAGGCAAAATGATGTTCGGTCGCTTCGCGCTCGAGAACTATATAAACTCCTTCCGGGAAACGATTTTCCTTTTCCGTCACATACCAAAACTCTTTGTTCTCATTCAAGAAATCTTCAAGCGTCTCATAAACTTGCGAATCTTTTCTCTCAAGTTTGTCCTCAAAATATTTCATCGGTTCCTCCGACCCCCAACCATTCGTAAAGGTCGTTTCGAGCGTGCCATAAACTGGATTCTTTTCATTCGCATAAATCGCCGACGCAAAGAACACCCAAATATCATCAGCTAAGATTGGTAAATTAAGTTTCGTATCTTGCACTTTCGTTACAATTTCCGCCACATACGAATCCGGCGCCCGGTTCAAGATATTTACATTTCCAACCACCGCCGTCGCCGCAATCACAATCACCGACACTATCACTACGCATTTATCACACACCTTCCTTAGTGGTAAAATCGCAAGCGACACTCCGAGCAGAACCCATGCAATGATACTAGACGGAATTAAATATCGATCCACAAACATTGGTTTATAAATCAGCGACACTAAAATCATCGCTAGAGGCGGCACCACGAACAACATCAGTAGGAAGATTAGCTGGCTCTTCTCTTTTTTAATCGCCTTAAATGCCTTCTTCTCTACCAAGATATAAACGGCAAAAAATACTATTGCAAGTAAAAGACTCCAGCCCGCTAATTCCCCAGCGCTCTTAAAGAAGAAAATGTTCGTGAGGAAATTCATTGGTGTCTCGGCCGTGACCGGCGGAATCCAAAACCCACCTGAAATTGATTTCATCTGTCCTAACAGTGCCGGGATCCAAGGGATATAGAGCAACACCGCACCGAGATATGCAAAGATAATCGGTTTCTTATAGACTGGTTTCTTTAATACGAATTGCAAATACAAAATGTGCGTGAGCCAAATCAGCGCCGTGAAATAATGCGTATACATTCCAAGCGCCACTAATATCGCATAGATTACCCACCATTTTTTCTGATTCTTCTCGACCGCGAGCGTCAGCACATAAGTCGCGGCGAGTACAATCGTAAGAATCACCATGTACATCCGCATTTCCATTCCGTAGCGAACCAAAAACGGCGAGACCGCCATCGCAAGCGTTGCCACCATCGCTGGCTTCTTGCCGAACCATTTCTTCGCTAGGAAGAACAGCAAGATAATCGCCACTACACCAAAGAATACAGACATCATCCTAAGCGAAACTAAAGACGTTCCAAAAATCATAGACCAGATTTTGAGCAAGAAATAGTAAAACGGCGGATGTACATCCATTGCCGTGAGGCTCCAGATTTCTTTGAAATCGCCTTTCACGAGATACGCCGTATAACCTTCATCAAACCAAATTGGTAGATTGATACTCTGTAATACCAATGCTAAAAAAATCCCGATACCTGCCACAAGTACAGCATACGGCAAAAACTTCGATAGTCTTTCTTTCATACTTTTATTTTAGCATAAAAAATGGTGGTACCGGGTGGGATCGAACCACCGACCTCGGGCTTATGAGTCCCACGCTCTAACCTGCTGAGCTACGGTACCACGTTTTTCCATTATAACATAAAACCATGATATAATAAAGATATGAAAACGAAAAAGGGCTTCACAGTTTTAGAGATTATCATCGTAGCCGTTTTTGCCTCGCTACTCCTAATTCTCTTCTTTATCCAAAAATCCAACCTTGATGCTATGGAGCGCGACGAAGATCGTAAGACCGCTATCAACGCTATGTACTTCGCCCTAGAGGAAGGCTACTACGCCAAGCACAAATATTACCCAGAAGAAATTAACGAAGAAGTCATTCCTTACATCGATCCTGCCCTCTGGAGTGATCCGAACGGCATCCACATCAGTGATGGTGCTAGTTCCTATTCCTACACTCCTGCCAACTGCGAAAAAGGCCACTGCAAAGAATACGTTCTAAAAGCCGAGCTCGAAAAAGAAGACGCTTACATCAAGAATAGTCGCAATAATTAATCTTTTTGCTTCTTCGAAATAATTAGTTTTGACACCGCCTTTAATTCGGCTGGTGTAATATCTGAATACGGAAAAGTATAGGTTGTTTCGTCACCAATCGTCGATAGACGAAGTGTCCCGTATCTAAAGAATTTCTGGAGAAAACCATTCTGTGAATAGCTTGCATCTTCAACCGATGGAAGGTCGATAATATTTATCGATGTCGCAAGCGGATGCCTCATGATGTATTGAATCGCGTGCTTATTCGTAATATATAATCTATTCCTACTGAAAATCATAGTCGCAATATAAGCCACAATTACCGCCGTTAGAATTAGCACTGCCAGAAGAATATACATAAAATTCCGCGCCATTGCATCGAGTGTTGATTGGCTCATTAATACTAGGAGAAAAATCGCAAGTACGACAATCAACGCAGCTGCCACCGTTCCAAAAATCAACATGAAGCAAATCTTTGCTCGCTTAAACGCAAATTCTACGTACTCATCTTCTTCCAGTTTTAGCAGCGGAAAATCTTTCACGCTCCTATCATGTCGGATTTTGATTAGATTTTTGTCCATTTATCTCCTTTCAAATGATTTTTTCCCTTCTCCGTTACCACTCGGCCTCTCGGCGTTCGGGCTAAAAGTCCAAGTTGTAAAAGATAAGGTTCATAGTAATCCTCAATCGTCGTCGCTTCGTCACCCGTAAGCGCCGCGATTGTTGTAAGACCAACCGGCCGGTCTCCATAATTATCATACATCAATTTCAACATATTTCTATCCGCCGGATCGAGCCCCAGATAATCAATCTCCATGAGTTCCAGAGATTTTTCCGCAATCTTCGTATCAATAATTCCATCACCATTCACATCCGCATAGTCACGTACACGTTTAAATAAGCGGTTCGCAATGCGTGGAGTTAATCTCGAGCGCGTCGCAAGAAGCGCCGTCGCATCTGGGCTAATCTGAGTGTTCAAAATCCCCGCCGTCCGATTGATAATCTGCTCAATCTCTGGCTCCTTGTAATATTCCAAACGATGAATTATCCCAAACCGGTCACGAAGCGGCCCGGCGAGAGACCCCGTCCTCGTTGTCGCCCCAATCACCGTAAAATGTGGTAAATCTAATCTCACGCTTCTCGCTGCTGGTCCTTTACCGATCACGATATCAAGTTTGTAGTCTTCCATCGCTGAATACAGCACTTCTTCTACCGCCCGGCGGAGCCTGTGAATCTCATCAATAAACAGCACATCGCCGTCTTTCAAATTCGTTAAAATTGAAGCGAGATCCCCTGCTCTTTCAATCGCCGGCCCCGAAGTCACCCTAAGGTTCGCGCCAAGTTCGTGCGCAATCACGCCTGCCATCGTTGTCTTGCCAAGCCCCGGTGGACCATATAATAATACATGGTCAAGCGAAGTACCATCGTTGCGCTTCTTTACTGCGTCAATCGCGAGTTTTAGATTATTTTTGAGATGCTCCTGTCCAATGTATTCTTTAAAAGTCGTCGGACGAAGCGAAATCTCTATCTTCGCCTCTTCCGAATCATCCGCAGCCGTTGGTTCAACTAGCCTCTCAATTGCCATATCTATATTATATCAGAAATCTTGCCTTTTATCTCTAAACCCATATAATTATAGATTATGAAGCTAAAAATCATTGGTAGTGGTAACGCCCGTTCTAAAGAAATCTGTGCCTCGACTTTAATCGATGACACGATTTTAGTTGATGCCGGCCATGGTGTTTACAAAAAACTTCTCCAAGAGAATGTCGATATTAAAAGCCTCGAAGCTATCTTTATTACCCATCTTCATACTGACCATTTCATCGATCTTACCGCCATCGTCGCTCACCGCAACATCCTTAAAGATGACGACCCAAATGTCCCTACTCTCCGTATTTATCTGCCGGTTGGTGGTATCGAAGCGCTCCGTGTCATCGCCTTAAACACCCTTGACCAAAACATTGACCCAGACACCTGGATGCATTTCTCTTCTAAGATTAAAGAATATGATAATCACCCAATTCATTTTAAAGACTATGAGATTAAAGCCCTCAAGGTCGACCACGCCGCCATGGTTCCCTCTTATGGCCTAATTTTTAAGACTAAAGATCACATCGTCGGTTTCTCTGGTGACAGCAAAACCTGCCCGAATATCACGAAAATTATCAAAGCCTCGGACACTCTCGTCATTGACACCTCATATCCCACCGAATGTATTTTTCATATGGGCCTCGATACCGTGATAAATTTTGCCGAAGAGTATCCAGAAAAACTCTTCCTTGGCACCCATATTTCAAACGAAGTTCGAAATTCTAAACACGAATTGCCCAAAAATCTTCACCTTTTAAGAGATGGCGAAATTTATTAGCACTATTGACAAATGAGTGCTAGTTTACTACAATAGAGTTAATTAGCACTCACACGCGTCGAGTGCTAGACATATTAAAGAAAGTGAGGATAAAATGTCAAAAATTATTGGTATTGACCTTGGTACAACCAACTCCGCATTTGCCTACATGGTGGCTGGCAAGCCAGAAGTTATTACGAACGCCGAAGGCGATCGTACCACTCCATCCGTTGTCGCCGTCACCAAAAAAGGCGAGCGTCTAGTTGGTAAAGTTGCCCAACGTCAACGTGTTACTAACCCAAAGAACACCATCTATGGTATTAAGCGTTTGATTGGCCGCAAGTTCGACGATAAAGAAGTCCAACGTGACCTCGAAATCAGCCCATACAAGATTGTCAAAAAAGGCCAAGGCGTTGCTGTAGAAATGGATGGCAAGGAATACACGCCAGAAGAAATCTCCGCAATGATCCTTTCTAAGATCAAAGCTGATGCTGAAGCCTTCCTCGGCGACAAAGTAACCGAAGCCATCATTACTGTCCCAGCCTATTTCGACGATTCACAGCGCCAAGCTACGAAGGATGCTGGTAAAATTGCCGGCCTCGAAGTCAAGCGTATCATTAATGAGCCAACCGCCGCTGCTCTTGCCTACGGTCTTGAATCCAAGAAAGATGAAAAAATTGTCGTCTTCGACCTTGGTGGTGGTACCTTCGATGTTTCCGTCCTTGAACTCGGTGACGGCGTTTTTGAAGTGATGTCTACAAACGGTGATACTCACCTTGGTGGTGAAGACTTCGATAACATCATCGTGAATTACCTCGTTGATGAATTCAAGAAAGAATCCGGTATCGACATCCGTGGCGACGCCGCTGCTATGCAACGTGTCAAGGACGAAGCCGAAAAAGCTAAGAAGGAGCTTTCTAGCTCTACTTCTACCGACATTAACCTCCCATTCCTTTCTGCTGATGCCGATGGTCCAAAGCACTTCGAACACACTTTAACTCGTGCTAAACTCGAAGAGCTCGTTTCTGAACTCCTCGACCGTCTCGCTGGCCCAGTTGAGAAGGCTCTTAAGGATGCCAAGCTCTCCACCAAAGACATCGACGAAATCGTCATGGTCGGTGGTATGACTCGTATGCCAGCCGTGGTCGAAAAGGTGAAATCCATCTTTGGCAAGGACCCAATGCAAGGTGTGAACCCAGACGAAGTCGTGGCTGTTGGTGCCGCTATTCAAGGTGGTGTGCTTCAGGGCGACGTCAAGGATATTCTTCTTCTCGATGTTACCCCACTCACCCTCGGTATCGAGACCATGGGCGGCGTCCGCACTCCACTCATCGATCGTAACACTACGATTCCAACTTCTAAATCTGAAGTCTTCTCTACCGCTTCCGATAACCAACCACAGGTTGAGATTCACGTCCTTCAAGGTGAGCGCGAATTCGCGAAAGACAACAAATCTCTCGGTCGCTTCATCCTTGATGGTATCGCTCCAGCTCCTCGTGGCGTGCCTCAAATCGAAGTTACCTTTAACCTTGATGCCAACGGTATCTTAAATGTTACCGCCAAGGATAAAGGTACCGGCAAAGAGCAATCCATCACCATTCAAAACTCCGGCAACATGAGCAAGGATGACATCGAAAAAGCTCAAAAGGAAGCTGAGCTTCACGCCGAAGAAGACAAGAAAAAGCGTGACACTGTCGATGTCAGAAACCACCTAGAAAATGCTATCTATCAAGCTGAAAAAATGCCTGATGAATACAAAGACAAGATCTCTGACGACGACAAAGAAACCATCAAGAAAGCCGTCGAAGAAGCCAAGAAAGTCTTAAATGATACCGACGCTGACAAGGATAAATTAGAAGAAGCCGCCAAGGAACTTTCTAACAAAATCATGCCAATTGGTGCAAAAATGTATCAACAAGCCTCGGACGATAAAAAGTCTGATGACAAAAAAGACGACAAAGGCGACGACGATGCAGTCGAAGGCGAAGTAGTCGACAAATAATCCTTTCTACAAAAACAACCTCCTCGGAGGTTGTTTTTTGTTATAATGTCCTTATGGACAAACCAAAGATTCCGAAAGAACTTCTAGCCTTCATGATTTTCAACTCTATTTTTGTAATCACAGCAGTATTATATTTTGAACTAGAACATTTTACCCCAACAATGAATTTTCAGGAATCTCTCGGTTTATTTCTAATGTTTGTCCTGATAGCAATTGCGACTGGCCCTGCCATCATCATCTTTTGCTTTTACAACCTTCTCTTAATTCCCATCCATAAACAAAACCGCAATTGTGCGGCAATCATTTATAGTATCTATGTTTCCATCTCCCTTGTATTCGGAGCTATCTATTTATATATAGCCAACAATGTTTATCGCGAGCTAAATAACAACCCGGTATTATATCAAATTGGAGTTTTATCATATCTAAGTATCAATATCGCAGGCACTATCCATGCAATAATAGCGGCAAAAGAAAGTGGCCTTCGCGAAGGCCACTCTAGAAAAAGTCATGCCTAATTAAGCTTCTGGCTTTGGTTCCGGCTTCGCTTCTGCCTTCGCAAGCACCGCAGCTCTCTTTTCTTCAACACGTTGCCTTGCACCAACTACCGCGCCACGAATGTCAGCCGTGTTTTCCCAAAGACCGACAAAGAGCATGGTCATTTCAAATGTTAACCTTAGTGAAATTGGTCCGACAATCATCGTACCAAGACCAACCAAAATCATGATACCCGGTTCGCGACCTTCCCAGAAACCATAGATCATGAGAGCAATACCGCCAAAGATACAGAGTAGTGAGCCGAAGATATAAATAAACTTCATAATTCCGGCAATCCAAATCTTGCGGAAGTTCAAGAATTCCTTCCACCACTTGGCAAATCCAGATTCTGGATCCTTCTTTCTAATCACTAAACCAAAGAAAAGGATTAGTGCAACGACAAGCGATAAAACTACCGTCACAATCCCTGCCGGTAGCAAGAACTGATCCGGCTCCTTATTATAACCACTGCGTGGCGTATCATCCAACTCTTCGATGATACCGGTTACTACTTCGTCTTCCCAAGAGCTTACTGGCAAAGACACAGCTTCTTTGTGCATAAAAATCCTCCTATTTCCCTCATTATATCATAAGCATTATGCATGTTATAATAAAGCCATGGAAAACGACAAACCAGAACGCCCTACTACTCTAAGCCCACTAGTTTCATTTAATACTGTTTTTGTTATTTCAGCCACAATATCACTAATATTGCTATTTTTTACTAATAATTTAAATCTCTCAGGAGTCTTTGTCCTTTCTATCATCTTTGTATTTATTTCCGGTTTTCTCACTATAGTGCTCTGGCTGATTAACTTTTTTGCCTCGCTTAGTCGCATGGATAATATCCTGTTTCGCCACTCATTAGTTTATTGTATCTACGTAATTGCCGCTCCAATCATCGGCGGGCTAATACTTTTAATTGCCAATATTACTAACTTCGACTGGCATATTGATCTTTTTCTCGAGGGGCTCGGAATCGCTACATTTGTAATAATCAATGTCGCCGGCCTCATCCATCTTGATTTGCTTCGCAAAAAGCAACCCCTTCTCTAATATGGTATAATTAATTCATGAGAGTTATTTTTCCTGAATCAGAAAATCCTATTATTAAAGAGGCTTTGGTTTCATTCCCGGACCTTGAAGTTGTTCCAGCTCCGGATCTCGAAACTGCCACTGACATGCTCGCTCGTGGCGAAGCGGATTCGATGGTTTCTGGCCTCGATTATTCCTCGCGTGATGTCCTTCTCGCCTACAAAGCAAAAATTCCTTTAAGTTCCCCATTTTTCTCTAGTTGCTTTGTCGGCAAAAAAGACGGTAAACGCTTGATTATCGCCGATGGTGGCGTCAATAAAATCCCATCGAAAGAACAACTCTACACTATTGTTGAAGACACCGCGAGAACCTGCGAAATCTATTTTAAAGAAACTCCGCGCATTGCTATGCTCTCATATTCCACTAAAGGCAGTGGTGGCAAAAACCCTGATCTCGAAAAAATCTACTACGTTATTGATGAAGTCAAGAAAAACCATCCGGAATGGCGGATTGATGGTGAAATGCAACTTGATGCGGCCATCGACCCACGTGTGGGTGAGAAAAAAATCGGGAACTCCGAAGTCGCCGGCCACGCTAATGTCTTAATTACTCCAGACCTAAACTCCGGCAATATATTATATAAGAGCATGGAGCATCTCGGTGGCTGGACCATGGCTGGCCCAATCATCCAAGGCTTCAACATCCCACTCGCCGATCTCTCTCGTGGCAGCTCTGTCGAAGATGTAATTTTAACCATTGATGTCATCGTAAAAATGTTAGAAAGGAACGCCTAATGAAATATTTTGGTACCGACGGTATTCGTCAAAAAGCCGACCAGTTCACTCCAGAATTTCTTTTCAAAATCGCTCGTGGCCTCGTTGACTACGCCGGCGATGAAATTAAGGTTTTAATTGGTGGCGACACTCGTGAATCTTCCGAATGGATTATTCGTGACCTCGAAATTGCCTTTGAAAACCTAGGTGTTGAGTATTCCACTATCGACGTACTCCCAACTCCTGGTATTAATTATTGTTTCTACCAAATGGGTTTTGATTTTGCCGTCGACGTCACTGCTTCTCATAACCCGTATGTTGATAATGGCATCAAAATTTTCGAACGTGGCAAAGCTTCTGGCACCAAACTTTCCGAAGCTGGTTGTAATGCAATCGAGGCCGAACTCGACAAAGATCCCTTCTTTTACGACCCGGGTCCAGGCACCTTTCGCGAAAGTCTTCATGACGATGCTCTCGACCTCTACAAATCGTATCTAAAGGATTATCTCGGCGAAGTAAACTTCAACGGTCTTCACATTGGCATGGACTGCGCCAATGGTGCCACCAGCGTTGTAAATAAATCCATTTTTGAAGCACTCGGTGCCAAGGTCGAACTCATTAATGCCGACGCAAATTACGGCACTGGCATCAATCACGACTGTGGCAGCACACATCTCGAGAAGCTCCAAGATTTAGTTAAAAAAGAAAAACTCGATTTTGGCGTTGCCTTTGATGGTGACGGCGATCGCTGTTTACTTGTAAATAACGAAGGCGAAGTCGTCGATGGTGACGAGATTATTGCAATCCTTGCAAATCACTTGAAACTCGATAAAATCGCGATTACCGTAATGGCAAACCAAGGTCTCTTAAACTGGGCCAAGGATAGCAACATCCATGCCGAAATCACTGCTGTGGGTGACTCCAACGTGGCAGCTGCTATGCGCGAGCAAGATATTAAAATCGGTGGCGAACAATCCGGCCACATCATCCTCCCAGGCGAAGCAACCGGCGACGGCATGCTCACCGCTCTCATGATTACAAAGGTTGTTGCTGAAACTAAGAAATCCCTAAAAGGCCTTGCATCCATCATGACTAAATTCCCGCAAATCATTCTGAACATGGACGCTACGCCAGAGCAAAAGAAAGCCTTGAAAGAAAAAGACGAAGTTAGGAATCTTCTTCTAGAATTCAATCAGAAACTTGAATCCGTCGAAGGTCGTTTGCTCGTTCGTCCATCCGGCACCGAAAACTTGATTCGTATTACCATGTGGGGCAATGATTCAAATAAAATCGAAGCCCTCGCTAATGAATTAAAAACTAAATTAGGAGAAGTTTTATGATCGTAAGACCACTTGACCATTACGCACCAGAAATCGCGAACCGTGTACGTGAATTACTAATTCAATTATCAAGAAGTGGCAAAGACAAAGGCGAGATTCCAGAAGACTGGTTCAAAGACATCATCAATTCCCCATGGCACGATCTCCTCGTCGCCGAAGAAGATGGCAAAATTCTTGGCATCGCATCCGTTTCCGTCACTATGGGCCCTGGCATCCGCAAGAACGCCTATCTCGAAGATTTTGTCACCGATTCAGAAGTCCGTGGCAAAGGTGTTGGCTCTGCCATTTGGAATGCTTACGAAGCTTGGGCCAAGGAAAAAGGCTGCAAAAACCTAGAATTCACTTGCGGTCACGGCCGCGAAAAATCCCAAGAGTTTTACAAGCATCACGGTGCCGAAGTATACGATACTAATTTCTTCCGTAAGGCATTATAACCGGAATCAAATATAAGTGAATCACATTTGGAAGCCCTGCGAAAAATAGCAGGGTTATTCCATATCCCACCAGAACCGTCGAGATTAATTCAAAGTGTTTCGATTTCTTCAAAGAATTAAACACCATCACGCCCGTCAGCACCAAAATCGCAACCCCAACTAAACCAGTTTCAAGCAGCAAGCTCACATATTCATTTTGCACGATTTCCTTCGGCCAATCCGTATTACCAGCATCATACATTGCCTGTCCAGCGCCGCCTACACCCACACCAAACAGAATCGTAGTTGGGTCCTTCGCCCAAGTCTTAATTGCTGCGCCCGTGAGTTGCATTCTAATATTCGTTGAATCTTCTACATAGCCATCAAAAGTTGATGTGACTAGCGTTCCATTTGGTTTCGACGCCGCATCTGGATCCGGTGGCAAAGTATTAGCCGGATCACCCTCGATTATTGTCCCGTCTACCACCGTCGCACCGGCATTATTATTGTCCTTTGGCCTGACATCAATAATTCCAAGTGACAAATGGTTTAGAACTTTCGCTACACCAGACATATAAGTATCACTCGTTGGTGACACTGCCGCCATAATCCCCTGCAAATTCAAAGTAAAAATAAAGGCGAGAATAATTACTGGCCACAAAAACATCGCTTTAAGTTTTTTCGTCTTCACAATCTGCATCACTGTATAGAAAATCATCGCGACCATCACGGCATAAATTGCTCCGCGCGAAAATGTTAAGAATAATCCACATAGAAATACAAAGAATAGTATCATCGTCTTCTTCGAATGGTTTTTCAGCATGAACAAACCGGACATAATTGTTGGCGCGAGTAGCAAGTTTCCCATAAATTGCGGTTCAATCGCAAAGCCATTTGGATGTGGAAAACCAAACGTCGTCGACATACATCCATCACACATTAATGAGCATTCTCTCGGCACACCAACGAGATCCAAGATACATTGCAGTACGCACCAGCCCACTGCTGCAAGCGAGCTACCGATAAAAATCTTCCACAGTTTCTGCCAAAACTTTTTTTCCACCACTTCTTCGCGCAGTAGATAAAAAGATAGCGCCGCAAAGAAAATCATCCACACCACGCCAATCGTGAGCAAACCACGCACGCGGTTCGCCGACCACAGCAAACTTAAACTCGCAAAAACCGGAAACAAGAAATATTGCCATTTCGAAAAAACTTCGTTAATCTTTTTTCTTTTGATAATTAAAACTAGTGCCGTCACATCAAATACGGCGAGCCATATCAAAGGCAAATTAATTTCAAAATACATTGACTCGTTTGTACCAAACGAAATCAAAGGATAATACGAAAAATAAAGCACCGCCGGCAGTACATATAATAATATACGGTAGAATTTACTTCTTTCTCTCATTCAGACACTCCTTCGCATAATCCGTAAGCTCTTTGTCGAATCTCTTTCCACTAAAACCATCCGCCGTTTTACTCACTTCCTTACGGTTAAATTTCATTTTCTCAAATTCATTAATTGCATCCGCCAGTGAACTCACGGTTTGCTTATCAAACAAAAGTCCATTCTTTTTATCAAACACATAATCCTTCGCCCCACCTTCCTTAAACGCAATCACCGGACACCCTGTCGCGAGCGCCTCAACCGGCGCAATCCCAAACGGTTCCATGCTTGGGAACAAATATCCTTTAGCATGCAACAAATATTTCTTTAATTCCTTTTTATCCATGAGCGGCAAAAACTTAATCAGTGGGGAATCACCCGCCATCTTCACCAAGTTCTTATGTTCCGGTCCTTCCCCGATTACCAGTAATTTCCTGTTTGCTTTGAGACATGCTTTTACGGCGAGATCCAGTTTCTTCCAAGTCACCTGGCGCGAAGTCACAATGTAATAATCATGAGCCTCACCAAATTCTTTTACTTTAAAATCATCAACTTCAACCGGCGGATGTACCACCACTGCATCGCGTATGTAATACTTTTTAATTAAATCTTTTGCATAATCCGAAATCGTTACAAAATAATCTACATCCTGCGCCGCCTTAAAATCTTTTTTTCGAAGTGGCTTCACGAGTAATTTAAAGAAAAACCGGACCAACGGATTTAGAATCCCAAATCCCGGATTCTCCACGTATTCATCATACATCTGCCAATAATATTGCGTCGGTACATGGCAATACGAAATGTGAATCCCATTTGGCGCCTTTACTGCTTTCGCTTCTGCACCCGTCACCGAAATCACTAAATCATACTCCGAAAGTTTCAAATGCGAAAACCATCTTTGTCGAAACACACCGAGAAACCGACGTAGGCATGACGGAAAAATCTGTAACCATCCAGTCCTTACATCCGCATCCTTAAACCAATCAATTCCCTTTGGGTTATATTTCGAAGTATAGATCGGCGCATCCGGATAAAGTTTATGAACGGCAAGTAAAACCTTCTCCGCACCACCCACATTTGTTAGCCAATCACAAACAATCGCAACTTTCATTTTGCACCGTCTCGCTTGATTACCGACACAATCGTTCTAAAGAAAATCTGAGTATCAAGCATTAGCGACCAGTTCATCACATAATAAATATCCAGTGCTCTACGTTCTTCAAATGAAATATCACGCCTACCAGACACTTGCGCAAAGCCCGTTAAACCAGACTTCACCGTGAGAAGGAGCGACCTATCACCATAATCGCGCAGTTCACCCGGGAGTAAAGCTCGCGGTCCAATTAGTGAAATATCACCCTTCAGAATATTCACCAGTTGCGGCAGTTCGTCGAGTGAAGTCTTCCGGATAAATCTCCCGAACTTCGTAATCCTTGGATCGTCTTTTAGGAAATCGCCATTCTTGCGATATTTTTTAATTAGCTCTGGCTTCCCCATTTTAATAAACGCTTCTTCCGGCGTCATGCCACTATATTCCGTTTTCATTGAACGGAATTTGTAGCACTTAAATTTGCGATTAAATTGTGTCAGTCTTTCGTCTGCATAAATCGCTTTATGTTTCACATCCGAAAGTTTAATCACGAGCCAAATAATGAACATTGGAATCGCACCAATGATTAACCCAATGAGCGACAACACGATATCGCAAATCCTTTTTACTACCGCTGCACCACCCGTGAGTGGCGTGAGTTTCACCAGCACCGCTGGCGTATTCCCCACGAGTTCCAGTTCGCCAAAGTGCGACGACAAAGCCGTTTCAGAAGGTACGAAATAATATAATAAATGCTGATTAATTGCCTGGCGATATACATATTCCGTCGACTTCTCATCCGTCTGAAAAATCACATCCGGCTTCGCCCGGCGAAGTGCATCTTTAAGTGACGAGTACTGTTTATCGCGTAAATCCTCTGGAATATATTTTCTCGCCGACACTACACCCACTAGTCTATACCCACTTTCTGGCGAAGACGAAATATAGTTCGCGAGATATTCCGTATTCTTATTATTGCCAATAATTACTACGCGCTTCGTTCCGTAATCCCGCTTGAAGATTTGCTTCACAAGTAGTCGCATCAGCATCCGCTCCATTGTGAGGAACAAAAACGACAAAAACACGGACATGAGCGCCACGACTCTCACCGGGAATAAATTGTTGCTTGTAAAGAAATCGTAAACGATGAGCGCTGCCACACTTAGAATTGCTGCAAGAATTAATCTTCCCACCTCCGGCAGTCTTGACTTGCCTAGGAACACTGACTTCTTATACAGCCCAAGTGCCGCGAGAATCACAATCAAAAATGGAATCACCCACAAAGTTTCTAACGTAAAAATCAAAAGCTGCGAATTAAACTCGTACGGACGCGGATCTACGTGCACACGGATGAAGTATGCCATCGCAAAAGACAGCACCAGCGCCACGGCATCACCAATAATTAAACAAACTCTCAGAATATAATCGGACTTTTTCCGCATATTCTAATTATAGCATAGACAGGCTGTTTTACTCTACAGTTACCGACTTCGCCAGATTACGTGGCTGATCGACATTGTAGCCTTTGGCCACCGTCATATAGTAAGCAAACAATTGTGAAACGAGATTCATCAGCATCGGTGCAAAGTGTTCAATTTCACCTGGAATTCTGATCACATCCTCAACCGGCAAATCAAAATCGGTGTTCGTCACCACAATCACATGACCACCACGCGCCAAGACTTCCTGCACGTTTGAAATCGCCTTGTCAAAAAGTGGGCCCTTTGGTACAAGTGCAAATTCGAGGAATCTATCATCAATCAGTGCTAATGGACCGTGTTTAAGTTCGCCAAATGCATAGGCGTTCGCATCCACATAAGAAATCTCCTTAAGCTTCAACGCACCTTCCATCGCAGCCGGGTAAGCTGTATCACGACCAAGATAAATCGCATGCTCATATTTCTTGTGTGCCTCTGCCACGCGCTTCACATCATCATGGACTTGTTCTAAAGTCTTCCGAATCATTTCTGGCAAGTTCGCGATTTCTTTGATGTATGGATAAAGCACGCCTGGTTTCACACCTTTTGCTTGCGCAATCGTAAGGCCAAACATCACCATCGCAATCATTTGCGAAGTAAAGGCCTTCGTCGAGGCTACTGAGATTTCTGGGCCAACGTGTACATAAGTACCACCATCCACTTCGCGGGCAATCGTGGAGCCAATCGCATTAACGATACCAATCGTTGGCACACCCTGCTTCTTGATTTCACGAAGACAAGCGAGCGTATCTGCCGTCTCACCAGATTGCGAAACAATGAGCGCAACTGAATCTTTTGGAATGTAAGCCGAACGATAACGGTATTCTGATGCAATTACTGTTTCAATCGTGATTTCTGGTGTAAATTGTTCAATGTAATACCCAGCCAGAAGTCCTGCATGATAAGCCGTACCACAACCGACAATTACAAGATGTTTAATCTTCCTAAGTTTTTCTTCTGACAGTCCTGGACCACCGAGTCTTACCGTACCAGTTTCAAGATTTACGCGACCACGCAGAGTCTCTTTAAGCGATTCTGGTTGTTCCATGATTTCCTTCAGTAAGAAATGCTCGTAACCACCTTTTTGAATCGCCGCAAGATTTGTCTCAATCATTTCTACCTTAGCAGAAACCGGCTCCGCATTGAGAGTCTTAATTTCAATACTATCTTTGTGAATCAAAGCTACTTCGCCGTCATTGAGATAAATCGCTTGCTTCGTATGACCAACTAATGCAGACGCATCGGAAGCAATCAAAGTTTCATCGTGTCCTACACCGATTACGAGTGGAGAACCAGCGCGCGCAACTACAATTTCGTCTGGCGCCTTGGTCGATACGACCGCAATCCCGTAAGTTCCCTTTACGAGTTTTAAAGCCTGCACAACTGCATTAATTAGTGGATGTGCACCACCTTGGTAAAAAGATTCAACGAGCGCCGCCAATACTTCCGTATCCGTCTCAGATTTAAATTCGTGTTCCGTTAAAGTCGCTTTGAGTTCCTTATAGTTTTCGATAATCCCATTGTGTACCAAATAAATGTCGCCGGCCTGATGTGGGTGAGCATTCGTTTCACTTGGTTCACCATGCGTCGCCCAACGGGTATGACCAATTCCAATCTTGTCCTCACGCTTGTTTTTTGCAAGCTTCTCTTCAAGGTTGATGATCTTTCCTTTTGCTCGGAGTAAGGTTGCGTTTCCGTCTTTATCAAGCGTCACAATCCCAGCCGAGTCATAGCCACGATATTCAAGTCTCTTTAAACCGCTAATCAAAAAATCCTGTGCATTCTTGTTCCCTACATAGCCAACAATTCCACACATTTTGTTTTCTCCTTATTAGTATTTTCATTATACCATACTGCTTTCACATTCGAACATCACTTGACTTTTACTATAAAAAATGTTAAAATTATGCAGATACTGTTTATCTTAATTAGGGGGTGTTTCTATGAAAATTAAAAACAGTATAGTAAAATTAATTCTCTGGCTCGTTGTATTCGTCACTCTATTCAGTGCCACTTGTGCCACCGCATTTGCGGCTGCACCAAACCCCGATCCGTGGGCCAAGGCAATTGATCCGAATCTCAACTACCTACTCATCGTGAATGACGACCACCCGTACGATTTCACCAGCGCCTACGACATCTTCTTGCAAAAAGACCTTGTCTACGCCGCCGACATCTACGGCAACGCCACACCGATTGAAAAAGCTGCCTTCCTTGCTTTTAGCCAACTCCAAGTCGCCTTAAAAGAAAAAGGCATGACCATCGGTCTCTACAGTGCTTATCGCACCAAAGAGGACCAACAGTGGGTATACGATTATTATTCGAATCTGCCCGGCTGGAGCGAAACCAACAAAGTTGTAAAACCTGGTTATTCCGAACACCACACCGGCCTTCTGATTAATGTCGTCATCCTTTATCCCGATGAGAACGGCAACGAAATCTGGTACACTGAAACTGCAGAGCGTCAACAAACGATTCCATTCTTCAAAACCTTACACGAGAATCTTGCCGATTATGGCTTTATCGACCGCTATCCGGCCGGCAAAGAAAAAGTTACCGGCGTCCCGTGTGAACCTTACGAAATTCGTTTCGTTGGCACTTCTCAGACCGCCCATGAAATCATGGACCACTGTCTCTGCCTCGAAGAATACGTCTACGGAGAATAATTCGAGCAAACGGAGCTTCGGCTCCGTTTTTTCTTCTCTAATGTTATAATTATTCCAAATGAAAACTATCAAAACCTATGACGAACTCAGAAACGAAATTGTCTCTTTTGCTGATGATTCATATCGTGAATTCAGTCTCAAAATCATTTTGACTAAGCGCCCATTAATCGGCGTTCGCATTCCAAAGATTCGTGAAATCGTTTCACATGTCGATAAAAATTCTTTCACTGAGATTCTTTCGCACGAACCAATCGCCTATGAAGAAGTCCTCGCCCGTGGCATGATTATCACCCGCTTACCTTTTGATAAAATGTGCGAATACTTCAACTCGCAGGTTAACTTTATCGACGACTGGAGCACCTGCGACACCTTCTGTTCTAGCATCCGCCCAGCTATCAACAAACATCACGAAGAATTTTTGAACGAAAAGATTGAACCACTACTAAAAAGTAAACAAGAGTTTTCCGTCCGTGCCGGATTAGTTTTACTAAAATGTTGTTACATTACACCAGATTATTTGCATCTCATTTTCGATCGCGTTTCTTCCCTCGCCGATAATGATGCCTACTATGTTAAAATGGGCATCGCCTGGCTTCTCTGCGACTGTTTCATCAAATTCCCAGACGAGACTTTCTCCTTTCTCCAAAACTCCAACCTCCCCGCCTGGACTCACAACAAAACCATCTCCAAAATCTGCGACAGCTACCGCGTGCCAAAAGAAGCAAAAGACTGCCTAAAAATAATAAGAAAAAAGGAACATCATGCCAAAAACGATTAACACTTTTAAAGAAATCGCCGAATATCTTTACGACCTCGGCATCCATGATTTTCGCATCTTCGAAATAAAATATGATTCGGAAACAAAAGAAGCATCATTTCTTCTCGAAGACATCTGGGAAAAAGCTAAAGATTGTCATGATTATTGGTTCCTAGAAATGAAAGGAGTCAGTTATTTCAAATACGATTCCGGCGACAGCGAATTCATCTTAACTGACTACGGATTTGAAAACAATGAAATAAGCCTCGCTGGAACCATTGGTGGAGATTTAACAATAAAAGCAACCGATTTCAAACTAAAGCTTCCAGAAAGAGAGCAATCTTCCCAAAACTATTAGTCTTTGTTATAATAATTTCATCCAGGGGAGTCTAGGACTTCCCCCGGATGTGTTGTGTAAAAGATTAGGCACTACCTAATCTTTTTTCTTTGGTTTATCTTGTTTTCTACGACCGATGTTTAAGATTATCAAACCTATCTGCATCATTCGCTCCTTTCCAAGACTCTGATCATGCCTAGAATAAACCTTTTTAATGAGTCCCTCAAACACCACAAACCCGCTACAGTTCCTGGATAAATGACTCACTAATCTCCAAAGGACAACACGTAAAAAAACTAACATCATAGCAGGAAAAGTACAACCCCCACCTAATAATCCAAACCGCCTAGGCTTAAAAAAGAACCCCGCACTAACGGGGTTCTTTTCACTTTAAACTAGCCTAAGCCTCAGCTTCGTGAAGTTTCTTAAACTTCTTGGATTTACCGTCAAGTTCGTCAAGATCTTTTTCGGTGATCTTCTCTTCTTTACCGGATTCGATAAAGTTGCGAAGCACGCCGACCAAGATGAATGGGCGGACAAAGACTGAGTGGAGAATGCTCCACATGATGATGCCACCAAGTGCACCAGCACAGATCATCAAGTTACCGGCCTCAGCGAACCAACTCGAAGCATCGAGTTCACCCTTAGCAATCAATTCGGCTACTTCGCCGGCAAGTGCCTTGAATGCATCTGGGAAGGCCATGCAGATTAAGTAAGTGATACCAAAGAATGCACCACCAATCACGACAAATGAAATGAAGCTAATTCCAAACACGCGGCCGAGGTTCTTAAGTAAAGTTTTGCCACGTTTAAAGAATAGTACTGCACCTTCGAGCGTTGCCTTTGTAGCTTTCTCGTCCTTCTTGTAGAACACCCAGCCGAGACAACAATCGCAAAGATAATTTACAATTGTTTGAATCACACTGGAAATTATACTTCCGACCGTGCTACCACTATCGCCGCCAATCGCATTGCCAGCAGCCGTAATGGCACGACCAATCTGATTGAAGATGCCCTTAATCGCATTCGTTACTAAATAGTAAGCTGCGACAGTTAAGAAGCGTTCCTTTACCACTTTTTTACCAGCGCCATAAACATCCTCTGGGAGTTTGCCCTTCACGATGCCTTCAGTCATCATCGCAATCTGACCGGCTTTAAAAATATACGAAACAAAGTGTGAAACAATCGCCACAATCACAATTGCAACCACGGCGCCGATTAGCACACCGATTAATCCATTACCTGATACCTTATCAGCAATCAAGAACCCAACTGCCGATAATAGCACGATTACAATGACGGAGCCAAGATCCCATAGGAATCGTCTTAGTGAAAACGTCAAAGTTTTCTTGTATATTTCTTTATTGTCCATACACTCCTTTCCTTATTATTTCTTTTGTTTTGGTTTGTCACTAATCGTTATGCCACCAAATCCACCGGCGGCGTCTAAATAAATGGTATATTTGCCCTTTGATTCCCCTTTTCTCTCATCAGAAATTCCGCCAAAGATAAATCCGGATTTCGACTTAATATTCACATCTTCCGGCACTTTAATATCCACTCCACCAAATAGAGCAAAGGCTTTAATCACGGTGTCTTTCGTAAATTTCGCTTTGCGAAGATCGAGCTCGGCCCCGCCGAAAATTGCAACCATATTCGAACCGGAGAACACTTCGTCATTGTAAACTCTCTCGCTACCCGAAAACACCGCCGTCTGCGCGTCCATCGTTTTATCATCGGCGCTCTTCACTTTTTTCTCGACTTCTTTGTCATTCTTGCTGTGAAAAATGCTGCGGAAAATAATTGAAAGACCAATCAAAATCAAGAATAGCGCGAGGATTGCTTTCCAAGCCACTTCCCACTCAAACACATGCTGTGCTGCAAGTAGCATAATAATCCCTGCACCAAGAAATGCTAGACTCTGCAATCTTTCTTTTTCCGTAATTAAACTTATTGCACTCGGCACGATGATGAATAACGTCCACCATCCGTCGAAGAATACATCAAAATTAAATAATCCAATTGCATTGCCGCCGAAAATCACACCCAGCGCCACAATTGCAATTCCCCAAATAATAGGCCTTGCCTGTTTCATATAACTCCTTTTTCTTACCAACAATTATATCACAAGAAAAATCTATGCATGCCAACCAAATGTACGACGCCTATGAATTCGAAGGCCATAATATGTACTGACACTTGCCACTGCTACCACGAGCGAAGCCGTTACAATGATTTGCGGAACACCCATATCATCGCCACGCGTAAACGCACCCGTGTCTGGAATCTTGATCTCTACTCCCACAGTCTGTTTCACATCATTTAGGTCTTTGTGTTCAGCAATTAATTCATCTTCCGTGAGTTCCTGCGCCGGCGTAATCACATCGCCAGTTTCTTCATCGATTTCTTCTTCAATCCATTCACCAAAGTAGAGTTCTTCAAACACCACGATTTCCTTACCCGTCATGCCATCAGTCTTAAAGGCAAACTCCATTTCCTCGAAGCCATGGTCATCTTCTGCCACAAATACATGAATCACCTTGGTTTTCTCATCTAATAATTCAATTACTTCGCCAGTGTCTTTGTCGCGTAACTCACCTACCAAAGTATAAGTATCGCCAACCACCAAACCTTCATATTCAATCTTGTCAACCACCGTCGCTTCGATATCTTTCTTCAGTTCTTTGTCGCCATCGGTTTTATCGGTCGCTGTCGTATGAATCTTTGGTGTCGCCACATCAATCATCTGCTTCGTGTCGTTCGCATCCTTGTGCCAGGCAATCAAAGTCTCCGAATTATTATTTTCCACGCGGTACAACTCTTCATAAATCACTAGTGACTTGCCCTTAAATTCACGTGTATCAAACTTAAATTCTACTTGCGTTTCAGTCGGAATCACGCTCGCACTTCTAAGATCAATTGTTGTTTCGCCAATCACCTCAGCACGGTCACCAGTTTCCACAATAGCTTCAATCGGTGTATCTTCCGTCTCGGAGCCATTCTCGCCTTTTCTTTCTACCACATAACCAACAACCTTATATTTCTCTTTCGTTAAGCCTTCCAGGCTCACCGTATCCACAATCGTCGCCATACCAACACCAATTGTGTGGTCACTATCAAGTTTATCCACCGCTTCCGTACCCACGCGCGGACGTACTTTCACGGTCTGGTTCGTGTCATTAATGTTTTCGTGGCTAATCACGAGATCCGTCAGCTGGTCTTCCCAGTTCGACGACGTCACGCCATCCACATATTCATAAACGCGCTCATACACGACCACTTCCTTACCCGGAATCGTCGTCGCATCAATATTGAATCTCACTGTCGATGAACTCTCGACCGCATCCGGCATCGTAATCTTCGTAATCTTCGCCGGTACCTCTACGCCATCGATTTCCAGCACCTTGGTCGTACCAGTTGACTTCGTTTCGGCCTTATCAATTAATCTTGCTACCAAGATGTAATCACGTCCCACTACCAAATTCTGGTAGGTCACTTCATCGCGAATCACCTGTGCTCTGTCCGGCTCTATAATCTTATCGCCATCCGCATCATCCGTCGCATTCGTTGAAAGTCCGAGATTCACCACGCGCACGATTTCTTTCGTATCCGAAAAATCCGCATTGTGGACTGTTGTTAAGAGCCACTCGTCGCCATTTCGCTTATATAGTTTTTGAATAATACCAAGTGTTTCACCAATGTATTCCGTTGTATCGATTGTGTTAAAGTTGAGATCAAAGCTGCCCGTTCCGCCACTCGAAGCCGTAAAGTTCTGTGCCTTCGTCGTAATCTTCTCTTGCGGTGGCGTAATCTTCCAAAGCTCGCCTTCCACGCGATAACTTGCACCCGCTTCAAGACCACCATACATCGTGTAATCCGTCACGCCAGCGTTCTCCCCAATCTCAATTTCCTTATCTTCCGGCGAGACATTTTCCTTGTCATCCGGATTACTATTCGTATTTCTTGCTACCGTATCAATCTGTGGGTTATCCGGTAGTTCGTTTACCACTGTCTTCGTAACCGTCTGTCCTTGCGACGAAATCGTGACAGTAAAGCTCTCCTTTTTATAGGCCGCGTTCTTCGACGATTCATTTTCAACCACCGTATAAGTGCCATAAACAATATTGTTTAGTGTCACCTCGCCATTAGCATTGGTTTCACCAGTCGTATAATTAATCCCCGCGTTCGCCGTATTCGTCAGCGTAAAGGTAATTCCCGCAAACGGCGCATTCGTCCAACTATTTGTCGTCCCATCATAAATCTTGCGATACTTTGTAATCGTGAGACTACCCTTAATAATCGAGTTCGAGAATGGCATCGATGTGAGATCAAACATCTGTCCATTCGTAGTTAGATAAAACTTCTTACAACTCGTATCCGTCAAATTGTAACCCGTACTGGCGCTAGTTTCCTTCACACAATACCAGCTTCCGCCTGCCACCGGATCAATCGAAAGTGCCGAAGAACTAGTCGAGGCGAGACCATACGCGTTCGTCGTGAGAGTCACGCCTGTGGAAGTACCCACTGAACCATTCGAATCCGACTTATAAACCGTAAAGGTCGTGCCTTGCACCGATGCTAAGCCGCGTGCCGAAGTCGAATTGGTTTCCACATCTACCTTCTTTACCGTCACGCCACCATTTAGCACTTGCTTGGTGTTAGACTTGTTTACCGTAGCTGTTGAACCCGTCGGAATCGTACCACACACTGGCGTCGTATCTTGCACATACCCATTTGGTGGCGTCGTTTCCACAAAACAAACTACCTTACCGGCATCACCCGAAAGTGTCGACGTATAACCATCCGACCCAGTTGTCTTAGTTGCGATCGTTACATTACTATTTCCCTGTTCGTAAACTCTAAAGGTCGCATTAGCGAGCGGCGCATTGGTCGCCGAATCATACTTATAAAGCCGAATATTACCAGTCGCCTTCGTATTCGCCATATTTACATAAGTCGTCGAGTTTGCCTGAATGACCGCACAATGTGGCGTTGAATCTAACACATATCCACTCGGTGGCGTCGTCTCCACGAAACAAATCCGATCCCCAGCATTCGCTTCATATGATGGAGTATAACCATTTGAGCCAGTCGTCCTATTTGCTAGCGTCACGCTACTATTATTTTGGTTATAAAGTCTAAAGACTGCACCGCTAAGAACACCCGTGCCATTCAGTGCTGCATTATACCCAGTTGCTGAGTCGTACTTCAGCATTTGGATATAACCCTTTTGCACTACTGGAGTCGGTGTGTAACTACCTTCAATCCAACCTAGTGTCTGGTGGCTCGAATCATTCGGATGGAAAGTATACAAAGTATATTGCGCTGGCGCATCTGAATAATTCGAATTAAACCAACTCATAATTGTGTTGTAAGCCTGCGTCAAACTACTCGTTGCCGAACCTGAAACACCTGCATAATAACTACCAATCGTACCAGTATAAACCGCACCCGCAAGCACGTGTCCTACTACGAATGCTCTAGCCTGCCCCGCCGTGAAACTCGCCCCGTAGCCATAAGTCACCGCTCCGGCACTTGTAATTTGTGAACCAAGGCTTTCAAGATCCATTCCAGTCGACTTAAAGGCATTGTAAATCGTCGGGTTTACCGCCGCATTCGTTACGAGCATAATCTTCACAATCGTCTGGTTCGACGTCGAAGTAATGTAACCATAGTCTCCCACGTGCGATGCTGTACCTGGCTGGAGACACATGGCATACGAAGTATAACAGCCACCACCATTCCAACATGGTGCGCCAGAAGAACCATCATTAATACGATAAATATGTGTATTCAGCGAACCATAGCTCATACCACCTGAAGGCGTTGCACCTTCCATCATTGGTGAATCTGCCACCGCAAGTGGCATCAAATTTACATTCTTTGCCACGCTAAATAGAGCTAAAACTGCGAGAATAACAACAACTAACCCATTGAGGGCTTTGACAAAAATCCTCCGATTTTTTGTTTTTATCTTCATTTTTTAAAACTGTATGACCTTTATTTATCTCTATAATTGCACTTATGTTTAAAAAAGTCAAGTGTTTTATAATATAATTATCTATATGGAAGATAAATTATTATATATAGGCCATGCCAGCCTTCGCCTTACCACGAGTGATGGCAAAAATATTTATATTGATCCTTACGCCGGAAACGACAGTGACTACGAACTCCCAGCCGATTTAATCCTTGTCACTCACGACCATTTCGACCATAATGAGATTTCTAAAGTCCAGCACCGCGACCACGCGACCATTATCACCGAAAAAGAAGCCCTCGTTAATGGCGAGTATAAAACCTTCGATTTTGATTACGTCAAAGTTGAGGCCGTCTCCGCCGGCTATAACAAATTCCACGACGAAACCAAATGCGTTGGCTATATTCTAACTCTAAAAAGTGGCATCACCCTCTATATTCCAGGCGACACCACCATTACTCCTGGGATGGATTCTTTTAAAGATCGCGGCCTAGACTACGCCTTCTTCCCAATGGACGGCACCTACACTATGACACCAGAACTCGCGACCGAAGCGGCCGAAAAAGTTCACGCTAAGCACAGCATCCCATACCACACCGACCCAAGAAGCGACGCATTAAATTACGACATCGTCGCCCGTTTCACCGCGGAAAACAAACTCGTCGTCGAAAAAGGCGAAGAGATTTCTCTAACTAATTCTTAAATTTGTTCGTTTACCACATCCACTTCCATCGGGATGTCGTAGAACATTTTGTATCGCTCGGTAAATTTATCAAACGTCGGTGACGACACCCACATTAGTGAATCAAATGGCAAGCGTTTCAAGATTACTTCCTGCTTCCCCGCTTCCACTTCTTTTCGGATCGTCTTTAGGCGCATCACATCCACATAATAAACTGGTACAAAAATGCACACATAAACCGCCACGACTACCACGGCACTGAGTCTTAGCGCCTTCTCGAGCCACGGCAAAAATACATTTTGCTTCTTCGCTTTAAACGGTTCCAGCGCCTGCACCCACACCATCAAACTTATAATCACTAAAAATATATACGGTGAGAAAAAATTCCTCGGCCCCACTGGTGTCACTACAAAGAGCGGCCCGACGAGAATCACAAACGAAAGCCACAATACCGTCATGATTCTCCGTTCCGTCCTTTTATCTTTCAAAATCGAAATCGTAAACACCACGAGCGACACAATCGCAATGAAAGAAAGCAGTGCTTCGAGATACAAAAAGATTTTCGGCTTGTACGTCGCACCAATCACCACGTTGCCGAGCACGTCAATTAATGTAAATACAGCAAACACCGCAAACGACCACACCGATACTTTGCTTCTTTTATGCCCGCCGAGAAAGAACAGCCCACCAAGAAACAGCGACAAAACTAGAACCACATTCTTAAATAGTCCATACGGGTGAATCGCCGTCACGTAATTCTCTTTCGCCCGCATAATGAGGTCCGTAACCGAAAAGCTCATCGTACGATACCCATCCTGTGCACTCGCAATATTCGTATACGCCGAATTCGTGAACATGAGGACCGCGCCAATCACCGCGCCAATCGTAAAGATTAGAAGCGCTGGCGAGAATCTTCTTTCCTTCACCCACAAATAAATCTGAAGTAGTATCGGCATCACCACAAAAAACACCGTCACATTCTCCATAATAAGGCTGCCGCCGAGCCCCAATAAAAACATCCCAATTTTCAGCCAGAGCGTCTCGTTCTTACCTTCAAAAATAATATTAAATACCACCATCAGAAACGTCACAATCATAATCGCCGTCGTCACATAGTTGGAGAACCCAGACGTCCACGCCACCGACTGCGCAAAAATCTCATTTCCGACGAGAAAGATTAAAAGTATTGTCGCAAAGAACGCCCACTTTTGTTTCACGATGCTTTTTACAATCCATCCTAATCCAAAGAATGTCCCCGCCATCACGAGAGCCTTGAGTACACGTAGTCTCGTTAGTACTAGCACAATAATATAGCCAAAATAACGTCCACCATAGTCAACGAATCCGGCATTAATCCGATCAATCCCCACCGACGAGCCCCACGACCAGTCGTCACCTGTATACGGGAATAAATAACAAAGTACAAAAAGAAGTGCAAACGTCATAATGTACCAAGTACGATCTTTTTTAAGCCAATACCGCAGTCTATTTTTCATTTTTTACCTCTACAACTTGTATAGAATTATAAGATAAAACTCCCCGATTATCAATCTAACAATTTTTCTATAAAAAAGCCCCCATGGGGGCTTAAGGTTATGTGCGATTTTTAGTTGAAGACTGAGCGTCCGTATTTAGAAGATTTGTTTCATTATACGAGCTAACCGTGTATTCTCGGATAATTTTATCCTCTTCATACCGATAGAGAATCTCGACTTCCTGTCTTGTGACACTCGTATCAGGCATTTTTTTGCTTCCCCGCCGATAGCCGGAAAACAGCATTTCGGAATTCGCATTGTAAGATTGCGTTTCCACCGTTTCAATGGCATTGCCGCTATTATCATAATATTGATACGTTTTCGTTTGGTGAATTCTCACCACGGCATCCTCGTCTCGAATATTATCATCGATGAATTCCTTGTTCGTTCCGTCATAGGCCGGGTTCACTGTTAGTCTAGTTGATAGATCAACAACTGTTTCGGAGCTCTCTTCTGGTGGCCGGAGGAAACGTTTAATCATCGAAGGAAAAAACTCTTCTCCGTGTGTCGCGTAGTAATAATACCGGAAACACGAAAACGCCGCCAGAATGAGAAACAGAATGATAATTAAGATCTTCTGGCCTCGTTTCATTATGTCACCTCGCTCAAGGCTCGTCTTTCAGTGCCTCGCTCACGTAGTATTCAATCAATTGTTCCATCGGGCTACCGGGGGTACAATGTCCATCCCATTTTTCAATAATGAGATAGGCTGCCACTTCGGGAGTGAATTTTTCGCTGAGTTCTTCCCAGCCGGCGGTCAGCCGTTCGGCTTCATACTTCGCGAGCTCCGCCTGCGTTTCCGCACTAGCAATGCTAGTCTCGTATTCCAACTTGTCGTTTTCGGCTCGTTTGGTAAGAATTGCTCCGCGCGAGAGTTCCTGGTCGTACGCCGCCTCCGGCGAGAGATTTCCGATCGAAACAGAAGTTACCGTAATAAGTGTCGTATCTTCGCCGTTGTGATACCCAAGATATTCATTAATTCTCTTCTGGAGTATCTCCTTAAAGATCGGTTCCACATACACTCGCTTTGTTACATTCTTCGCCTCCACTTCAAGCAGTGCGTCCTTCAGGGCATTTTCCACGATTGACTGCGGGATGATATTCTCCCGGTCTGAAACGTTTTTCACGAGCCATACCGATTTTGCTCCGCCACCAATCCGATAGCTAAAGCTATAACCGGAAGCATTGATAATGACGTCGTCTTTGCTCTGCCCCTCAATGGTATTGCTGTAAGAGGCAGTCTTAATCTTGTTGTCTACGATTACAATCGAAGTGTGCGTACTGTCGTCAGTCGTATGACGCCCAGGCTGCAGATATTCATCCGATACGATTCCGTCGTGCACCACGACACCGGTCGTGCCATCTGGCACCACCGTCTCGCTACATCCCACCAGAAATACCATTACTATGAGAACGAGGATTGCGATTACCAGCTTTTTCACTGTCTTCATTCACATGCACCATCCTTTTAAAAAATACTTTGGCCGAAGCCAACTGAGGTATTATAACATATTTCACACAATATTACAAGCATTGCTATTCGACTGGACCGACCGCAAAGACTACCAGCACTTCGAAATCCCGACTGACGTCATCGAATCCTGGTACCCCGAAAACGCAGCATAACCAAAAGACCCGCCTAAACGGGTCTTTTTCTATAAAACAAACCTAATTATCTTGTTTTTTAGAGTTACATGATGGGCACAATACCTGTCCATTTTCAATTTCGGTCTTACCGCCTTTTGACCAAGCCACAATATGATCAGCTTCCCAATCATTCCATTCACAGTGTCTATGGCACATCTGACACTCACCATTGTATTTTCTATAAATGACTTGTCTCTGAGACTCATCAAACGCCCTTTTTGAATCCTTTAATGGGAGATTCTTTACATTTGTAAGGAGACTCTCCTTTAATACCTTATGCCTATATTCCAGTGACTCGGTTGTATCAGAAGAGTTCGAAATCCATCTCTGGTATAAGACTAATACAGGATCTTGATTCTCTGCTTCTTTACTCTTATCCAATTGACGATTATTTTCAAATTGAATAAACCAATCTCTAATATCTTGTTCCCTTCCTCTGATATCGTAATTCGGCATCAGATCCATGATTAACAAGAATAATGATACAACTCCATACCTTGATAATTCAGGACTTTTTTCTGGAAACGTATTATCTAAATAATCGAGAATTCGAGTTATATTTTTTGCTTGCTCGCAGTTTTCGTCAAAATCGGTATTATTCCAATACATATCGTTGAGCTCTTTGTCTTTTACATTACAAATCTCGCCATTTAATGCAAGCAAACAC
>CAMHNK010000010.1 GCA_946186455.1 uncultured Candidatus Saccharibacteria bacterium
TCTTTCCTTAATGCTTGTTTCTAAGTACCGATAACTGGCCAAAAAATCATCTCCATTTTTTTCGTCCATATTATCTATCGTCCTTGCTGAGATAATTTACTAACATAAATACATCAACGTCTTTTTCGAGATACCCACGCATGACCTCATAATCTCGCTCTGAAGTCTTTTTGTTTTTAAATTCTTCCAATAAATAGTAAAGAGTTTTAAATTTGATTGTTGGCTTGATCGTGGGAAATACACGAATCATGTCGACTAAGCGCTCGTCATTTATCGCTGAAAGCGTGTTCTCAAACGCCTTTTTTAATTCATTACAATTCAATAGTCTATTGTCTACAATCAATTCTTCGAAATTCTTATTGATCTTGTACATTTTTATTATTCCCTTTCATTGTAAGCATCATATGCAGAGTTTTATTGCAAATAACAAATAATTCATTTTGGCCACCCAAATTGTTTGTATCTTTAACTCCATGGAACATATTATTTCGGACACGGGTAATTATTAATAATAAGAAATGGAGTTTATCAATAACTGTTTTGGCATTCATTATTCTTTTTAAATCACCATCACCAATGTCTTCAATAGGTTTGCCGATTACATTTCCATTTGGATCCCTTTTTGGGCGACAAATCTCAAAACGTTTTTTTAGATCGCTGCATTCATATTTGCCATAATGTGTTTTAATATATGAAACGAGCGATTCGTATAATTCAGAAATTATCGCTTTACCTTCATCGTTTACGCAATTTCTATCTCCCTCAAGTATTCTAGAACAGAAACTACCCAAATTCTTGATTTGTTGGTTATTATAATGAAAAGTCTTTTCGTATTTATTCCACAGTATTGCAAAATCTGATATTAGCATTCTCGTTTCGTCGCCGACTCTTGTTTCATTACGGATATAGTCGACGATGTGGTCATATTGGTTGTCTTCGTCTGACATGATTATTCCCAAAAATATCAAAACAGGCACCATGTGCCCATCGAAATCATTATATCATATTAATCCGTTCCTTTACGAAAAGGAAATCTGAATTCTATTCATATCGTCTCGTCTACTCTGGCGAAATTATAGATAAAAAATAATGCCATTAAGGCATTCTTTTTTATCTATGGTGCGCCTGACTAGACTCGAACTAGCACAGCCGTGAATCTGGCCACTACCACCTCAAGGTAGCGTGTCTACCAATTCCACCACAGGCGCATGCAAATATTATATCACATTTTCTAGAAATTGTGCAACAAATCCCGCACTAAACTCAAATTAAAACTTCATATTCAGCACAATAATCGCAAATAAAAGCGCCGCCACGATCACATACACTCCGGAGATAATCGCATTCTTTGCGTTCTTCCCCGTTGCTTTCTTATACATAATTGCCGCCACGATTGCTGCAATTCCCGGAATCGCCGCGAGTATAGTTAAAGCCACCATAATCATCCACAGATTACCCACATTAAGATACTTCAACGGAAATGTTAAAACCGCGCCCCCGACGGACATAAACACCGCAATTTCAGACAGTCTCTCGGCACTATCGCCTAAGGCATCCTTGTCGCGCGTATATCCTTTTTTTGGCGCAAAACTCTCCGCCCCGAGAATCGCGACATTCGCTTTATTCTCAGTGTCCTTCGCATCCTCAGCCTTTCTAATTTCGGCCTTAATGCGCTTCTTTTCTTCCCAATCTTCCGGTTCTTGGTCCATTATGGTGTCTTGTTTTTAGTAGCCTTCGTTGCAGCATAGGTTGTGACATCCGAGAAACGATCAAGCGGCGTTACGAGCGTCACGTTATTGCCAAACGCCCGCGTATTCTTGTTGTAGATATAGGTCATATTCGCTTGGTATAAACCAATTGCTGGCACATCCTCTACCCAATAATTTAGGAATGATTCGTACTTCCTAATCCGAAGCGTTTCATCAAGCGTTTCCCTTGCACCAATCAACAAATCGTCTACAATCGCATTCTTATAATTAGACAGGTTTAATCCTGATGTCGAAGCCTGTGTTGAGTGATAGTATGGCAAAAGATCCGGATCGGCACCGAGTTCTATTTCGTAAACCAGGATATCGTAATTACGCTTCGCAATCACATTCCCAACGAAGTCCTGCGTCTCTTCGTAGATGGTCACCGTCGCATCAATACCAAGTAATTCAAGTTGGGCCTTAATGCTCTCTGCGACAGCCGGTAGATAGCCAGAATTCACCGTGGCGATGTTAAGATTAATCGTGTTCCCGCCCGCGAGTTCAGTAATCTTTTCCTTCGCGGCGTCAAAATTGTAAGCCGGAATCTTTGGATAGTTCGTGAGTTTAATCTGTGAATCAATCAAAGGATAATCTAGCATCACGGCACCTGGGGCGCTCGTGCGCACATTGATGAGATCGAGACCTTGGCGAATTGCTTTACGAAGTTCTTTATTCTTCACGCCGTCGCTTGTCATATTAAAGAACATGAAAGCGCCAGAATTGATGCTTTGGTCGGTGCGAATAAAGCTATCAGAAGTTACACGGTTAGCTTCCGGGCCAGAGAGTTCGGCCGTTGCCGTCACGGCGCCGGAATTTAGTGCACTCACCACGGCGTCCTTATCGCTATAAGCGTGCACTGCAAAGCTGTTTAACATCGCTTTACCACGATAATAATATGGGTTCGCCGACAAAAATACCGTCACATCGTCACCAATCGTGTTTTTCTGAGTCGCGTTAAACATGAATGGCCCAGACACTACCGGTGTTTGTGAGAATTCATCCTCAATTAAAGCATTGGCTGGTGTATCCTCAAGTGCATGGCGTGGCACAATCGGAAAGTCGAGCGCGCTCGCAAAGTCTGCATAAGCCGAAGGCAAAGTAAAGGTGATCGAGGCGTCCTCTTCTTCCTTCACTTTTACATTACGCATACTTGATGAATAAATCGTGCTCACTGCTGGGTTCTGCAAAAGCGAAATCGTATACAAGATATCATCATTTGAAATATATTCACCGTCAGACCACTTGAGACCATGGCGAAGCACGGCCTTCCAGACCTTGCCATTATCATCCGGCGTCAAAGATTCGAGGAGTCCCATGCCGATATTTCCGGAATAATCTACGGCCGTCAACGTTGAGAACATCAATTTACTTAAGACTCTTTCACTATTAGTCGTCGCAAACAGTGGGTTTAACGAGTTTACTGCGCCAACAGTAGCTTCTGTATAGCTACCGCCATTCACAAATACGTCCTGGGCATACGACGAACCAGACCAAAAAGCCTGCGTCACGGCGAGCATTACGAGTCCAGCCACGAGCAAACACCACTCCCAAATGAGCAGTTTGATATCACGGATATGAGAAACCCTTGCAATCAAGTTTTCCTTGATGTGTTCTTTCCCTTCCTCGCGGGCTTTCACCGAAATGCGAGAAAACTTCCGAACTATTTTTTGCCCACGCTTTTTGAGTGAATTTGCCATATTATGCTGGAATTAATAATAATCCTAAAATCGACGAAACAAAGATGACAGACGTTACAATGGTCGTGACGAAAAGCGACTTTTCAAGGCCACGACGGGTCGTATAAAGCTCTCCTGAGCTACCAAATCCGGCGCCTAGTGATGCACCGCGGGATTGCAACAAGATTAGAACGATTGTAAGAAAGGCTGAGATTAATATAACTACTTCTAGAAAACTTCCTATTTGCATGATAACTCCTAGTACTATCAATTATAAAGGAAAATCCAAGAAAAGTAAAGCAAACTTACTTCAGCATACCCTTGCGTTTAAGGAGTGAATGATAAGTGATTGCAAACCGGTGCGACTCTTCATCAATCCGCGCAATCAACCTAGCAATGTGCGAATTTTGGCTTAGTGTCACGATGCCTTTACCTGGCACGATAATTTTTACGCCCGCCGATTTCGAGTGATCGCCGGACTTATCACGCCCAATCACTGGAATGTTAAATGGCTCCACGAGTGGCAGAATCGCGTTTACTTGCCCAATACCACCATCCAGCACAATCAGACTTGGGAAATCCCATTCCTCGTGCTTGAGACGCCTCGAAATCACTTCCTGCATACTCTTCAAATCATCATTCGTGCTAGTACGGATTTTGAATTTGCGATATTCACTGCGTGCCGACGCACCATTAAGAAACACCACCATACTTGCCACCGTATTAGTCCCAGATTGGTGTGAAATATCATAACCTTCAATCCGGCGCGGTGGCTCGTCTAAGCCCAATAATTCCTGCAGGGATTTCAGTGCCTGGTCCGAAGAAATGTCGAGGAATTCTTTATCCGAGAAGACAATCTTTTTCTTTAATTCTTTAAGGCCGAATAGTTGGTCGCGGGCTTCCGCCGCGAGCTCATAATTCCCCTTTGATGCCTCATCATACATCGTTTTCTCGAGTTCTTTTAAAAGCCCTTCGCGTTCGCCATTTAAGTAACGAATTAGTTTGCGCAAATTTCTTTTATAATCTTTTGGTGTACATTTACCAATTTCAATCCCTGGCGTAAGGCCAAGATCCGTATCGAGGGATTTTTTGCCATCATACGGCTTCGTGTAATACGGGAAAATCCGACGGAGCATCCGGACGGACTTCTCCACCACCGATTTGCCATAAAACGGCCCGATGTAAGTGGCTTTATCATCGAGTGGGTTTCTCGTAAACGACACGTCTGGCACTTCTTCTTGCATCGAAATCCGCACGTAGCTTACAGTCTTATCATCGCGAAGCAAGATATTCCACTTCGGCATATAACGCTTAATCATTTCGGATTCAAGAAACAGTGCGTCCATCTCCGTATCGACCGTAATCCAATCAGTATCGTAGATTTCGGCCACCAAGGCCTCGGTTTTTACATCCTTTTTCGACTTCTGGAAGTATTGGCGCACTCGGTTTTTTAGAACCGCTGCCTTGCCAACATAAATAATCTCGCCACTGGCGTTTTTATGAAAATAAACTCCCGGGCTGTCCGGGAGTTTACTGAGTTTCTGTTTTAGCCTCTCGTCCATTTCTTAATTATATAACATATTTAAGAAATGTAAAGCTTAACGTTTTAATCCAAAGTGCTTGGATTTTGGTACATGCTCCTAAAGAGATCCTCGAGTTTGATTGAATCACTTGGAGCAGTTGCTTCAATAGTTGGATTGTAGTTAAGGGTGAGATCAACTTTAATTCCTAGGCTTTCGTCACTCGTCTCATAATTCGTGTAGAATCTGGTGAAGTTGTAGTCACTATTTACTTCTACATAAACGACTGGAAGCTCTTTCACGATTTCGCTAATTTGCTCAGCAGTTACTTCCTCAGCAGATGTAGTGTCGATACACTTAGCGGCATCACTTGAACCAAGTTCATCAACTACTGCATTTACGAAGCTCGCGGCCTTTTCGGAGTCAACACCAAGCTTGTAAAGTGGGTCATTCTTCTTGGAAATCTTGAGATTATCAGTTGAAGAGGTGACGAACTTGTTGTTTTGATAAATGCCACCAAGATCAATCTTAGTGCCACTGGTGTCTTTCATTGCTTCGATGAGACATTGTGCAGTTTCGTCCGTTGAACCGCTTGGGAGACCGCTAGTGGCATCGGTAAGCGACATCGAAATCCACTTCCCACCAAGCATATTGATGAAAGAAGCGATCATGAGTGAATACTGAGCCGTCTCATCATCCTCGTCAATATCGGTAGTATCGACTTCTTTGTCGGTAGTCGCCTTCAAATAGAGTTTCTTATCGACTAGCATCTCGCTTACTTTGATAGTAGTCTCGTCGGTGGATGAGAATGCCACACCGAGAGTCACATCGCCAGAGCTCTTGCCGGTTTCTACATCGTAGCCAGCATCAATGGTCGCATCAATGGTCTTGAATGGAATACTTGCGCTTCCGGCCGTTACTTCAACGGTACCCTTGGTGCCAAGCTTCTTTGGACCTTCGGTGCTAGAAAGCAATTTGACAATTGCCTTGGAGACAGCGTCTTTGTCGCCACCGCCATTACCACCACCATTGCCATTACCAAATGGATTCAGGATGAGGATAGCTGCCACTGTGCCACCGATGATTGCTAAGACTAGAATCACAATGAGGACGATAAGTCCGGTTTTCTTCTTTTTGACTGGCTCTACTACAGTGCCGGCCGGTTCTTCTGAAACAGGAGCCGGAGCTTCTGCAGGAGCTTCCGCTGGAGCTGGTTCGACTGGTGCCGTATCGGTTTTAGCCTCATCAGCTGGAGCTGGGTTGAGGGGATTTGGTGTTCCCTCAGGATTTTCGTTCATATAAAAAACTCCTTACTTTTAATACTTATATTTATTTTAACATAAGTTAAATAATTGGTATATAATATTTTTATGGATAATTCGACAATTTCTAATATTAAAGCAAGACAAGTTTTAGATTCACGTGGTAACCCAACCGTAGAAGCGGAAGTTTTTCTTGAAAACGGTGGTTATGGGCGCGCCATTGTGCCATCCGGTGCTTCGACTGGTTCTGGCGAGGCTTTGGAGCTTCGTGATGATGATAAATCCCGCTACGGCGGTAAAGGTGTTCTAAAAGCCGTCTGGAATGTGAATTCCAAGATTAAAGACGTACTTGTTGGCAATACTTCTGACCCACGCACCGTTGATGAAATGATGCTTGAACTTGATGGTACCAAGAATAAATCTGATCTTGGCGCCAACGCGATTCTCGCTGTTTCCCTTGCGACCGCGAAAGCCAATGCCCGTGCCAACAAAGTGCCATTTTATAAATACGTTGCTTACCTTGCCGGTACTGAAGATGAAATGTCGATTCCGATGCCAATGATGAACGTGATGAACGGTGGCGAGCATGCTTCCTGGGCCACTGATTTTCAGGAATATATGATTATCCCACGTGGCGCCGGCAATATTGCCGATGCGGTCCGCATGGGTGCCGAAGTTTTCCATGCGCTTAAGAATGTATTAAAAGATCGTGGCTATCCAACTACTGTTGGTGACGAAGGTGGGTATGCACCAAAAGTTAGAGACGGCAATAATGAGCCACTTGAATGTATCAAGCTAGCCGTCGAAAAGGCCGGCTACAAATTTGGCGATGACATTGCGATTGCGATGGATATCGCCGCTAGCGAATTCTACGACAAAGACCACTATGTTTTGAAGACTAACGGTGACTGGAAGACTGCCGATGATATGATTAACTGGTACGACTGGATTATTAACAATTATCCAGTGATTTCGATTGAAGATGGTCTCGCCGAAGACGACTGGACCAACTGGAAAATCATGACCGAGCGTATGGGTGACCGCATTCAGCTCGTGGGTGACGACTTATTTGTGACAAACACTGAACTCCTTGCTCGTGGCATTAAAGAAGGCGTTGCAAATGCAATTCTGATTAAGCCAAACCAAATCGGCACACTTTCGGAAACGATTGATGCTGTGCTCATGGCGAAAAAAGCCGGCTACAAGACTGTAATGTCACACCGTTCTGGTGAAACTGAAGATGTCTCAATTGCGCACCTCGCGGTCGGCCTTGGCACTGGTCAAATCAAAACTGGTTCCCTCTCCCGTAGTGAGCGCATCGCAAAATACAACGAATTAATTCGTATCGCTGATACTAATTCTAAATTAGGTTTATAAATTCGATTTTCCAGCTTCACGAAAACCATCGTAATAGTTTTCGGTAACTTTTGGATGACCGATTTTGTTGGCAGCCTTCACTACTTCCTTGACATCATCCGTAATCTTAAAGATTTTAGGATCATTTTTGTTGATGAGCCCCATCGTAATCATTTGTTTAATGATGCGATCAAACGTTTTCCAGTAGGATTTACCGATTAAGAACACCGGCATTTTTGGCATTTTTGATTCCTGCATCAAGCATAGAATTTCGGAGATTTCATCCATCGTGCCGAAACCACCTGGGAAGAAAACGAATACTTTCGACGCCATGGCGAGTGAAACTTTGCGAGCAAAGAAATATTCAAAAGTAATACAATCGGTGAGATATGGATTTGGGAATTGTTCGTGCTTCAAAGTAATATTGAGACCAATCGTGCGACCGCCAATTTCATAAGCCCCGTGTGAAGCGGCTTCCATAATACCAGGGCCACCACCAGTTACTACGGCGTGCCCGTTTTTTGCGAGTAATCCACCTAGCTCATAAGCCATTTTGCAGTATTTATTATCTTGTGGTAGTCTCGCGGAACCAAAAATCGTGACACCCTGTGGGAAAGAACGAATAATTTGGAGCCCCATACCAAGATCCTTAGAATAGGCATTGGCGCGCTCAAGATCAGCAATTGATAATTTCTTTAGTAATTCTTCTTCATTCGGTAGCATATTATTCCTTATTGTAATTTTTGAATTGGCATTGGATGTAATTCTTCAGTTCCTGTCAGTATACCACGGTTTGCTCCGATTTTTCGGACCACGGACGTGGAATTTGCCGAAGCGAAAATCAGCGACTGTCTGAACGAATGACCGGAGGTATAGTGGGCGAGAAAACCTGAGCCAAAGGCGTCGCCAGCCCCCGTAGCGTCTTTAATTCTGGAATCTTCATAAATACCAAAGCGATAAATCTCACCGGTATCTTTTTTGCCAGCAATGCCGCCCATCGGGCCGTCCGTAATAATTACGGTCGGAACATATTGATTTAAATGATACATTAATTCAGTTAATAGTACGCCTGGCACAATCTTTGATGCCTCAGATTTATTAACATTCAAAATATCAACATCTTCGAGTAGGCCAATCAATTTCTCTTTTTGCGCAAGTTCCTTAACACCTGGGTTGAACATGATTTTTGCACCAAGCTCTTTCGCTTTCACAAAGAAACGCAGGAGTGTGTCCATGTCGCCGCGCAGTGTCGTAACATAGAGCCAATCTGGCTGAATCAGTTCCAAATCTTTTTCGTTAAAATTATCAAATGTTTCGCTCGCACCGCGGTAAGTCAGAATCGTGCGTTCGCCACCCTTTGAATCGAGCAAAATCACGGACGTGCCGGTGCATTTTTTGGTTACAAAATTCACATAGGAGTTATCAATTTCTTCACGGTCGAGTACGCGTAAAATCGCTTCGCCCGCCGAGTCATGGGCGATGTTGCCGATAAAAATCGCTTCATGGCCGTGACGTGAAAAAGTGATGGCCGAATTGATACCACCACCGCCAACTTCGTAGCTAAGTGAGTCAATATCAACCTTTGAGCCAACTAAGACATTACCAAAAATCGCATCGCTACCAATGGTGGTTGGCGCTAAATCATCGTGATCGATGAGATAAATGTCTTGCAAAGCTGAGCCCAGCGAAACAATCCGCGCCATTAGAGCACCACCCCACTTTTATCTATTTCGGCAACGAGTTGATTAAACATGTCGGCCGGGTTATCCGCCTGCGAAATCGCCGAGCCAACGTTAATTACATCGAGGTCACAGTGCGCGAGTGCACGAATATTCGAAATGTTTGCACCGCCATCCCAACCAATTTCAATTTCTGGTTTAATGTTGCGAATTAGCTGAATCTTCTCCATTTGCATGAGATCCGCCGGTGAACCTTGCACGCCGAGTTGCCCCGCAAAGACCAAACAATGGTCGGCTGCTTCAATGTATTGTTGCACGGCGCCTGGATAAGTAGATGGGAGTAATGCAACGCCACAGTGAATATCCATTGATTTTAATTGCTCGAAAATCGGTAACAAATTCTCGCTCGCTTCGGCATGGAAAATCACCATTGACGGTGTCAGTTTCGCGATTGTATCCATGTATTCGGAAGGCTTTGAAACCATCATATGAAGATCGGTAATCCAGTTTTTTGGCCACCAAACATTGGTAATATCAAGCGTTGTTGTTGGCGCGAAAACACCGTCAGTTAAATCAATTTGGACGCGACGAGTGAAGACGTTGATACGTTCGGCTTGGTCGCGAAAATCTTTTTTATTATCGACTAAAATTGTAGGAACAATCGTCACTTCCCTAATCATAATCTTCCCTTTCGTCTAAACGATTAATGCGGCGAATACGCCGTTCGAAACTTTCAAAATTAGTTTGAAGGAATGTCCTTACAATGTTTTCCATTTCTTCATCATTCGTCATAAAATGTGCGGATAGACATAGTACGTTTGCATCGTCGTGCTCGCGGGCGAGTTGGGCTGATTCTGCACAGTGACAATGCGCGGCGCGAATACCTTTAAAACGATTTGCCTGCGCCGTGACACCGTGTGCCGAGTCGCAAATTAGAATTCCGAATGAACCAAGGTTTTCACGAACTTCCTTGGCAACTGCTATGGCCGGATCGTTAAAATCATCACCTTCGTGATATTCGTAAGTGCCTTTATCGATAGCATTAAAACCGTTGGCCTTCAAAAACTGCACCAAATGGTTTTTCTTTTCAAATCCTCGATAGTCTGCTCCGATGTAGACGTCCATTAATTCTCCCCACCGAAATCAACTGTGAGTTCAACGAGACGATTTGAATAGCCCCACTCATTGTCGTACCATGCGACGACTTTAATCATATTGCCACCAACCACATCAATGAGCGGTAAATCAATGATACAGGAACGTGGATCACCGATAAAATCGGATGAAACGAGTTCTTCTTCGGTCACACCAATGATGCCTTGGTAGTATTGTTCGTCGGCAATCTTCTTGAAGAAGGCGACAAGCTCTTCTTTAGTTGTGTTGCGCTTAATTACAGCAGTAATATCCGAAAGTGAAACTACTGGAGTCGGGACGCGGACGGAAAGCCCAGTGAATTTACCTTGAAGGCTTGGAATCGTAAGTGCGGCCGCCTTTGATGCACCGGTTGTGGTTGGCACGATGTTCTCCGCTGCAGAACGTGCTTCGCGAAGATCCTTAGCTGGAGCATCAAGAATGCGCTGTGAACCAGTGTAGGAGTGCACGGTGGTCATCATTGCTTTCTCGATACCAAATTCGTCTTCGAGGACCTTCATGATTGGCGCGATACAGTTAGTCGTACAAGATGCATTTGAAAGGATTAAATCATCTGGCGTGACGGCTTCTTCGTTCACACCGAGCACGATGGTCTTAGCACCTTCGCCCTTGGCTGGCGCCGAAATTACCACGCGCTTCGCACCGGCATCAATGTGTGCCTTGGCATCTTCTGGCTTTGTGAAGAAACCAGTGGATTCAATCACGACATCCACGCCGAGATTTGCCCATGGTAAATTGTGTGGATCTTTTTCGGCATAAACCGGGATTTCTTTGCCATTTACAATAATTGCATGTTCGTTGGAAGATACTTCTTGGTCATAAGTTCCGTAAGAAGAATCGTATTTGAGAAGGTGAGCTAAGGTTGCGGCATCAGTAATGTCGTTAATTGCTACCACCTCAACATCTTTCCGTCCTTGCAAAATCTTGAACGCATTCCGACCAATTCTGCCAAAACCATTAATTGCTACTTTTACCATTATACCTCCTATATACTTACGCTTATTGTACCACGTTGTCCGTCAATAGGCAACAAAAAATACCCATTGGGGTCGCGTCCGGTCAGCCCGTCGCCACGGGTGACCGGCGCTAAATCCTCGCGCTGCCGCGCTCCGGACTACCCCAAGTGGGTATTTTTCTGTTGCTTTTATTAACGAGCAAAGTGTGCAAATGCGCGGTTTGCTTCTGCCATGCGGTGACAATCTTCCTTCTTCTTGAAGGCAGCACCGGTTTCGTTGTAAGCATCTACGATTTCAGCTTCAAGACGCTTTGCGTATGGCATACCACTGCGTGCACGAGCAGCTTGGACGAGCCAAGTGAATGCAAAGTGCATTTGGCGGTGACCAGCAATTGGGAATGGAATCTGGTAGTTAGCACCACCAACGCGGCGAGACTTCACCTCGAAATCTGGCGAAACGTTAGCGATAGCCTTCTCGAGAACTTCCACTGGGTTTTCTGATTTTAATTTTTTAGCAGCACCTTCGATTGCAGAGTAAACTGCACGCTCAGCTACTTGCTTCTTGCCATCAAGCATCGACTTGTTGATGAGTCTTTGTACCATGATGGATTGATATTTGCGATCTGGAGAAACTTTGCGCTCCAAAGATTTGGTAGTTTTACGTGGCATAATTACTTACCCTCCTTCTTGGCACCGTATTTCGAACGGCCTTGCTTGCGACCATTAACGCCTTGAAGATCAAGCGTACCACGGACAATGTGATAACGTACACCTGGAAGATCTGGCACACGACCACCACGAACGAGCACCACAGCGTGCTCCTGGAGATTGTGACCTTCGCCACCAATGTATGCCCAAACTTCCTGGCCATTGGTAAGGCGCACACGAGCAACTTTACGCATAGCTGAGTTTGGTTTCTTTGGAGTCTTGGTAGTAACTTTGATACAAACACCACGCTTAAGTGGCGCAGCTTTCTCATAGCGCTTAGTTTTAAGAGTATTGATAATTGAACCAAGTGCTGGAGATTTCGATTTCTTCGCATTTTTCTTGCGAGGCTTGCGAATCAACTGATTAATAGTTGGCATTAAAATTATCCTATGATTATAGATTAATATTATATTTTGCCCCGTTTACAAGTACAGCAATAGTAAACGAGATGAAACTCTTTAATGCATTATATCATACTTATCTTAAAATGTCTATAAAAAAACGCCCCGGTAGGGGGGCGCTTTTAGCTATTTGTTCGCTTTGGCGAGTTTTTCGACCGTCGCTTCAATAATCAGGCGGTTTTTGATGTCCTGCTTTACAGCTGGATCCTTAAGATTCTTTAATGCATCAGGAGATTTACGGTAAACATCCCTAAGCTCGGCGATTTTGGCCTCGACGAGTTTGTCGTCCACGGTGACTTTCTCGGCCAAGGCGAGGTTTTGTAAGCAAAGTGAAGCTTTCACGTTTTCCTCAGCAACTTTTTTAGCCTGCTTTTCCCAAGATTCCATCGTTTCACCACCACGCTTCAAATACTCTTCGGCGCTGAGACCTTGCGTCTTGGCGTTGCGCTCTAAATTGTCGCGGATGCCATGCATCTGGTCATTAATCAAAATGTCTGGAATTGTACCAATCTTGGACTTTTTTACAAGGGCTTTTATGAGGTCATCTTTAAACTTGCCATCGAGCCTCTCTTCAGTTTGAAGGGCTAGATTCTTCTTAATGTCTTCCTTCAGAGCCTTCAGATCCTTAAATGGACCAACCTTTTTGGCGAGTTCATCGTCGATTTTTGGCATCGTTACCTCATTTACTTGCTTAAGAAGCACACTAAAGACGGTTTTAACACCAGCGAGATCTTCTACGCCGTAATCCTTCGGGAAAGTGAGCTCAAGATCGAATTTATCGCCTGGTTCGTGGCCAACGATGCCATCCTCAAAGCCTGGAATAAAGTTGCCAGAACCGAGAAGTAACGGATAATTATCAGCGGAACCGCCCGGGAAGGCGACACCATCTTTTTTACCAACGAAATCGATAATTACTTCATCACCGAGTTTAGCGGCACGCTTGATGGCTTTCTTTTCAGAAAATGATTTAGCGATATTGTCAAGTACACCCTTAATGTCTTTTTCTTCGATTTTAGCCGTCTCGCGCTTTACGCCGAGGTTCTTCCAATCGCCGAGCATCACTTCTGGCACAACTTCCACGGTCGCGACATATTCGAGCATTTCACCTGGAACGAATTTAGTGATGCTAATTTCTGGGCGAAGGAGTGGCATCTGCTTCTCTTGTTCAAAAGCAGCGACCACTGTCATGCGGACCGAAAGATCCATTGTCTTGGCATCCAAATCATTCTCTGGAATGAACCTCTTCGCGACTTCCATCGGAACTTTGCCTTTTCTGAAACCTTCAACGCGAACTTCTTTAGCGAGTTCCTCGACCGCAAGGTCTTCAGCTTTCTTTAAATCGGCAGCGTCAAGAGTCGCAGTTAACTCAACGCGCGAACCATCGAGCTTCTTCAGCTTTGTTTTCATGTTATCTCCTAATAATTTTGTATATTATAACACAGTTTTGCCTGAACCGGTAGTGCGGAAGTGGGTGAGTGTAAATCTAGGATCGGCACCGAGCTTCACTCCTGGGTTCATAATTCCCTGCGGGTCAAAAATGTCTTTAATTGCGGTATAAAGATTCTTCTCATCTTCCGAGAGATTCATATTCGAAACAAGCGCTTTCACGCGACCTTCCGCTGCACCACCGGAAATCGAGCCACCCTCGCGATTAATTATAAAGTTGGTTGCACGGATAAAGGCGACCGCATTCTTTAAGAATTTTGCATCTTCTACATCGAATCTCGGGCGAAGATTATAGCACTCAGCCGAATATGAACCATAAAGCGCGAGATCAAGTTTCAAGCTCCTTTCAAGAACTTTCAGATCTTCGAGGAATTGACCGAGCTTGGCAGACGGCAAATAGAAATCGGTTGCGAGCGGTACACGTTCACCGGCTTTCACTTGGTTCAAATAACTAGTTAATGAATTTTCAAATTCATCCAGCATCTTCAGGTTTTTGGTCGATTCAATAATCACTTGAGCATTGCGTGGCAATGTTTTCTTCATAGCGCTGATTTTATTCAATTTAGCGTTAATGCGCTTATCGAACTTCGCAAACACCACAAAGCCACCTTCTTCATATTTCTCGGTGTTAATGCCAAGCTTTTTACCGGCTTCTTCGGCCGCTTTTGCTACTTTGATATCATAGAAATTGAGCTCAAGCGGTTGCATCGGTTTCAATTCATCCATGAATTTCTGCGTTGTTTCAAATTTTTCGAAAACTGCAACTACGCGACCGGTTTTAGACTCAATCGGCACAGCCCTTAAGATTACTTCTGTGATAATACCAAGTGTGCCTTGTGCGCCAAAGAATAATGGCATGAGATCGAACGATTTTTTACGGAGCGCCATACCAACTTTAGCATAGCCACGGGTTTCGTTCTTGTTCTTGCGAATCTCGTCAATCAGTTTTTCGTTCTTCTTATAAAGGGCACTAAGTTTCTTGTAAATGGCGCCTTCGGAAGTTTTTTCCTGTGCGATTCTCTCTACGCTTCTGGCGCTTAGATAATCAGTCTGAATTGCATCGCCAGTTGGCAGAACTACTTCAATACGTTCAATAAAATGTGTAATGCTACCATATTTACCAGCATAAACATCGGACGGACAGTTCGAAATCAAACTACCAATTGTATCATTGTCGTGGCCGCCAATCGGAAGTGTAAGACCGTTAATTGAAAGTGCGGTATTTAATTCTTTGAGCGTAATGCCGGCCTGTACGCGGACTAATCTCTCGCGCTTGTCAGACTCAAGTAGCTTGTTCATCTTTTCCATCGAAACGATGAGGCCATTCGAAAGTCCGGCACCGGTTTCATCGAGTCCGGAACCCCAAACGGTAACTGGAAGCTTAATATTTTTAGCGGAAAGCTGATTCACAAAACGCATTAATTTGCGCACATCTTCAGTTGATTCCGGTAGAGAGACCGCCTTTGGTTTGATCCTAAGGACCGAACGGTCGGTTGAATAGAATTCCAAAATTTCTGGCGAATCAAAAGTATTGCCAATAGTAAGCTGATTCAAATACCTCGCGATTTTGCCCATCTTGCTTATGATTATAGCACAAAAAAATGGCAATTTGCAATAAAAAAATCCCCCACTTTTGTGGGGGAAAGGCCGCTTCCGCGGTGAGAGAGGTTACGACCGGACTCTAACTCCAGGATACTTAAACCGCTTAATGCGGCGCTTTAAGGATTCGCGAAGCTTTAACTCCTTTTGGAGCAGAGCCGAGATGTTGCCATTGCTGGCTTTTTCGGGTATCGTGACCGGAGGAATCCGAGTCAGTTTGTGGCCATCGCCAAGCTGAATCAGTTCCTTCTGGAGTTCCAGGCGATCATGCATAATCTCCTGAAGCAAGGGATAAGGCTTCCGCCAAACCATGCCGACAAAGTGAATGTCGCGCTTGGTGCCATCGTCACCGCTTGCCCCGAGTTTGCCAGAGAGCAGCCGCTTTAAGCGGTGCGTCATCAGCTCACCATCATCGGTGGCGATCGGATAAATCAGGCGTTTAGCCCTGCCGTTTTCGGTAATTTCTACCACAACACTTCTCTCGTCAGTTTTCATAATGTACGTACCCCCCTTAAGATAATACAAAGGGCCGAGAGAGCCCTTCGCCATTACTTATTGTAGCATAATTTAGAAAAAATGCAAATACTAAGAGTCTTTTTCGAGTTCCTTTTTTAGTTCTTCTTGTTCTTCTTTTGCTTTCTTCGCCCGTTTAAAACCACCAAATAAATCGGCATATTGCTTAACGTGGAGCGCTTCACCAACCCCCGGAATTTTCCTGGCTTCATCGTACACTTTTTGATGGACCGAAGCTCTAGTTGGCAAAACGGCACGCTTCACGTTGTCGGCCGCCGTACTCATGACACCTTCTGCGACGGCTTCCGCCATGCTTTGGTCTTGCTCCTTTTTCGCTTTGTCGTCGAGTGGCTTGACCGCGCCGGCGGTTGCAAGTTCGGTAAATAAATCCATGTATTCTTGATTTAATGGACTCGCTGCAAACTTCGCTTCGAAATCAGCGGAGTCTTTGCAGGTCTTGCCAAGTTCTTCAATTTTCTTAAACAAATCATCGATCTTCTTCTTGAATTTATCGTTTACACTAAAACTATTAAAAATAGTGTCTCTCCTACTATCAATGCTAACTTTTACGTATTGGTCCATAAAACTCCTTTATCTAATAATAGCATTACTTGTCGTTAATCGGGAGAACTTTAATTAGCGGTGAATATAAATCAAAATCCGGGTCAATTTTAAAATCTTCCATCGAAGCGGTTTCATTAAAAACAATATTCTTATAATCGCGCAAAACTACGATTGGCGTTGCTTCGCTCGACTCGCCCATCACGGCGACCGCCATGCTGGTCAAAGGGTCAATTTTATCGATTTGTGTCACGTGCATTTCGCGGCCAAATAAATCTTCCTTGCCACGAATATCTTCGAGCGGCTCCACGCCGGCGAGACCAATAGCAATGCCGGTAACACCCCAGCGCAGTGGCGTTGTGTGTGAATCTGTCATTACGACGCCTAATCTTTTAACGCCCGTTCGTTCCATCAATCTTGCCCGGATTCTTCGGCAAGATTCGTCCGGATTCTTTGGCCATAACACGAAGTAGCCGTCCGCATTCGATTCGTCAATTCCGCCGCTCGGAATCAAAACATTCTGATTAACGGTTAAATTAACATGAAAATCGCCGGTATTATTAACGTATGGTAAATATCTTTCAACTTCGGCCTTAATTAAATCAGTCTTATCGTATTCCGAAACCTTAAAACAGCGTCCTTCCGATATCCCGATTACTTTAGAAGAGATAAAAACGATATCACCATCTTTTATTTCAAGCGCGTCAAGAATGTCCGAAATGTCATCTTTTGGTGGATGGATGACCCGAGTTTTTACCGGAATCAGTTCAATTTTCATTTACAAATCCTCATACTCATCCATAGCCTTATTATAGCACCAAACAATGAAAAAGGCCCCCGGAGGGGCCAGATGGGAGATTAGGCGATGAAGAGTTCTTCTTTTTCGGTTTGCGTCTCGATGTCGATGTGGAGTACTAAGTTGTCTTCTTCAGCTTCAAAACCCGCCGTAATAGTGTAGGTTTCTAAAACCTCACGCTCGTACTTTTCGGCATTTTCACCGAGCAACTGACCGAGAATCTCTACCCGAATGGTAAGAAATTCCTCGGCGTCGACCGCTTCGACCAGAGAATCGAAGGAGATTTGCTCCTCAATCGTGCCGGAGGGCGAAAAGTAGTAGCCGAAGCAGAGGCCATCCACCACGCTGATACGGATTTCGTCCGGTGCGCGGTGCCCTTCTTCCCGAATCAGCGACCGCCGCTCTAAACGATCGTAGACCACGCTCGCAAAGAGCGGATAAAACGGCTTTTCCTTGTCGTAGCCATCAACAGAATAGGTGACTCTGAAATCGCCAAAGACATTGTCGTAGTCGTTTATCTGGTTGTAGATGCTGATTGCAACCGGAAAGAAATCTCCTTTATGCTCACAATCTTCCATAAATGTTTTAATGTACATAAAGCCACCCCACTTTAGTATATTAGCTTCACAGCCTATCTATAAATTATAGCACAGAAAAGCCAAAATGTCAATTTTAACAGATTGTAAAAATCTTAAAGATTAGCTATAATAATACTAATTATGATGAAAAAAACGGTTAAAAATCCGCGCCGCAAACTTGATTACCTCGTCTGGTACACGAACCGTTAATTGACAATTATAGAAATTATGCTAAAATAATAATAGGACGGCACTTGGCCGTCACTATATTTTAGGAGGTTAGAAATGAGAACCCCTCGAACCTTAGAAGTACCGCTGACGGTGCACGGGTATTTATTAAAACTCGATACCTCGCGCCGCGATTGTACCGGCCTAGAAGAGCCGCACTGGCATTTATTCAATCGCAATCAAGAAATCGGCACCATTACGGCAGACTGTGTCTGGAAAAACATCTCTTATGAGATCAAAAAATCGGTTCGCGATGAAGTTGAACATTTTACCAAACTTTATGCCGACCGCATCCGTGAGGACTATCGGTATAATGCCAGAATGGGCCCCGACCGGTAACCATATTCGCCACGACTAGTTCGTGGCATTTTTCTTATGTATTTACAATTTATCAAAAATATGGTATAATTAAAGATAGACAAATTGCATTTTTAATGCAAAAAATAGTACTTTAGGAGGTTTAGATGAGTAATTCTGAAGCATTCGAAACTGCGTATAGGATGACGTTTTACTTGGTAGTGTTGATTATGATTGTTATGCTGGTTCCGCGGCTCGTTCGAGCCAAAATTAGCGCACTCTGCATCGCCTGGGTAGTCTTCTCGATTTTCCTGATGGGCTCTAGCTATGTCAGTATCGTGCCCTATCTAGTACCAGAACTGGCAAAACAAATGCCATCATTATCCCCTGCCGAGCAAATTAATGCCATCAAAGGCGCTGCCCACGTCGTCGCTATCAACGCAATTCCTAGTCTTTTCTTCTGGCACGGTGGTGCACCTTACCGGGAGTTACCAGAGGAGGTGATTAAAACTCTACCGGAAGACTATCCTTCGCCAGCAGTTATCGCCGAAAAACGCGAAGTTTGGCAGAAAACCTGTTACAAATGCGTCTTTATCGATTTGATGATTTGCTTACTCGGTTTTATCGCCATCAAAATGATGTAATTTGTCTCACCGCCCCAACCGGGGCGGCTTTTTAATTAGCTATTCGTAACAGTCATAGCCGTTCTGAAGTCCTGGATTAGATCTGCATCTGCGTTTGGATTTTGCATGTACCAATTGTATATTTGGGCATTTGTCTTGACGTAGCCCATCATGTAAACAAATTTGCTTGTAGGGTTGGTGGAGCCGCCAACTTTTTCCTTATAGTACCTAGTTCTATCATAGAGGCCAGATAAGTATGTTAATTCGTATTCTTCATATCTTTTTTCATCCGGTACGCCGAGGAGCCCCTCAAGGAGATATGCTATGGTACCAGTGCGATCGGCACCCACGCGACAGTGGAAGTAAATATTCTTCGTGGTACTTGTGTTTGTAATATCGAGCATGATGTTAGTTACTGCTGTCCAGGCTTTCATGTAGTTGGATGAATTATTGTTCTCGTCGCCAGAGTGATAGTCAAAGTTGTAATGAATCACCTGGTTCAAATGATAATCAACATTTGGCTGACCGATATGTGTATCGCTACTATATTCGTCGCCAACATTGTATTCTGTATTGATCCCGAGGTTAGTAAGCTCAGCTGCATTGACATTTTGTAGCTTTTCCCCACGGAATAATCTACCATATGCCAAGGTACCAGTCACGGTCTGACTATTACTATCGGTATAAGTAACTGGTAAACCACCCAAATCACGTGCATTGCGAACTACGTCCGTATCTACCCAACGCGTACCCGTGCTGGAACCGTTTGAAACTGCTGTCACGTAGCCATACACTGCGCTATCGTTTTGATCTTCCCAATAGTACGTCTGCCCTGGGATCATATTATGAATTACACCGTTCTCTGCTTTGGCGTAGGCAACTTGTTCACCCTGGGCATTATTCAGATACACATTGAGCGCCGAACCAATCTTGGTGTCATATGCGTCTGGTTTTGAGCAATCCACTGAACCACTTGTAAAGTTCGGTAATTCAGACAACGGTTTGGTCGCATCACTGTTTGTATTATGGGAACTATTGGTTTTAATCAAACATTGATTGCTGACGAAGTTGTTTCTCATCGCGGTCCAATATTCTAATTCCGACAATTCATTTGCGTCGCCCCAAGTTGAATTATTGATTGCCGGGGTGCGCGATCCACTGGTTGCTTCGTTAAAGGTTGCAATATTGATTGGGCTCTGAGTCCATTCACTTATTAACGCTTCATATCCCCTAGTTGCATTATTTGAAATATCAAATTCAACCGGCGTATCAGAAGAATCGTAGGTATAATGTGCTTTATAGGTTTTGTTACCATCTGGAACGGTAGATGCGCTTATTTGTACAGCCGGACTGACCGACTCGTCCCACCAACCAGCGAATGTGAAATCTTCGCTTGGTGGATTTGGCACTGGTAAAGTACCAAGTTGATCGCCGGCCGTAATGGTACGACTACTATCGCTTGTTGGGTTTGTAAAGCTACCACTGCCGACGTTGAAGTTAATCGTATAGCTAGTGCTAGCTGTAGCTAAACGGATATACATATCAGTTAGCTTCCCTACTAACGGCCTCATTGGTGATGTACCATTACTTGCGGTAGCGGAGCCAAACCATACTTCGGTATTAAATGTAGTATTGAATCCAGTCAAATCCCACCATTTGGTTAATGTGCCGCCATTCCATGAGTAGTAGAGAACATTACCACTCCTTACTATCTTGACATGTTTTAGATTACTTGGGTCTGAATGGGTAATTGCGTCATTAGGTATAGGTCTATTTTCGGTGCCGCTAAATTTGGCGGTCAATTGGAGTTTGTCGCTAGATCTTCTAATTACGAATCCAGGATAGCCAGTGGCTTCTAGCTTAGTATTAACGAAGGTCGCTTGCGCACCGGAGTTATTACCACTACCTGAGACCTGCGCAGTATAGTCATATTCCACAATCGTGAAACCAAGTTCAAAATCCTTGCCAATATTATTTTCGTCAAACAGTTTTATGTTTGAGTCAATATATTGTTGATTTGCTACTTTCTTTTCACAATCATCGCCAGTCACTGCGCTATTCCCATTGAAGGTACATTCATTAATTTCTGACCAGACGACCGGGAGTGAAGCAGTGCTTTCTATCCACCTTGCGTAAAATGTTACATCATCGTCAATAGTTGTGGTAGGCTTTACTTCTTCATAGAATGTTCCATCATCAGTGTACCAGCCAAAGAATACGTAATCTGTCTTCGTTGTCGTCGGTAAGCTACCTACCGCGGCGCCATCTGCAATTTCAGTTGAAGCAAATGGAGTTGGCGTAGTGCCACCATTAGGGTTAAAGGTCACAGTGTGCATTATTGGGGCTACCTCTACTACAAATGATTTTGTGAGATTGGACTTCGTGCCGGTCATAACGACGTTTGCCGTACCTGCGTTTACGCCAGTAATGGCACCAGTGTTTTCATTAACCGTAAATACGTCAGTGTCACTAGAGCTGAATGTATAAGGTTCTAGGTCTGCCGAATTGTTTACGACGATCGTAATACTATCACCAACCGTTAGTATCAAGTCATTTGAAACCACCGCGTTAGATACATCTAGCTTCCATTGTGCGTGATAAGTTGTACTACTGCTCGGGGCAGTGGCAGATGTTACCTCGGTGCCACCAGTATCCGCGGTGAACCAACCCATAAAGGCATGACTTGCATAAGTCGGGGCCGATGGCAACTGCGAACCAATCGTATTACCAGCTGGAACTGAAATGTCAGATGGGGTAGGAGTACCGCCATGTGCGTTGAATGAAATTGTGTAAACTGCGTTAGGATCTAATACCACTACGCTGATAGTTTTTGTATCGCCAGAAATAGTACCAGTCATCGTAATTGTGGTCGTACCCTCAGCAACAGCAGTGATTACACCAGTAGTTGCATTAACGGTAGCAACATCGGTATCGTCGGAATCGAATCTATATTCCTCAAGTTCAGATGCGTTGAGTACGTTAATGGTGTCAGTGCTGCCTTCTATAATATTAAATGAATCGCTTGCGAGCTGTGCTAGAGCTACGGACTTTAGCCATTGTGCATGGTAGGTTGTAGCGCCAGTAGGCACAGTACTACTACTAATCCTGGTGCCACCAGTATCCGCAGTAAACCAACCTTGGAATACGTGGCTAGTGTAAAGTGGATTCGCTGGGTAGTTCTCTCCTAGTGCTTGACCAGCATTAATATTTACCGTGGTTGAGCTAGTTTCATTGTGTGGGTCAAAGGTAATCGCATATTTCTCAATGTATGGTTCAACCATGGCTAGTGGTACTTCTATTACCGGGCGCACGCCATTAACGCTCGTGGTGGCCGGAGTCTGAACTTCTAGAGAGTCACGTAGATGGATTCTCCGGTTGGCTCCGTTGACTTGTTGGAGCCAGATGGTGTTTAGTTTGCCGGATGCATACGCAAATGAAGATTCCTCGGCAATCCAGCCACATTTACCTTTCGTAGAATCACTAATCTTATAGCCAATTTGAGTTGTGCCACCACAGATTTCCGTTATCTCGTCAACCGTCATAAAGCGTGAAACTTTGGTGCCTTGTGCTACAAGCAAAGGATTAGTCCATAGAGTGCTGTCCGGCAAGGCGGCTGAACCACTAGTCCAGTTGTAGTTGTTGTCGTCTGGCTCATTTTTGTAATAGACTAGAGCTGCGTTGCCATTGTTAGAGCCAATATAATAGAATCTTTCGTTTGTTTCATTGAATTCACCATCATTATTGAGGTCACAGTTGTACGCATCGCCATAAGTCTTTGTAGAAGACTCAACTATATTGCCGTAAGTAATTGGATCATTCAAAGCGTATCCGGCTCTTCGGCAACCATAATTAGCATTGGTATTTCCACAGGTTTCAGTATGTAGCGTGGTGGCAATCTTACAGACATATTCAACTTCTTCCCAATAAGCATTGTATTCAGTAGGAGTATTCTCATCAAAGACTGTCGAAGTTAATAATTGCGTACCAGTACCATTTAATCCAGTAAACCAACCTACCAGCCTATAGCCGGACTTGATAGAAGTTGGCAAAGGATCGATTCTGGAACCTTCGCCCACTGATACGTTATCTACAGGAGTACCTCCCTGTGCATTAAACGACACATCGTAAGTTTCCCCATTCACAGTGACACTAATGGTCTTTGTGTCGCCAGAAGTTGAGCCAGTCATCGTAATTGTGGTATTTCCAGGGGCTAGTGCTGTAATCACGCCGGCACTATTCACTGTAGCGATAAGAGGATTATCTGAAGATAGGTCGTATGACTCAATCTCGGCGCTATTTGTTACCACGATAGTTCCGGTTTCTTGTGGGTCAAGCTCAAAACTATCATCCGCAAGATTTGCTAATGCTACCGTACCCAACCAATGCGCATAGTAATCCGTAGAAGCAGTCGGTACGGTTGCGGCCGTTACTTCGGTGCCGCCGCTGGCTGCCGTGAACCAACCTTGGAACAGATGATCGGTATAAGTTGGCGCTTCTGGCAAAGTAGTAATACTATCGCTATCTTTTATTAAATATGTAGTAGCGATTGCGGATGTTCCGTCGTTAACCTTAAAGTTGATAGTATGGATGTCTTCATCGGTAGCTTCGCCAAGTCTAATATACATATTTGAAAGTGTTGCTTGAGGGATGCGTTTATATGTACAATCAGGATTACCGTCGCCAATACATTCATTGCCTGGATATGCACCGAATGTAGTAGTAAGTGGGAATTGTTCACTAAACCCAGTAATGTCTTGCAATAGAATCAGGGGACCATCGTTTACGCTATAATATACTTTATTCTTTAGTCTAAATATTGATACATCAGATACTCTACCGTAAGGAATTTGGACATTGCCCGGACCAACCTCATCGTTCATCCTGGAGTTGAATTCAATATTAGTATTACCGTTTCTGCGTACGACAACTCCAGGAGCTTTCTTATTGCCGGCTTGAGAACCCAACTTATCGCTTACGAAGGTTTGCTGACTATTATCGCCATCGTGGTTCACTTGTTCAGAAGGTAGGTAGTGATCAATCGTAAAATGAATTTCGTAATCTTTTAGATAGTTTTCCTGGCTATAAAGTGCTATACCGGTATCAATAAATTTCACATCCCAATAATCTTCGCATTCCGAACCGGTAATATTAGTATCAGTTGCACCATTAAATGTACATGCCCCCATCTGATTCCAGACTACCGGAAATAGAGTCTCAACCCAGTGTGCATGATAGGTAATAGTCCCGGCCACTAAAGTATCGGAAGAAATCTTTTGGCCTTCGACATAGCTAGTATTCGGATACCAACCCTCAAGCACGTATTCGGCCTTAATCGGCGCCGGCAAAGTGCCAAGTTCCTCACCATATTTTCTATTAGTCCAAACAATCGCGCTTTCGCCATTGTGCGGTTCAAAGGTAATCGTGTACTCGTTAGCATTCCAAATCGCATAAAGCATAATATTGGAGCCATCGGCCGTCTGATCAATACCATAAGTATCCCCTGGGTCATAGATCGTGCCGCTACATTCTTGGTTTCTGGTTGTCGAATTGAAGGTTGTCGCTACGTCGCACCAGCCATTGAAGGTATAACCAGTCCTGGTTGGGGTGGCGCTACTAAGCGTGGCTATGCTGTGTGTCACATCGGTACCACCAGATAGCTCCACGATTTGTGGATTCGGTGACGGCATCGAAGAAACACCATCCGAAGCATTCGGGTTGTAGGTGATATTGTAGACGGTCGGGTTCGCTACGGCCTGGAGAACATAGGTGTAAGTGTAAGTTCCCTTCGGCAAGTCCATGTCGACTTTCGCGCCGAACGAAAGCGTGTATGTATTCGCGGTGGAATTGGCCGTAGAGGTAATATCAAGAACATCGCCCCCGATTGAAGGAGCCGGAAGATAATTAGAAGTGTTGTTGACAATAGAAGTTTCACCCTGAACAGTTTGTTGATATTTGCTCGGCTTGTAACCCCATTTGTTCTTATAAGCGGCTAAAGTACTGAAGTCGCTGTAAGATGTGATTGAACTAATTGACTCAATTTCGTTCTCACCAAAGAACATGCTTGAAGAACTTTGTGATGCTACTGATAGGGTGTAGCCAGAGAAGTTGTTAGTCGAAACCGAAATCGACGCATCCGTTGATGCGCCAAAAGTACCATCTAGAGATGGATTCAAGCTCACAGAAAGACTGCCCGAACTCACGGTCATAGAAAGCGTGCTGGCAGTCGCGGTTGCTTTGGCCGGTTTTGCGTTCATGACAGATGAAAAACCAAACGCTAGCAAGAGAGACAGCGCGCAAAAGAGTAATCGCAAGTCCTTAGTGGTAGAACGCTCGCAACGCCTACCTAGGATGACGCGACTAAACTCTAGTCGAGTTCCTCCAAACACTCTCATTACATAACCATAATAACACGAAAAAGCATTTTCGTGTTAAAAAAGCACTAAAATTATGCAACTTTTTTCCACAATTTTTTGCAAAAAAATAATCATGTTTTGTGATAACAAAAATGGCGCAAATAATAGAGTATCTGCGCCAATATTATAAAAGCTATTTTACGAAAAAAAGTGTTAGGAAAAGTTTCTTTTCGGACGAGCTCTCTTCTTTATGGATTACGTAGAGGCCAAGATTGTATTTTGTAATTGTTTTATCATCGACGACCTCTGTGCTCGAATTGATATACCAAAGCGGATCTTCGTTTTTGTCCAGCCTTTGCATATCTAGAA
>CAMHNK010000011.1 GCA_946186455.1 uncultured Candidatus Saccharibacteria bacterium
CTGGAGATGGGAGGAAGTTGGAGTTAGAGGATGAGTTATAGTAGTTTGGCTTGTAACCCCAGCGGTTGTTCAGAGTGGTGTTTCCCGAATTACTGAACTGGGACTCCGAAACGGCAGAAGCAAGAGAGGTTAGGCTGCTGCTGCCGTTTATGAGAGTCGTTCTAGTAGTGCGGGCAGAAATGGTATACCCGGAATAGTTATTCGTAGAGATATTGAATTTGATGCTGTTCGCATCGGAACTTTTGCCAAAGACACCAGTTGGAGTTGGGTTAATTGAGACAGTGGCAGTATTCGTGGTTGAAGTGAGCGTAAGTGTGCTTGGCTGAGTAGATTGAGAGGTGGCCTCGGTATCTGGTTCACCAAACTGGATTGGAGCAACAAGATTTGAGAGGAGAATAAAACCAAGAGTACAGGCAACCAAAAAGGCGACCCGGATTTTATCATATTTCTTGAGGTAAAAATGGCCGGATTCATCAAAAAACATTTCGCGCATAGAAGCTATAAAATGCCTTATAATTCCTCCCACTTTTTGTGATAACCTCTCTTTTCTATTATTATAGCATAAGCAGCAAAAAAATTTAGCATAAAAAGTAACATTTTTTTACCATTTTTATGGCTTTTTTACTCTGTAACTTGGTATTTTTTGATTTCTTGATATAATTGTGGCATGATAAGAATTATTGCAGGCGGAAAAAAGAACTCGGAATGGGTGCTTGAAGCGGTTTCGGAATATGAAAAAAGAATGCGAAAACCGTTTGATTTTGAATGGTTTTTTATGGACGAAGAAAAGCTTGATAAATACTTAGCCGATTGGCCGTTTAGTGGGCGTGAATTTGTGATCTGTTGTGACGAGCGAGGCGAAAATATATCATCACCCGAATTTTCAATGAAGCTTTCAAATGCATTTACGAATGGTCGTGATGTCGTAATTCTAATTGGTGGCGCCTACGGCTTCTCCGGCGAAGTGCGAGAGAAATCTGATTTCGTATGGAGTTTTTCGAAGTTAGTATTCCCGCACAGAATCGCACGCGTGATGGTGGCGGAACAAATTTACCGCGCTTCGCAAATCGCGGTGGGTGGTCCTTACCACCATGAGTAAATATTCATTTTGTGATATAATTAAGATATGAAAATTTTAGGAATCGAGACTAGTTGTGATGAAACTGCGGCTGCCGTCGTGGAAGACGGAAGCAAAATTTTGTCGAATGTAGTGGTTTCGCAAATAGATATTTTTGCGGAATACGGGGGCGTGATTCCAGAGGTAGCGGCGCGGTCACATCTTGAAGCGATGATGCCGGTAGTGAATAAGGCACTGAAGAACGCTTTTTGCTCATGGGATGAGATTGATGCGATTGCGGTAACACATGCGCCGGGACTCTTAGGTTCCCTCCTAATCGGGACGTTAACGGCAAGGACGATGGCAATATTACATGAAAAGCCGCTATATGCGACGCACCATTTGAAATCACATGTGTATGCAAATTGGCTGAATGTAGATGAATCAGAAGAATTAGTTTCCGAGAGAGCGCTCGAGGCCGCTAGGCCAAGCTTTACTCTCTCTAAAACTAATTCTTCTGATTCTCCGCAATTCCCCTTGCTTGCCATGGTGATTTCGGGGGGACATACGCAGATTCTGTACATGCGGGGGCATGATCAGTTCGAGATTATTGGAACCACACACGATGATGCGGTTGGGGAGTGCTTTGATAAAGTGGCGAAGATTTTGGGGCTAACGTATCCGGGTGGTCCGTCGATTGCAAAAGAAGCACTTAGGGGCAATGAAAACAAATACAAATTACCGCATCCACATGTGGATGGTTTAGATTTTTCATTTTCAGGGTTAAAAACCGCAGTTTTAAGAGCGGTACAGAAGGAACTCGGCCTTCCTATTTCGCACCCGAGTCATGATCTCAAGAATCATTTAACCGATGAAATGCGGGCGGACTTTGCAGCGAGTTTCCAGAAGACAGCGATTGATATTCTGAACGAGAAGATTAAACTGGCAATTCAGGAACATCCAGAGATTAAATCCATTGTGTTCGCTGGCGGAGTATCCGCTAACCAGAAACTACGTGAAGAAGCCGAGAGGATATTCAGCAAAGATTACGCGGTTTTCTTCCCAGAGCCGAAATACTCTGGTGATAATGGCGCGATGGTTGCAGCAGCAGCTTTTTATGAGATACAGGCGGGCGTGAAGCCGACCGATCCTTACAAGTTAAACATCTATCCGAGAATATCCATCGAATCATAATTTTCAAATGATAAAACCCGCCGAGGTGGCGGGTTTTTAATAGTACATGATTATTGTTCGGCAGGCGGCTTCGAGTTCTTCAAAATAGGCTTCGCAAGCTTCGGAGGTCATGAAATCATAGAGAGACGCTTTGTCGATGACATCGCTGACCTTGTCAGGTACTTCTACTTCGAGTTCACGAAGGGTTTTTAAGTCCTGATGGAGGTCGGTGCGAATATTGCTAAATGATTCAAACCTAGTCTCAGGGATTTCGTAATGATTCGGGTCGGAGGGGTAAGTCGCGAGGATACAGAGTTTAAAGCGACAAATGTCACTTAAGAGATGTGCGAAAGCCGTGACTCTTCTCTGCTGAGCTCTTTCCTGCTCGGTGGCAGCTTCAATGGCTTTCTTGCGATCCCGGATGCGGATTTTTTTCATTTATATCACTCCCAGAAATTATTAAAGTGCCGAAAAATAATCAATTGACACTATTATATCACACTTTTGCTTAAATGTCAATCTAGAAGAGTGGGGCGAACTCAAAGATTTCCCTAGTGAACGGAATGGTGAGAGCGCCGATCGCGATAGCGATGATTAGGAGAAGCAAGAGCCCACGGAAAAGGTTGAGTGGACGAGAAATCTTGTAGACGAGGAAAAGGCCGATTGCGAAGGTAATGATGGCAGACCAGGTGTTGAGCTGACCACGAGAGAGACCATTGAAGTGGGCAAAGATAGAGAGCGCAATCATTGAGGCAGCAATGGTGAGGCCGGTCGGAACAGAGTAATGTTTAATGTTGTGAATGAAGTGGTTCTTGATGCGGGCGGTGTTTTTCTCGAGAGCGAGAACAAGGCCTGGGAAACCGATGCAGCAGAAGCTAATCAGAGTCATTTCGATAGGGATAAATGGGTATTCGAACGGTAGGAAGACGAAGACAACAGCGAGAGTCGATGCGTAGACGGTTTTCGAGAGGAAGAGAGAGGTGGAGCGCTCGAGATTGTTGATGGATTGGCGGCCTTCGGCGATGATTGATGGGACGGCGCCGAAATCAGAATCAAGGAGGACGAGTTTAGAGGCGCGACGGGCAGCGTCGGAACCTTCACCGATAGAGATGGAACAGTCGGCTTCCTTCATGGCGAGGATATCATTTACGCCATCACCGGTCATGGCGACGGTGAAGCCGGCTTCTTTAAAGGCTTTGATGAGAGCTTTTTTCTCGGCCGGTTTGACGCGAGTAAAAATGCTGTATTCCTGAACAAGTTTCTTAAAGTTCGGCTTATCTAGAGTAGAGAGATCGACGCCACGCGTATCTAGGACACCCACGGTTTTCGCGATTCCCGTGACGGTTTCCAGATTGTCGCCGGAAATGATTTTGATGGCGACATCATTATCGTAAAAGAACTTAATAATGTTATTCGCATCCTTCCTAATCTCGTCTTCAAGGCAGATGAAGCCGAGGAGGGTTTCTTTGCCTTTGACGCGCTTAATAACAGAGATAATACGGAAGGATTCGGCAATTTTTTGTTCTTCTTTAATCAGGGATTTGTCTTTTGTCATGAATTCGATGGCACCCATTAGGTATTCAGTGTCTCTCTTTTTGATGCCGGAGTATTTGCGGTCGGAAGAAAATGGGATGATATCGTAATCATCGTCTGTAGCTTTAAATTTGGCCGTTTTTAGATACTTTTGGTGGAGAGCCTTACTCGTAGCGTTATCGGCCGGAAGATGGCTTAGAATAAGCTCTAGCGCGTCTAGAAGCGCAGTTTCGGTGGCGCCTGGTGCGACAATATGGTCTCTCACTGTCATTTTGCCGGTCGTCAGGGTGCCGGTTTTATCGAGGCAGATACAGTCGACACGGGCGAGCGTCTCAATCGAATAGAGGTCTTGGACGAGGACTTTTTGGCGCGAGAGGCGGATAGTCGCGAGAGCGAGGACGGATGAAGTCAAGAGGACGAGGCCTTCTGGAATCATAGTAATGAGGGCGGCAACAGTAGAGATAATAGCGGTTTCATGGGTAGTGCCCGGAACGTTGAAGCGGGACCAGAGGAGGAGAGCGCCGATTGGAATGAGAGTATAGGAAATGTATTTTACGATGTCATTCATGAGTTTAAAGAGCTTGGAATCGGCAGTTTTGATGACATGGGCGGATTTTTCCAGTTTAGAGACGAGGTTCTCTTCACCGATGTGCTCGACTTTCGCGGTGCAGGTGCCAGAAACCACAAAACTACCAGAGATAAGTTGGTCGCCTGGGTGCTTAGTGATGTTGTCCTGCTCACCGGTGATGAAGGACTCGTTGACTTCGACGATTCCCTCTTCGAGTACTGAATCAAACATGATTTGGTTGCCGAGTTTTAGGACAATCGTGTCGCCAACCTGGACTTCTTCAACTGGGGTTTTAACCTCTTTGCCGTTTTTCAGAACAATTGGCGGTTTATCAGAGATGAGGCGGAGTTTGTCCACCATGCGTTTGGCGCGCACTTCATTGATGATGCCAATCATGGTATTTAAAAAAGCAATGTTGATAAACAACATGTTTTTGAAGCTGCCAACAGAGGCGACCATGATGGCGAGAATCACGTTGACAAGATTAAACAGCGTAAACGTGTGTTTCGCGATAATTTTCCAAACTGAGTTCTTCTGCATGTCTAAATTATAGCATTAATGGCGGATTTTCTTGGCAAGAGTGTAGGTTTTACTAAGAGATAGTTCGAAAGAGCCGATGAGTTCGACGACGTGGCCGCCGAAGCCTTTTTTGAATTCGTAAATACCGTAATCTTTGGAGTTTTCATCTGGAAGGCCGTTAATGCCATAGAAGTTGTAGATTTTGAAGCGGTTCGCGGCGGCGAATTTTAGCATGTGATATTGGATCAAATATTGGGCGTTATAGTCACGCATGTATTTTTCGTCGGAACCGGAGAAAAGATAGACGACTTCATCGCCGTAGGTCATGAACATGGCAGCGGAGAGAACTGTAGGTATGCCCGAAGTGGCACACTCTCGGGACGGGTCGCTCGCGCCCGTCGTTACGGGGCTCGCCCCCTCATTCTCGGTCGTGACCTCCGAAAGCCCTCGAGTTGTGCCATCTTCAGTTATAACTGCTTCCGCTACTATGAATTTTACTTCGCCACGAGCATGGAAGAGGTCGTACATGGTTTCGTAGTAGCTTAATGGTTTATCTGTAAAGTGGCGACGTTCAGAGGTGGATTCGGTGATTTTTTTGAATTTATCAAGTTCGTCTCGGCTGAGCTCCCTGATAGTGACGCCCATTTTTTCAGCTTTCCTAATATGGTTTCTGGTGTTTCGCTTAAAGCTCTCCATTAGTTCGGTTTCTGTTCGGTTTTCTATAGGGGTGACGAATAGATATTTTGGCTGGGAGGCGTTTTTCATTTCTTTAAAACCCTGCTTTTCGAGATTTTCGAGGGCTTTTTTATGGTTAAAGCCACCTTCGACCGGTAGACCGTCGCGGTCGCGTTCAATCAGTTCATAATACGGGTCGATATGAAGTAGATAGCCGTTTTTCGATTTGATGTAGGTTTTTAGATTGTCAAAGAAGAAATCGACGAGTTTAGTGTTTTCGAGATCCATCAGTGGGCCGCCTGGTGCATAGAAATAGAGCTTCTTCATGAAAGCCGGCTTCGAGACAAGCATCGAGGCTCCGAGAATCTCATCATCCTTTTTGATGGCGACATAGTGTGCAGTCCAGCCAGATTTATCTCTAAGCTTAGCAATTTCTGGGGTTTGCATGAAAGATTTGTATGGACTTTGATTAGCAAAGGCGCGAAAATCTTCGGCGCTGATTTCTTCGAATTTCATAATTTCATTATAGCACAAGTGATTAGCCAAGGTGGCGACGGACTTTGCGGAGAGTTTTGTAGAGATTATATTTGGCTGGCTTCAAAACAATATCGTAGGTACCGGCATAGTCCACTTCATAACCGGCGAAGGTTTTCTTGAAATTAGTAAAGCCGGCCCACGGGTGGTTTTTCGGGGCACCTTCAGGGGCAATTCCCCAGAAATCGAAGACTGTTTTGCCGTCTTTATAAGCGTCGAGGATTAGCTGAATTGTGAGGATGCCGGTGGCATGGAGACCACGTCCAGTGTCGTTCTGGGCGCCTTGGAGATTATATCTGGTGTCGTCGTAGTCAAAAACGAGACCAGCGGCAACGACCTCCTCTTTATTTGTCTCTGGATTCGTGTATTTTACGATGTAAAGAGTTGCAAAATCCTGTTTTAATTCGGTGGCGAGATAGTGCTCAGAGAAGGTCTTGATTCCCTTTTCTCTAGCGAGGGCTTTTTGAAGATCTAACAGATAGTGAATATCGCTTGGATCTTTACTGGTTTCGATTTTTAGGCCATTTTTCTCATGATTCTTGTAATAACGAAGGAGACGCGATGGGAGGCGGGCTTTTAACTCGTCTTCGTTCCCTGTTATATCGAGTTTCCAGGTTTCTTTTGGACAGAGGTCGGTAGATTTCTTGGTATTTTTCGATTTAATCTTTAGGAAATCGAGATTTTGCGGCTCGACACGGATAAAAATCAGGTCTTTGTCGAGATTCTGTAATGAATCAATGGCAGATTTCAAGCCGGTTTTAGTCTCAGCGACCGGTCCATAAGGCAGATATAGGTATTTCCCTACTGGTGTAGTCTTTTCAATAGCTAAATAAGTAAAGTCATCTTGGGCCTCGTAATGGACGGTTTCTCCCAGATCATTCTGTAGATTCATCCATTCCCTGCTCTGCGTAATTGGTAATTTCATAATTCCGATTATAGCACAATCTTAAATGACGTGAATTTAATTGACACATCATTCCCTTTATGTTTAAACATGCAGAAATTCCGGCTTGATGTCCCAAAGTCGGTCAATTTCTCCCAACTGAACCCCACTCTCTTCAGTTGTTACTTCGATTTTAGCGGAAGCTTTTTCGTTTGTCAAGTCGGGATGCTAGCCGTATGGGTTGCTAGACATAAGGGAATTAGTGCGAAAATTCTTATGATTTTTGTGCAAAAGGTTATGGATTTCGTGTGCAAAAATCTTGGCCTCGTGCGCGGACTGCAAAAGAGATTCTTTTAAGATGTGGTAAAATGTGGGTATGGCATTTATCCGTAAATTCAAAACGACTTCCGGCGCAACCGGAGTGCAGGTATGTTACAAAGAACAGGGAAGGGTGGTCCGAACGGAGCACATTGGCTCGGCATCGACTGAAGCCGGTGTGGAAAAGTTAGTGAAAAAGGCCCAAGCGCTGATCGACGAAGGGAAGAACCCGCTGTTTAATCTGGATAAATACAATAAGAAGAAAGGTTAGTATGAAGATAAAGAAAGAGGTGGCGATTGGAATTGCGATTGGTGCGATTGCGGCAGCCTGCTCGATTTTTAGCACAATTATTGCGGTGAATAACAGACCGCAAGAAGGGGTTAGCGGCTCCGATGACAGTAGTGTGGAAAAGCCTGATGATGTCTCCTGTGCGGAAGGGACTTACAAATCCTGCGGAGTAACGGCAGAAGGGAAGGAGGTCTGCAGTTGCATCGAGGATCCAAGTAAAAAATCAGAATAAATAAATCGCCCCGGATGACCGGGGGATTTTTTTAGATGAGTTCTAATTCTTGCTTCATCCTCTTAATGAGGTTTTCTTTCTCAAAGATCAACTCTTTGGTTTCTTTCACGAGATGCTCTGGGGCGCGCTCGACATAGCTTGGGTTTGCCATGCGGGCGTTCAAGGCATCAAGTTCACGACCGACATTAAGAATCTTCTCAGTAAGGGCGGCTTTGTACTCTTTAATTACTTTCTCTGGAACGTCGAGGTAGAGCTCGTGGTTTGCCAGAGGTACACGGAGGCCTTTCGGCTGGCCATTATTCGAGTTAATGGTCGGAACCTTGGTGAGAGTGCGGATTAAGTTTGCATTATCCTCTACGAGTGAGTCTTCGCCGTACAATAGGCCATATTTTTTGGCGTTATTAGTGCCTGGAAGGGCCTGTAAGGTGGCTCTAACCTCCGACACGATAGTTCTTATGTTTTCAAACTGCTCGGCCGTTATAGCGTCAAATTTGAAGTCGTTTGGCCAGTCCTTAGTGATAATAAAGTCATCGGTCCAGCTGAGATTTTGCCAAATCGCCTCTGTTACGAATGGCGCAAATGGATGAAGGGCGATGAGAATGGCTTCGAGAGTTTTCTTAAGCAATGGGATGTTCTTGTAAATCTTTTGGCTCTCGATAAACCAGTCGGCGTATTTGTCCCAGATAGTCTGGTAGAGAGTCTCGACGGCTTCGGCGAAGCGGTAATTCTTCATGTCTTCGGTGACGTCGTTTAGGCAGGTAGTGAGTTCACGACAGATCCAGTCTTCACCCATGTGGTCGGTGGTATAGTCGAGCGAGTCGACACTCTCTCGGGACGGGTCGCTCGCGCCCGTCGTTACGGGGCTCACGCCCTCATTCTCGGTCGTAACCTCCGAAAGCCCTCGAGCAGTGTCTCCCTCGCTCTCGTCTACAACTGTTTGGATGAAGTTTGAGATGTTCCAGAGTTTATTACAGAGGTTGCGGCCGGCGATAACCGAGTTTTCAGAGAAGGCTTGGTTCATGCCTGCGGAACGACCTCGGAGAATTCCAAGACGGAAGGCGTCGGAGCCATACCTAGCCACGAGTTCCATTGGGTTAATCACGTTACCCTTGGATTTGCTCATCTTCTTGCCATGAGCATCGAGAACGAGACCGTGGAGATAGACTTCTTTAAACGGTACTTCACCGGTGACATAGACGCCCATCATAATCATACGGGCAACCCAGGCGAAGAGAATATCGGCGCCAGTTTCCATTACATCGAGCGGATAATACGGGTTGAACACACCTTCGGTCCAGTTCGTACAAACAATTGGCCAGTGGGAGCTAGAGAACCAGGTATCAAAGGTATCTTCGTCGCGGACATATTTGACGCCAGCACGCTCAATCTCTTTAAGATTCACACGGCGGTCGAAAATCCACTCTGGAGCAGCGGTCGCTTCGAGGGTTACTTTCTTAAACATCGGAATGGCAATACCCCAAGGAATCTGACGAGAAATGTTCCAGTCTTTGAGATTCTCGAGGTAGTTAATCAAAATACGTTGCTTGCTCTCTGGGTGGAATTTAATCTCGCCGGCCTCAAGATGTTTAATCGCTTCGGCGGCGAGCTTCTTAACATCGATGAACCATTGCTCCTTAAGAGTAGGTTCGATGGTCGTGCCACATTTGTAACAGTGAGAAACGGAGTGGACAATGCTTTTTTCACCACGGAGAAGGCCAGCTTCTTTTAGATCTTTCAGGACTTTTTTGCGGCATTCAGTGGTAGTGAGACCATCATAGGCTTCAGGGACGTTAATCATGGTGCCATTCTCGGCAATCACCTGGATGCGCTCGAGATTGTGGCGGTTGCCGACTTCAAAGTCGTCGAAGTCGTGAGCAGGGGTAATTTTCACAGCACCGGTGCCGTATTCCATGTCGGCATGTTCATCGGTAATAACCGGAATTTCACGGTCGGTAAGAGGTAGGTGAACAGTTTTACCGACTAAATCTTTGTAACGCTTGTCTTCTGGGTTGACGGCGACAGCAGTATCGCCAAAGAGCGTCTCTGGACGAGTAGTTGAAACGACGATTTCGCCACCATCATAGGTGTAGGCGATATCCCAGAGGGAACCTTTTTCATCTTCGTGCTCGACTTCGATGTCGGCGAAGGCGGTTTGGTGCTTCGGACAGAAGTTCACGAGCTTTTCACCTCGGTAAATCAAGCCATCATTCCACATTTTTTCAAAGGTGGTATAGACGCGGTCAACGACGTTTTCATCAAGGGTAAAGGTAAGATCGCCCCATGCACAGGAGGCGCCGAGAGCACGAACTTGGAGCTCCATGTTGCCACGCTGTTCGGCAACGAAGTTCCAGACACGCGAGTAGAGTTCGTCACGATCAAATTCAAAGCGAGTGTGACCTTCTTTTTCGAGGGCGCGTTCGTAAACGACCCAGGTTTCGAAACCGGCATGATCAGCACCAGGGACATACCAAGCACTCTGGCCTCTTAGACGGTGGAAACGGATGAGGGAATCCTCAAGGGCGATAGTCAAACCATGGCCGATGTGAAGATTGCCGTTGGCGTTTGGTGGTGGCATAACGATAGAGTAAACGTCGTCCCTCGTGACCACTTTACGATCATCTTCACCGTTGCCGTCGTTGTCGACGGGAAGGGTGGTGATGGTTGGCTGGAAAACGCCGGAAGCCTCCCACGCTGCATAAATGTCTGATTCAAAGTCCCCCGGTTCGTAACTACTCGCAAATTTCATAAATTTATCATAGCATAATTTATCAGATAATAAAAGAATAGACGGAATGGTTATAACAGATGGTAGTATTGACAATTGTTGAAAAGTGTGCTATAATGTAAAGATTGGCGTTTTTGCCAAAACTATCATTTTTCTTAGGGAGGAATTAAAAATGATCGATCATTACCTTTCATCTGAAGCAAATGGTGCCAAAGGCGCCCTCAACAAAGCCTGGATGCTCAATCGTGAGTGTCGCTTTAATATCATCGCGATTACGCATACTCTGGTGCCGCAGGCCGGCTCACTCGCTACCCCGTTTGCCAAGAACTATCGGAAACTCGAACTCGGTTATCGCATTACCGTCGACACCTTACCCACGATGTTTTCCGATTATATCCCCTCCATAATTGAGGCGTAAGCCTTCGTAAATTCAAAAAAATACCCCGCAGAACCTGCGGGGTTTTTCTTATTTTATTTCGAGTTTCTTTTGAATTTCTTTAAATTCGTCTTCAGTTAGTTCGACATGGCGGTCTTGATGCCAGGTTTTATCAAAGGGAAGAAGATGAACATGAGCGTGAGGAACGTCGGTACCAATTACCTTCCAGAGCGTGCGGGCGCCGAGGACTTTTTCCATGTGAACAGAGAGTTTTTTAACAGTGTTCATGAGGGCGGTATAGTCTTCGTCGCTGAGTTCATAGATTTTGTCGACTTCGACCTTCGGAATGACGAGGGTGTGGCCTGGAGTTTCTGGGTTGATATCGAGAAAAGCCATAGTTTTCTCATCTTCATAAATCTTGTAGCACGGAATCTCACCGTTCACGATTTTGGTAAAAATACTACTCATTTTTGATCCTTTGTTTAGTTACGAAATAATAGATAGCAGCAAAGATGGCGGCAAAGCCAAGACCACCGAGAACATCGGAAACCCAGTGCATATTGGCAAGGACGCGGCCGACCGAGACGAGGGCGATGAGCGCTGCCATGACGATGTAGAGGAAGATGCGGATATAGATGTTTGCGATGTATTTTTTGAGATTGAGGGTAACAATAAAGAAAATTGTGGCGACAACCATGGTGTGGGTCGAAGGGAAGGATGGTTCGCCAGAGCCGTTTGGGCGGGTATTCAACACAAAAACCTTATCAAAGAGGAAATAAGTAATCACCATCAGGAGAAAAGGCAGAATCGCCCAGAGGAGATTTTTGTCGATTTTCATAAAGGATTTGCGTTTAATCCATTGATAGATAGCCAGCCACACAAAAATTGAGAAAATTGCGATGGAGGCGATTAATATGACATCAGTTGCTTTTTCCCATTCCATGTTTTAATTATAACATGAAAAAACGGGGACATTGCCCCGTTCTTTTACAGATTGACCGTGAAATCAAGATTTTCTTTGTCATTAATGGACGCTTCGCTTAATTCAAGAATCGGACTAAAGGTATAATACCTTTTAAACCCGAGTCTAGCGTAATCAAGAGCCCTATTGTCGAGACGAACAACTTTTTCTTTAAGAAGCAGTTCGGCGAGAATTTCGGCATCCTCACCCATATTGGGATAGAGTTCGTTTTTAAATTCATTACGACAGCTATTAAGGTAAGCCTCTTTTTCGGCGTCGGTGCCAGGAATTGACAGATGAAGAATATGAACTGGTCCACGATTTTTTACTTTGGCCCCATCATATTCATCTTTCATTTCATCAATGAGCATTTGGACACGTTCGATAGTCTTTAGCAGAATCTCAAAACCCGGAATATCATCCACATCGGTATCGAGCACTAAATAAGACCCAGTAAGCAAACTAGCACTAAAGGCGCGAGCAACGTGTTCGAGAACACGAGCATTCAGCTTATCCTCGGTAAAATCATTGCCGAGCTTTTTCTTATACTTCTTGCGAAGGGAATCGAAGTGAATGATAAGGCCGTCCGTATCTCCATAGGCTTTACCAATGCGTTTGGCAATATCGTGCTTATCAACCCACTTTTCGCTGGTTAGAATAACGATTTTCTCTTTGATTTCTAAGATCATTCTATTACCCCCTTGATCTGTAAAAATATTAAGGTGCGAGAAATATTATACCATAATTTTCTCTGTTTGTGAATACATTTCTAGGGGACGCTCGATTCAGCCCGTCGTTACGGGTGAATCTTCGCTCACTTACTCCTCGTTAGTCGTAAAAGCCCCTAGAAATGTATTCAACAAACAAAAAAAGACCTTACGGTCTATTTTTTAAGCAGAATTTGGTATGCCCGACAGGATTCGAACCTACGACCTTTTGCTCCGCAAGCAAACGCTCTATCCAGCTGAGCTACGGGCACACAAATTTTTGGTTCACTCGTGGACCTTTAGGGTCCTTAAGTGCATTGTGGATGTTAGTAACATCCACCTAGAAATTAAATGAGCATCACCCTTGCGAGTGACGTCATAATTATACCATATTTTTTAGATATGTGAAGAACAATTTTCATAATTTTTTCACAGCGTGGTTGAGAAAACGAGGGAAATGTGATAGGATTGGACGTGGAAGCGTGGCCGAGTGGTTGAAGGCGCACGACTCGAAATCGTGTGGGGTCGCAAGACTCTCGGAGGTTCGAATCCTCTCGCTTCCGCCACTATCTTCGATAGTGCTCAAAATAACGGATATCGAGCATCGCTTCGCTCGCGCGAATCCTCTCGCTTCCGCCATAGGCGTCAGCGACGCGTCCCAAGGGGCGAGCGCTTCCGCCACGAATTAAAAGCCTTTGGGCTTTTATTTTTTTGCTTTCGGCTAAGACGCTGGTATAATTTTACCGGTTGAGTCGAGCTTAGCGTTAATACTCCAAGAGTTGATATCGTTAATAATCTGCTGTTTTTTGGCGCCCTCATCTAAGAGAATAGTTTGGCAATTAGTCTGAAAAGCGGGGAGAATGTAGTATTCCATTTTGCCATCTTGATCCATTTTAACCTGAAACAGAGCGGTGTCAGTATCAACGTAGTTAAAGAGGAAATTACCAAGGTTGTAGATGATTGGTTTGCCCTGATAAATTTCTACTCCTTGAAGATTGTGAGCATGATGACCGACCACCATGGCGGCGCCGGCATCGATGTAGGCTCTCGCACTATCCATCTGAGCCTGTTCGAGTTCGTGGGAATTTTCGCGCCCAAAGTGAATAACGGGGATAACAAAATCTACCTGGTTTTTTAGATCCTTAATGAGATCAATCATCTCGGCTGGGTCATAGCACCAAAAAGTGCCGGGAGCCGTACTAGTGGCCTGTGGTGTCATCACGTTTTTTTCGGCTCTGGTGGCGGCCACAAAGGCAAACTTATAATTTCCGAGTGTAAGAAAATAAGGTTCTTTGGCCTCTTTTAGGTTTCGTCCAGCACCAATGTGAGGGATTTTATATCCGTCAAAAGCGTCTAGCATGTCTAGAAAAGCGTCCTCACCGTAATCGTAAACGTGGTTGTTGGCAAGATCAGCGAGATCCACTCCCATCTCTTGATAGATGGTAAGGCGTTCAGGTTTAGCGCGAAAAGTATACATTTTGCCCCGCAAAGGTGTTCCTCTGTTAGAAACGGTAAATTCGGAATTTACCACTAGAAAGTCGCTATTTTTCATGGTGTCTAGCATAGTACTACCTAAAATTCCAGTGACGCCACCGCGTTCGTCATATTTGGGAGCGATATGCCAATTGTCGGCCAAGGAAATGTCGCCAGTAAAGGTAAGTGTATAAGTTCTTTCTTCTGGGACGGGTTCCTCTGGCAAGCTGACAGGGTCATCATCTTGGTTCTCTGGAGCCTCGACTGGACGATTGAAGAAAAATAGTGAAGTGAAGGTCAGGGTCGCGGTCAAAACCATACCAAGAGCAACTAGCAAGGCGTTTCTGATTTTCTCCATATTACCAGTATAGCATTATGTAATGCTTTAAAACCAAACAGATACAGTTCTATGGTGCATTACAAAAAATTACCCCGCCGAAGCGGGGTATTTTGCGACTTATTCGATTAGTTCGATACGTTTACCGACATGAACTTTTGCTCTGATGGTCGTACCGATTTCGACGGTCTTCCAACTGGCAAAGTCCATGGTGTAGATGTCCGTAATTGTTTTGCCACGTTTTTCGTAAGTGGCAGTGATGTGATAGGTTTCTGTAGTATGACCGGTGCGATGCCTAGAGTCTAGCTTTGGAGAAGCAAAATATGGCTCGTCGTCATGACCACTGGTGGTTTCATAATAATCGAAAACCCAGCGTTCAATATCGTACTGATATTTGGTCTGGTAGACCGGTTCGGAACGATAGACAGGCTCTTGTTCGGTGTAATACTCCGTTTTGTAATCTGTAACCCAGTGCGAATGCTCGGTAAAGGTGCCGTCACCGTTATCAGTGTAACCATCACTTTCGTAGTGACCGCCATCTGGAACCGTGCGAGATTTGGTAACTGTGTCATAGTGATCTAGTACATCTTCGTAGTGATGGATGGCTCGGTATGAGCCGGTCATCCGACCACCTGACGGGATAGACCAATCTTCCTCATGCAGAGTGCGATACTCTTCAACTTCTACCTGACGCTCCCAAGTCTTATCGATGATGGTAAGATCTCGTTTGGTTGGCATCAGAAGAAAAACCATTGAAGAAATTACAATAAGAATTAAAGCAAAGATGGCGATTTTTTTAATAAAACCACTATAATCTCTTGACCTAGACCCCTCATTAACTGGTTCATAATGACGTTCCGAAACTCTTTTCGGTGGTTCTTCTGAATGTGGCGGATCGTAAGAAGATGGCTCATAATGATAGTTTGGTTCTTCTTTTTTATGAAATCCCTGTCTGTGATGGTCCGGTTTTATGTCCGAATCAAAGAATGATTCGTCTTTTATGCCTTTTCTTTCTGGATGAAGATCAAAGTAATCTTTGTCCTTTTCATCTCTTGGGTGACCACAGTTTTTGCAAAAACTCTCACTGTTTGGATTCAAAGAATCGCAATAAGAGCAGTGCCAATCTGGGCCGATTTCTCGCCGCTCGACATATTTCCTAGACTCACTTTTGCCCTTAGGATTAATATAAAACTTTACATCTTGTCCACGGGTTTTGCCACAACCATGGCAGGTTTTGCTGTCACCGCGGTTTTCTTCGCCGCAGTAATCACAAGTCCAGTAGCCAAAGAACGTTCTCTCCAATTTAATCCCCCCTAAGTAGCTTTTAAAGTTCTTACTCCCCACTCATAAGTCGTCGTATAATTATAGCACATTTTATCGTTTTTCTCAAGAGGTAGGGTGTGTTATAATAGGGGTGATGAGAGAGGAAAAGCGAATCGAGATTTATAAAGGCTTAGAGGGGGAAGTGATTTTCGATATCGACGCTGAGGGTGAGACGATTTGGGCGACTCAGGACCAGATGGCAAAGATTTTTAGCGTGGATCGTACGGTAGTTTCGAGGCATATCCGGAACATTTTTAAAGATGGCGAACTCGATGAAGCGCGAGTATGTGCAAAAAATGCACATACTGGACCGGACGGGAAGACTTACCAGGTGAAAATGTATAATCTCGATGCGATTATTTCGGTCGGATATCGTGTAAATTCGAAGAAAGCGACGAATTTTAGAATTTGGGCGACGAAGGTACTTAAGAAATATGTCGTTTCTGGCATGGCGATAAATGAGAATCGTTTGGAAGCTTTGACAGAGAGAAATGAAGCGAAAAAACTCCACGACGTGGAAGAAATGATGGGGATTATCCGCCGGATTACAGCTAGAAATGAGCTGGGGGTCGGGGAAGCAAACGGCATTATCGAAGTAATATCAAAATACGCGGGGAGTTTTGAAGCGCTGAAAGAGTATGATAGTGGGCGAATTAATCTCAAGTTTCTCAATAAGAAGCAGGCCGAGAGGGAATTAAGCATAGAAATGTGCCTCACGGCGGTTGAGAAACTAAAGCAGAATGTGAGTTCTACGGTAGAGTTCGGTGAGGAGGATGGTGACCGGTTTAAGAAGGGGATCCAGAAGGTCTTTGATGAGGTAGGTGATAAAAGCGTACCAGAGAAAGCAACGGCGCTCCTATATTTTATCGTACATGAGAAACCATTTAAGGATGGAAACAAACAGATTGGAGCACTTTTATTTGTGCTGTATCTGACGCTCAATAATCACCATTTGTCGAAGGACGGTGAAACAAAAATTTCTGACAAGGCGCTCACGGCGATTACATTACTTATCGAAGAGAGCGAGCCAAGTGAAAAAGAACTAATCATTGATCTTATTATAAAGTTACTCGAATAGGGTTAAGTTTTCTATTTTCAAGGAAAGGTGGTAGAATAAAGATATGGAAGAAGCAGGGAAATCACAGAGTAAAAATAAAAAAGGTGGCTTAAAAGCAAAAGCTCAGAAAATGAAAGCCGGAATTTTGAAGTCATATTACGGCAATCCGATGAAGGATATGAAGCTGATTGCGATTACCGGTACGACAGGTAAAACCACCGTGGCGCATTTTGTGCATGAGATTCTCCGCGCAAACGGGGAACAAGTAGCTGTGCTCGCTTCCGATCAGACTTTTAAAATGGGAATGCTTCATAAGTTCCTTAGTGATGCTTGGAAGGCCGGTGCAAACTACGTGATTGTGACGGTACCAGCCGAAACGCTAAAAAACAATGTCTTCTATGGACTCCCTGTATACATCGCTGCGATGACGAATTTTGTAACTGCTTCTCTTAAAGATATGTCGCCTGAGGATTATCTCGAGGATGAAAAGACATTATTTGGTATGAAGCCAGAAATCGTAGTACTAAATCATGATGATATCAATTTTGACACTTTCTCAGAATTCAAGGGCACCAAGGAAACCTGGGACTTTGGCCAGACTAGTTCGATTGTGAAGATTCTTAGCTCGAAACTCTATCCAAAGGGAACCGAAACCACGCTTTCGATTAAGTCCGAAGTGGTGTCGATGGCTTCATTTATCCCTGGAGAAACGGCAAGCTCGTATATGGCTTGCGCCACGGCAATTGCGAAAGCGATGGGGATTGAGAACGACAAAATCGTAGACGGCATTGCCGAATATTTACCTGAGTAATCTTTAATAATAAAAATAACACTAACTCTTCGGAGACAGTTCGGAAAGTCTCCTCATAGTTAGTGTTATTTTTCTTTTGAGAGCTTCTTCAGGTATTTTTTCGCGACCTTGATGTCTTCGAAGTCGTGAGGGCCGTCGGCGCGAAGGATAGTTTTTTCGTGGCCTTTGCCAAGAATTAAGACGATATCATCTTTTTTCGCGGTGTTAATTGCGAGTTCGATGGCTTTTTCGCGGTCGAGTTCTTTAATGAGGTCCTTACCAAGGGTTTTCTTGGCTTTTTCAGCACCTTTAATAAAGCCTTCGGCAATCTTTTCGGGATCTTCGTCGCGAGAATCATCTTCGGTGATAATCACAAAATCGGCATATTTACCAAGAATCATGCCTCTAATTGGTCGGGTGGATGGATCACGGCGACCAGCACCACCATGGACTGCAATAATCTTGCCTTTATGACCTTTGACAGATTCAAATACTTTTTCGAGTGCATCTGGAGCATGAGCGTAGTCCACAATTACAGTGAATGGTTGACCTTCGTCGATTACATTCATACGGCCTTCAACGGATTCGAGTGACTTAATACCTTCTTCAATCTGAGATTTTTTGAGACCGAGTTTTTCGCCAACGATGGCGGCTGCAAGGGAATTATAGACATTAAATTCGCCAGGAATCTTAGTCTCTATTTTCATATCACCACACGAATATTTGACGCCAGTACTACTCAATTTAATGTTTTCTGCCTTTTTATCGCCATAATTTATACCATATGTGATATATTTCTTCGTATGCATTGTGTAGAACTTAGTGGCGGCATCGTCGGCATTAAAAATTGAGAATTTAGCCTTCTTGAAGAGTTTACCTTTAGCATCGCGGTATTTGACGAAAGTACGATGATAATCGAGATGATCGTGAGTGAGATTAGTAAAAACAGCAATTTCGATTGGGATACCGAGAATACGGTGTTCAGCTAAGGCATGTGATGTCACTTCGAGAACAAGATATTCAGCTCCCTGATTTTTGATTTCAGAAATGCGCTTGTTCAGGGTAAAGGCATCAACTGTAGTCATATGGCCTAGCTCTGGAGTAAGTTTATCGACACCCCAAGCAACAGTGGTCATGATGCCAGTTTTGTAGCCGGCTTTTTTAAGCATGTTCCAGATCATGAAACAGGTGGTAGTTTTACCGTTAGTACCAGTGACACCAATTACATGAAGTTTACGAGCTGGGCGACCATAACGAGTCGTAGCAACCACGGATTGCATAAAATGATATGGTAGGACAGCGGTGTTGTAGAATGGCAATTTCTCGAGTTGTTTTTTCATACTACCTATAGTGCTTCAAAGAATCAATTGGGTTTTTGCTAGCGGCTTTGAGGGCTGGATAGATACCAAAGATCACGCCTACTACTAGAGCAGTAAGGAAGGTGATTGCGATGATTTGCCAACTGACATATGGAGCAAATGGAGTGATTGATGAAGCGAAGATAGCGAGAACATAACCCAGGATAATACCAAGGATTCCGCCAAGAACTGAGAGAATTAAAGCTTCAAACATGAATTGCATTAAGATATTAGTCGAAGAAGCACCAACCGCTTTTCTAATACCGATTTCGTGAGCACGCTCAGCAACAGATACAAGCATAATATTCATCACGCCAATACCGCCAACGACGAGGGAAATACCGGCGACAAGTGAAAGCATGCCAGAGATAATATTAAGAAGTGAGCTAGCCGGATGAGAGATGTTATCGCCATAGGCGACGGTGAAGTTGGTGTCACCAGATTTCTTATCAACTAGAGTATTTTTAATCTTCTTTGAAGTTTCATCGAGGTCGCTCGTGGTTGCAACTTTTACGTTGATTTGTTGAACTTGGAGAGAGCCGACGAGTTTCTCGAGAACTTTGATGTCCATGATAAGAGCGCTGTCGAAATCAATATTATCGAAGTTGATTGAGGCATCGTTGTTTTCCATAACGCCAACCACGATAAATCTTTGACCATGGAAATTCAGAGTGCGGCCAACTGGATTAGTCGTGTTATAGAGGTGAAGTGAAAGGCTTGGGCCAATCACAACAGAATTCTCACGGTTTTTATCGTTGATGAAACCACCGTAGCGGAAGGTTTGTGGCTCAATCGTATTGAAATCAACATTAGTACCAATAACCATCGCGGAAGGAATGGTGTTTTCCTCATCACTCAAAGTGCTATGAGTAATAGCAATTGGAGCAGCAGCTGTCACGGAATCGATTTCTTTGATTGCGTCGATATCGGAGATCTCGAGATTACTCTTTTGGAAGGAGTTTGAGGTAGTTAATTCTTCGATAATTGTAGTGATAGAATCCTTAGTCGTAGATGGGCGCACTACGATAAGATCGGCGCCAATATCAGTGATTTCGTCGGAAATCAGTTTAGAAACGCTACCAGTAAGGGAAAGAATCATGATGATGCTGGCGATACCAATAGCGATACCAAGGCAGGTAAGGAAAGAACGGGTGCGGTTCTCTTTAATAGAGGTGAGCGCAAGCCTTAAATGTGTGCGAAATAGCATTGCCATTAGTTTTTCCTCCCTTTATTTGATTTGCGGGTCCTTTTAGCTTTACCACGAGTACGTTTAACTTCAATCTTTTGTGGAAGATTCTGGTCGGCAACAGTCTTAATATCAGTGTTAATCTGACCATCAAGCATGTTAATTACACGGGTAGCATAAACTGTAAGGGCAGGGTTATGCGTTACCATGATAATCGTGTTGCCTTCTTCATGGATGGATTTTAGCTCTTCCATGACGGCGATAGAGGCACGGGAGTCGAGGTTACCAGTAGGTTCATCAGCAAGGATGATTTCTGGATCACTTACAATCGCACGGGCGATAGCAACGCGTTGTTGCTGGCCACCAGAGAGTTGAGATGGTAAGTAGTATTCACGCTCTTGTAAATGAAAGCGGCGCAGAGTGTCGGAAGCGTTCTTAAGTCTGACAGTACGAGGACGATTGATATAGACGAGCGGAAGTGCGACGTTCTCAAGAACGGAGAGATCTTGAATCAAATTATAGTTCTGGAAGATAAAGCCAATCTTTTTAGCGCGGAGACGAGCTTTTCTACGGGAGGAGATCCCGGCGACATCTTCGCCATTTAAGATATATTCGCCACTAGTGGCACGGTCCAAAAGACCAATGATGTTTAATAATGTAGTCTTTCCGCAACCGGATGGACCCATAATCATGATGAATTCACCGCGTCTAATAGTGAGATCGAAGTCTTTCAGAGCGAAAGATTCAGTATCACCATAGCCATACCTCTTGGTGAGCCCTTTGATTTGAATGATTTCTTCGTTCATTTTATCCCTTAATAAAATACTACACCTATTTTTAGGCATGGCGGAAGCGAGAGGATTCGAACCTCCGGTACGGTTGCCCGCACACACGCTTTCCAAGCGTGCTCCTTAAACCACTCGGACACACTTCCGTCTTTAAATTATCTTACCATGCTTTCATCTTAAAATAAAGACTATTTTAAGTTAGAGAAATGGTCGTGAAGGGCAACTAAACCGCTGCTAATACCAAACATAATGGCGCAGACGAGCAGGAAAATAAATGGAATGATGTAATACTGCCCGCCAAAGGTGAGACCATAGAAATCCGGCCAACACTTAATAATGCAGACACAGATGATATATGGAGAAGCATAGATGACTGGTGGGAGGATGGCGAGAAGGCGAGGCTTTAATCCTACCTTTTCTTTAGGTTCAAGGAAGAAAATGTAGTTCACGGCAGCGAGAATTGGATTTAAGAAGTGAAGGAAGAACATTTGTTCAAGAAGCATATCAAAATAATTCTTACCACCAACGGCTCGCATTGGAGCAAGGAAGAAAATCACAACAAGACAGGTAAGCATGCCGGAACTTGCGGCAACAAGATACCAGGTAGACATCGTTCTAGATAATTCTTTTTTTGGGTGTTTAAGAACGACAATCGCGGCAATTAAAGTAATAATACCGAGAAAGATGTTACTAAGAATAGTAAACGAAACGACATGGTGCCAGTATTCAATTTTAACACCACCGAAGGTACCATCGACGAGTTGAGAAGCGCCAGCCGCAGCACTACCGTCGAGGCGGGCGGCACGAGAGCCAAAAATTAAAGTTGAAGTGACGGCAATCACCATCGTAATAAAGATGAATAGATTAATGCCGATAAATTTTTTACGCTTCTCGTTCATACTACAATGATAGCACAACTAAGTTTTCAATATGTGGAGTGTGTGGGAAGAAATTAAAGGTTTTAATCTCTTTAATCTGATACTTTTCTAAAAGCTTTTTGACATCACGAGCCTCTGTAGCTGGGTTACAAGATAAATATATGATGCATTTTGGTTTGATTTCGAGAAGTTTATCGATGAGTTTAGTGTCGCAGCCAGCGCGCGGTGGATCTAAAATTACAGTCATGTCTGGCTCAATGTAGTTAGTAACGTTTTCGGATTTATCGAGAACAGCGGTGACATTATTTAGATGCTTAGTATTGTTTAGAAGTTCGTTGTAGGCAGATTTATCGACTTCAACGAGTGTGAGGTTTTTGTCTCTTGCAACGGAAAGGCCAATCGTGCCAACACCAGAGTAGAGATCAAGAACTTTGTCGGTATAAATGTGACTTTTGATAGCATTTAAGGCCATTTCGTAAACTGAGAGATTAATCTGGAAAAAACCGTTCGGGGAATAAGAATAGGTGGTACCAAGAATCGTATCGGTGAGATTATCAAATATCGGGTGGGGCTTGCCGTTTTCAAAAAGACCACCAGAAACTTCGCCGTTTTGATTGCAGCGAAGAAGGAGTGATTGATATTTGCGGGCTTCTTCGTGGCGAGCATTTAGATCATCAACGATGGCTTTCGCTTTTTTAAAAAGCTCCGGACGTTCGATTGAAGAATGGTTGATAATAAACTTACGATGCGAACCGCGGGCGTGGAAGGCGAGTTCAATCTTGTTCGTTTCGTTATTCCAGAAGAGGGAATATTCCATTTTATTACGGTAGAAATAATCTTGGCGGTCGGTAAAAATCTCGGGTTTATTAATATCAATTTGATGCTCACGGAAAATTTCAACGACTAGTTCTTGTTTTAATTCGAGTTCATAGTCGTAATCCATGATTTGCCAAGGGGAAGTTGAAAGAAAACATTCATCTTTTGGCTCAACACGGTGAGAAGATGGATTTTTGATCTCAGTGGCGATGGCGTTTACGAAATGAGATTTATTTTTTGTAATCTCATAGTTCACAACGGTTTCGCCAGGTAAAGCGTTCCAGAAAAAAATCTTCTTACCATCTGGAAGAGTGCCCAACGCTTCACCACCCGGAATGATTTTTTCTATCTGAATCATGTTTTATATTATACCAGAAATATGTTATAATTTAGATATGTCTGCAGAAGATATCTTGAGGTCATCAGAAAACACTGCACTAGAGAACAACCAGTTTATTTCTAATGTGACTGGGAAAAGTGGTAGTAATTCAAAGAAAAAGAAGCGTGGTTTTGGCGCTTTGCTCTTTTTAACCGCAATTATTGCAGTATTCGTTGCATTCTTTAGTACTGGAAATTTGATTCCTTCGGCAATCTCGGAAAGATTAATCGAACAAACTGATATTCAATACGCCGATGCAGTGGAAAGTAAATTACTCGTCTTCCAACAAGCGATGCAAACTGGTGACATGCCAGAGAACACGGCGGATAAACTAAAGGCACATGGTGCAACGCTGGGTTATGGTTCGGCAAATAATTTCACAGAAGCAAACAAAGGTAGTGGTTCTCTTAGTATTTTATTTGACGGAAAAGTGATTTCGGCTAGTGAAATTATTACGGCCGTGCACAGAGACGCAAGACTTTACGAAGCAGTGAATAGTGCGACTTATTCAAGAGCAGCGTATTATTACGATGACTCCGCAACAAATGTGTTTAGAAAACTCGGCGCTTCACGCAACATTTATAAGGATGATGATACTTTTGAAGAGGCGATGGATAAAGCGATGGGGGAGGGAAGTAGTGTTAGCGTGAATAACGTCGGTTTGTTCGAAAAACAAAGGCAAAAGCAAGATGGTACAACGGAAACCTATTATGAATATGGGCAGGTTGGTGGCAATGCTAGTTCAGGTGCAGCTGATAGTTTCGTCGAGTCGGTACGTAGTAAAAATACCGCTGAGAATGGTACACAGGCAACACTAAATGCCGCTGGCGCGATTAATGCAGCCGATACGATGTCTAAGGAACAAAGATCGAGTTTATTCTTCCTGGCATTTATGGAAAATATCAGCAAGATGAAGGCGGGGCTTGGTAACGAAACCAAGATCAACGATGCGATGAACTATCTGTATCGCGAAGAAGAAACGGAAGTTATTGATGTAAAGACTGGTGAAACGAAGACTGAAAAGGGAAGCATGCTCGAATCAAAGAGTTTGTATTCGATTCTGGCTGGTGAAAAGATTGATACTAAAGATGTAGAGAATTATTCTTCGGATCGTGTACTTAAAACTGTAGCAAATCAGTTAGGAGCGAGCGGACGAGGCTCGGCGGTAACCGATACGGTGGTTTCAAAATCACGTGGCTTAAAGGCAGTGATTGGTAGATTTATTCAGTGGGGTGAAGAAGCGCTTGGCTCGGTACTCGGTAAAGTCACACCAACGGTTGATAGTTCACTGGTGAATAACTCATTTAGTACGGTGAAAGGTATTTACGGTGGCGAAATGCTCGCTGAGGGTGCTGTGAATGTAGGCAAGGAACTTGCTAAGCAAAGCGGCGCAACACCAGGCGACGCGAGCGCAGTTAAATCTTATGCGAGATTAAATGATAAGATTCTAGCACTCGATGCTGAAGTTGATCGCATGAATCGAAGTCCATTTGATATTACTTCAAAGAATACTTTCCTTGGGTCACTGGTTTATAAATTTGCGATGGCGACCATGAAAAAGGGAACATTATTAAACCAATTTAGTTCATTTTTAACTGTAACAGCTAGCGCAGTGACATCACTACTTCCAGCGACTTTTGCAGATGATGAGAATAATTCATTTTTAACGAATTTTGGCGAGTGTGAGACACTCGGTTCGATTGGTGCAGTTGGATCAGCTAGTTGCGCGATGGTCGCAACCTTTGATACATCAACACTTAATGATACCTTTAATGATGCTGGATTTGCGGCGTTTGTGAACGCTAATACATCGGTTGATAGCTCCGGGGTGAGAACCATTAATGACGGTTCGGTACTAGCAGATTTTATTAAATACAATAATGAGAGAAGTACACCGGTAGGGAATACAGATGGTGGTATTCTTGATGCATTAAAAAATAATTCAAAGAAGGTTTCATTTATCTCGAACATCTTGCAAATGATTCTTAGATTCTTAAACGCTAACGAAAACGAGAAGAGAATTGCATCAGGTGCAGCCTTTATCACTTCGTCTTCGAACCAAGATTGGGAACAATACAAGTATGCCCAAAGATATGTATCACTAGCACGTGCAACGGAAGCACTGAGGCGCTATGATGGCGATACAACTGCATTCACTAATATAAAATTCTTTGAGGGTTATGAAAACCCAGTGATTGCTTATATTAATGAATATATAATTGCGAAGAATCAATAATCGAGTTTGATATTTTCGACACTGGTAAGAATGATTTGATTGTCTTTAAAGTTTTTGACGAGGAATCGACGACGAGTTTCATCGAGTTCAGAAAAAACATCATCTAAAAGAATAATTGGTTTTTCATTTAAGAGATTAGTAATCATATTAGCTTCGATAAATTTAAGGGCTAGAATAACAGTCCGGCCTTCACCACGAGAGGCGGAACCATCAGCAATCTTATCATTGAAAATAAAATCAAAATCATCACGATGAACACCAAAGCTAGTGTGACCTAGAATGATATCTTTATTTAAATTAGCTTCCAAAGTATTAAGATATTGATTCTCGGAATTATTCTCAACATCGGATTTATAAGACAAAAGAATATTATCCTTTTTGTCGGCAATAGAATAATAAACGTCGCTG
>CAMHNK010000012.1 GCA_946186455.1 uncultured Candidatus Saccharibacteria bacterium
CTTAAAATCCGCTGTCACGTCAGTAGCGGCACCTACATCCGCACGCTTGCCGAAGACATCGGCAAAAAACTCGGCACCGGTGCCTATCTCACTGCTCTTCGTCGCACTAAGATTGGCGATTACCATATCGAAGACGCCAAAAAAGTTATGCTATAATGAAATTATGTTAGTACAAGCTAGCCGCCTTCTCGGCACCAAAGTTTTAAGTATGCAATCAACGAGCGCTATCGGCTCCGTTTCAAAACCAATTGTTGACCCCGCCGATTGCAAAATTATCGGCTTTTATCTTTCTGGCCCACTTGTTGACCGTAACACCAACATCCTAGACACCAAATCCATCCGCGAGTATTCTCGTTATGGTATGGTCGTCGATTCGATTGATGAGCTCGTCGCAAAAGATGATGTCGTAAAAATCAGCAAAGTTATTGACCTAAACTTCAGCCTCATCGGCCTAAAAGTTGAAACTAAAAAAGGCACTAAACTTGGCAAAGTCTTAGACTACACTGTCACGAGCGACGATTACATGGTCCAACAAATCATCGTAAAACGACCAATTATCAAGAGTTTTGTTGATCCAGATTTAACCATCCCACGTAGCGAAATCGTCGAAATTAACGACTATAAAATCATTGTGAAAGACGAAGAAAGTGTGATTAAGAAAAAAGCTGCAAACGAAGAGTTTATTCCGAATTTTGTGAATCCGTTCCGTAAGTCTGAACAAGATTTCGCACAGTCTCAAAGTGAAATCCCTGACGACAAAGATACTGAATAAGTTTTTCATCATCATATTTATTGCGTTTTTTAGCAATCATTTTCATGATTTCTTCTTCATCATTTCGGCTCGATAACTCTAGGACTTGCTCAATTATTTCACGCGAAACACCTTTTTTCATGAGCTCCATTTGTAGGCGTTTTTTGGAAATACCTTTTTTCACAAAACGATTCTCAACGTAGTATTCCGCAAACTTTAAATCATCCAAGTATCCTTTTTGAATGAGCCTTTCAATAATCGCATCCGAAAAATTAGACATATCTAAAGAAAAACCAGAATGTCCTTCTGAGGTAGTAAGACTCGGGCTAGCGCCCCGGAGCGCTACCGAAGAAGGATTTCTGGTTTTTCTATAAAGGTAATCTCTAGTTTCTCGTATCGAATGTGGTCTTGTAAGCACCCATTCCAAAGTCCTCTGGTATAGTTTCCCGAACGTTGAAGCTTTCTTAAATTCAGTCAGTTCGCTTTCGGATATTTCCTGTCCGACTTTAATTTTAAAATCCACTAATTGTGCGATGTCGAGCGAAAAAGAATACTTTCCATCGACATAAACATTCACGCGGTTTTCATTTTTAACCGCCTGTTTAATATTAGTGATTTTGAAGGTAGCCATGAATCCTTAACCACTCGTGAATATTCGGAAAAGTAATGTTATCAGTTTTCAGTGGGTCCTTTGCGTATTTCAAACGGAACTCTTCCATCTCGTCATATTTCACCCATTTCACTTCCGAAACTTCATTGTCATCAAAGTGGAATTCATCCGGCCGTCCAGTCCAATCTACACAATAAACCCACGCAAAACGGTTGCAATTAAACGGTCGCATCGTCACGAATTCCAGATCCTCTGGCGTTATGTCTACACCAATTTCTTCTTTCGTTTCCCGAATCGCACCTTGAATCAAAGTTTCACCAAGATTAATGTGGCCACCCGCCGAAAAATCCCATTTATTTGGGTATCGATCTACTTTTTCAGATCTTTTCTGCCACAAAAACTCTAGTTCATGCTTGTCGTTAAAGCGATAAAAAGCAATTACCGCCACCCCAACGATAGCTTTATTATTAGTTTTTTCTGGGTTATCTTTTTTAGAATCCCAACCCTCTCCAGGAATTGGTTCACCGTTTTTTGCATAGACTTGCCAAATCTCATCCTGATGCATCAAGTCTCCTCCGTTTAGTTTTTATTCTTCGTTTGCAGCTCTTTCACGAACTTGCTTTTCAATTTCTGCCATTAATTCTGGTTTTTCTTTGAAGAGCTTCTTCACGGCTTCGCGACCTTGTCCTAAAGTCTCGCCATTATATTTAAAGAATGCACCGGCCTTATCGATGATGCCATATTGCACACCGAGGTCCAGCACATCGCCAGTCTTTGAAATACCTTCGTTGTACATAATGTCGAATTCAGCCGTTCTAAATGGTGCCGCAATCTTGTTCTTCACCACTTTAATCTTCGTACGGTTACCGGAAATGTTTTCGCCTTCCTTAATCTGGCCAATACGACGAATATCAATGCGTACCGACGCATAGAACTTAAGCGCATTACCACCAGTCGTGGTTTCTGGATTACCAAACATCACACCAATCTTCATGCGAATCTGGTTAATGAAAATCACCGTTGCACGTGACTTTGAAATAATGCCAGTAAGTTTGCGCATCGCCTGGGACATTAATCTCGCTTGAAGACCCATTTGTGCATCACCCATATCGCCATCAATTTCCGCTTGCGGTACCAACGCTGCCACTGAGTCCACTACAATCAAATCCACTGCATTTGAGCGAACTAGTGTCTCACAAATCTCGAGTGCTTGCTCACCATTATCCGGTTGCGAAATCAACAAATTCGCGATATCCACGCCAATTTTCTTGGCGTAGGCCGGATCAAGCGCATGCTCTGCGTCGATAAATGCTGCCTGCCCACCTTGCTTCTGAATCTCGGCGATTGCATGAAGCGCCAAAGTCGTCTTACCAGAAGACTCTGGACCATAAATCTCAATGATACGCCCTTTTGGATAACCACCGCCGAGCGCTAAATCTAGCGACAAAGAGCCCGAAGGTAGAAGCTCCACATCCATCTTCGGAGTTTCACCGAGCTTCATAATTGAGCCATCACCAAATTGCTTCGTAATCTGTGCAATCGCAAGTTTCAAGGCCTCGGACTTTCCGTCACCCTTATCGTTTTTATTGTCTGCCACCACATCCTTTTTTGCCATAGTATTACCTTTCTTCTTATTTATTATATACTAAAACCCGGATTTTTATCTGATTTTCGCAGTTTCTATACTATAGCCATCTAGACTTGTAAACCCCCTACCTAAAAATAGAAACCGCCTAGGCTTATTCTGTTATAATAAAAGTATGCATGAAAATGTCCCCAGCATGGGCGAACGACCGGACATTGCAGAAGAAAAGAAACTCCTAGCCGGCGTTGCTTCCCCACTCGATCTTGAAGGTAAAGACAAAGTTTTTGAAACCATTGATTCTGGCATCGAGAGTTCCTTACTTGCTTGGATGAATGGTCGTAGTACTGGTGGCTCCAACCCAGATGATATTGAGAACCTTTTGAAGGCTTGCCCAACTCCCTTTGAATTACAACCCTTAGAAGATGCCCTGATTAAAGGCCTTGAAAAAGCCAATAACGAAGAAACTTTGAACCAGTGCAAAGCTTCCCTCGATTCTTTAAAAAAGAAATTATATGGCCGCCGTCTCGAACTCTACGAAGAGTTTAATAAACCAGTCGAGGACGGTTATAACGGCTGGAATACGATTGCGAAGGAGGTAGAAGCGCCAAGCGAAGCTCCGGTCACTACTCCGGAATCCGTCAAAAAACATTCCATTTTTGAAAACATAGAAAGCCCGCTCGACGACCCGGCTAAATTCGACGAAATTATCGACGCTTATGCTAAACCAGTTGGTCAATTCTACAACAATCTCCAGTATGCTCACAAAGGCGAGAAAAAAGCTTCGCCCGAAAACACTGCGGACCGCGAAGAATTCCGCCTCAAAATGTTTGAGCGTTGGAAAAAATCCTATCTCGATGTTGATAGCGCCACCGCTTCCCCAGAACAAAGATATATCAAAAATTTTCTACAGAGCTGTCCAGATGTTAGCAGCGTCTATGAATTAAAACAAATCGCCAAGAATTCCTACGACGAACAAACCTTTAAACAAATTGAAAAGGTTTTAGACGATAACGATTGGGAACACGAAGAAAACGGCTGGACGCACATTTTGTCCGAACGTGGTAAAACCGGCACTAAGCCGGCTGGTGAAACCAAGCACCGTTTATATCTAAACATCGCCGGCGAAGACATTTATAAAATGGCCAATCTCTTAATCGACGCCTTCGATGAAAAGTCGATGCCGTTTTATTTTAAATTCGATAACGACGGTGGCAAACGTGACGATACTTTCGTCTTATATTGCTCCGAAGAAGATCTCGAAAAAACCTACGACATCTTGAAAAAGATTAAAGAAGAAAACTCCGAAATGATTGACCGTACCGGCGCACCAGTTATGCTCGCCGGCAAAGTCGACGGCTGGATTGGTTACGGCGCCCATCCCGAAAAACGTCCGGGCGAGAAGAAGTCTTCCTACAGCGAAGTCCGCGCCAAACTCCTCGAAGAATCTCTCGATCAAACTGCCGATGCTTGGGCCGCTGAGCACCAAGATGCTTCCTATCTCGCCAGCATTCGCGAACAAGCCGCAAGAAATGTTCTGAAAGGCCGTCAGGAAGTCTATGCCATCTGGCAAAGCAAAGGTAAGACCGACGCCGAAATCCGCGAAGGCCTTGGCTATGGCAAAGATGATTTAACCGAAGCTTCCCTTTCTAAAATTGAGCTAACGAGCAAAGACTTGCGAAAAGCTATCGCCGAAGTCGAGAAACACAACCCAGATTTTATCGCCCGCGCGAAGCAAAATATTAAGGCCAATAGCCCGAAATATCACGTCGACGCCGACAACTTCTGCGCCAACAAATAACCCCGTCTTTGTGATATAATATATCTATTATGAGAGTACGTGAAAATGTTCCAATTTCATCCCTAACTACAATGCGTTTAGGTGGTCCGGCGCGATTTCTAATTGAAGTCGAAACCAAAGCCGACGTCGCCTCTGCTTACGCTTTTGCGCGTTCGCAAAATTTACCAGCTGTACCAATCGGAACTGGCGCAAATACTCTGGGACATGATGAAGGATTTAATGGCGTACTCATCAAAAATGTCATGACTGGCATTACAGAAGATCCAGACAATCCCGGCATCATCACCGCCATGGGTGGTACCGTTTGGGATGACGTTGTTGAATATGCTTGCAAAAAAGAATACACTGGCATTGAGGCTCTAAGTAAAATTCCTGGTCTTGCCTGTGCCGCTCCAGTCCAAAACATTGGCGCCTACGGCCAAGATGTTTCACAATGCTTCTACAACGCCGACGTTTACGATTCCGAAACCGGCGAATACAAGACTTTGTCAAAAGAAGACTTCCGTTTTTCTTATCGCAAAAGCATCATGAATACGACCGAAAAGAATCGCTATTTCATCATTGCCATTCGCTTACAAATGCAAGTCGGTCGCATGAACCGTCCGTTCTATAATTCCATTGAAGAATACATCACTAAACACAACGAAACCGTCTTTACGCCACTTAATGTTCGCAAAATGGTTTCTGCTATTCGTGCCGAAAAACTTCCAGATCCTGCTACGACCGCGAGTGCTGGTTCCTTCTTCAAAAATATCTACATCACCGAAGAAGAAGTTTATCAAATCACTAGCCGTGGCATTCCAATTCATAGAGGCAACGATGGAATCAAGATTAATTCCGGCTGGCTGATTGAGCAATGCGGACTTTCCGGCCAACTTATCTATGGCATCCGCGTCAATCCAAAAGCTTCACTCGTTTTGATTAATGAATCCGCCAAATCTTTCAACGAACTGGCAGCCGCTCGTAATTTCATCATGAATACCGTTCTTGAAAAATATGGCTTCAAACTTCAACAGGAACCGGTCGAACTCGTATGAAAATTTTAGATGGTAAAGAATTAGCTGGTTTTGTTAAAGAACGACAACGTCATCAAGTTGCCGGTCTTTCTAAAAAACCGCATCTTTTAATCATCCGAAATAGCGACAGTCCCGTGATTGCTAAATACGTTAATCTTAAGATGGAATACGGTGACGACATTGGTGTAAAAGTCACGCTTTTCGACGCCAAAAACTCCGAAGAAATTAAGAACAAAATCCTCGAAGCTAATAATGACCCTGAAATTAACGGCATGATTTTGCAACTACCAATTGCTGAAAAAGAAAGAACCGACGAACTTACTGACCTCATCGCATCAAACAAAGATGTGGATGGTTTATCGTCGCACAGTGATTTTGATTCTGCTACCGCTACTGCCATAAATTGGTTATTAGCCGGTCATAGCATCGAACTCGATCATAAAAAAATCGCGCTTGTTGGTCACGGCAAACTCGTCGGCGCTCCACTCGAACGTATGTTCAAGAATTCCGGCTATGACGTCACCGTATTTCGTCGTGGCGACGATTTAAATGTTTTATCCGACTTTGATGTAATAATTTCCGCCACCGGCGTTCCAGGACTTATCAAAAACGACATGGTTCGCGCTGGTGCCGTTATCGTTGATGCCGGCACTACATCAGAAGATGGTGTCATCGTTGGCGACGTCAGCGAAGAAGTCAGAAATCGTAAAGACCTCACTGCCCTCACACCAAAAACCGGCGGCGTTGGTCCACTCACCGTTACCTGCCTCTTCGACCACGTCATCCAAGCCACGTTAAAATAATCTACAAACAAAAAATACGCCCAAGAACGTATTTTTTTATTAATGCCTTTTGTAATGTGTGATATCTACTTCGGCGCCACTATCATCTAAGAACTTGCCATTATCCATTTCTCTCAAGTGAATCACATTACCAGCCGAATCTTCAAATGCACCATGGCTTATCATCTGAGCCCTGCTATTAGGAGTTTCTTTAGGAGTATAGCCAGCCACCATTCTTTCAAGCTTTGCCTTAACTTCAGGTTTGATGTTAAGAGTGCCGGCTTTTTGTTTCTGCAATGCTTCGTAAGCTGTAGCACGAATGTTATCTTGAGCCGTAGTGTCAAAAGAAGCTGGCGCAGGTAATCCTCTATTAATATTATCAATCGCCTGTGCAAAGCTTTCAATTGCGGCCTCATCGGCGTTAACAAGTGATTCTGCAGTGTATTTATCATGACCAGCAAAACTGTAATTGCCATTGCTCAGTTTAGTTTGCATCGCACCTAATGCACTTGGATCAGCATCAAAATTGGTTGTCGACAGTTCTCTAATCAATGATTCTGCTCCCCTATTTACCGATTTGTATTTATCAGCATAGGCACCCATCAAATGGCCCGCCGCATAAGTCAAAGCACCAGTCTCGCCAGCTGCCAACGAATTCTGAAGATTAGTTTGAACCTGAGTACGACCCTTATCGGTCTTGGAAAGAATATTTTGTGCCGCCTTAATCTGCGCCATAGCCTCAGCCTTTTCTGCATCATTTTTAGCCCCAGCAAACCTCTTTAACGCCTGAGCATGGTATTGACCAACGGAATTTGCATCATTCACAACAATCACAGTACCGTTTTCCAAGGTTGCCTTTCCATTATTGAGAAGCGATTCGTAATCAGCTGTTCTCAAAGCACTAGCCTTATCTTGGACATTAGATACCGCCGATTCAAATCCAGTGCTCATCATATCTTCAACGCGGTTTTTCGACTCTACATCCTTTAGATAAGCCTGTCTAGCCATAGCAACATTTCTGTCACCACCACGAAGGAATCTGTTAAGCCTACTATTCGCAAACTTTCCATCCTTAATATTTCCATTCTTATCAACTCCGGCCATTATTCTATTTCTACGTTCCAAACCTCTTTGTTGAGCGTTTCTATTGAGACTAGAGTTTCTTGCGGCACCCTGCGCACCACCCCTGATTCTCTGTCCGTAACCAGAAATCTTTGCACCAATGTCGCCCGCAGCAGCAAACGACTTCTTAAGCACGGTTGGAATAAAGAAGATTGGCACAATGCCAACAATCATTGCAGTTAGCACAATAAAGAATCCACCCTGATTTGCAAGTGTGAGAAGAAGCCTCGAAACGAAATCGCCACCACCAACTAATAGCCCACAAATCGGATAAACGAGCAGCATTCCCTCCGATATTTTCAGCCACCGATCAAAAATTTTCTTTGTATTCGGTAACGTGAAACATACTATTGCAACCGGCGAAACCACCGTTAGTACCACTACAAGCGCTTGCCTTGCCGATAATAGAACGAATAACGTAAAGACTGAAATAACTACACCTAGTGCAGAAATGAGAAGTGATAATAGAATTGCTGGATTAATAATAATTGCACCAATCCCAGCCACTGCGCCAAGTATCGCTACGGCATTTAGTGTTCCTGTTGCAGCAATATTAATAACCCTCTCACCGCCACTTACAGTTGCAAGTGTAATGCTAGCCGCATCACCACCGCCAGTAGGAAGATGTTCGAATAATTCTTGAATGCTATTACCAATAATGTTCGAAACATCTGTCGCAATCACACAAATATACCATGAAATATTTACCAGAATCGCCACTACGATTAACTTCGGTAAAATCTTCTTAATACCATAATTATTAATTCCAATACCAGTTACTTGCGAAATAATCACAACCATAAAAAGAATCACAAATGCAACATTTGCAATCCCCTGGAAAACGCCCCACGCACTACGAGTACCGGCCCCAGCACCATTTTGATCAAACAAGTCTGATTCAATATTCATACTTGGTTTAATAATACTATTGTATGTTTTTTCCGCTGTACTTGTTAGAAGATCAAGCACCGGACAAAGAATCCAACCTAATGACTTCCCTGCACCAGAATTCATACAAGTTACATCGTCGTCATCTTTATCGGTCTGAACCGATTCATCGACTTCGTCAATTGATGAATCCGCATATACCGAACCTTGTGTCGTTACAAACGACGGCGTAACAAAAGAAAACACTAAGACAATTGTCGCTAGAACAGAAAATAACCACTTGCGGGTCTTGCCAGCCTCTTTGTATGACGCTTTCATAACAATAATTATAGCATAAGAATTTTGAAAAGCATCAACAAAATACCACAAAAAATTCCCACCGGTTGCCCGATGGGAATTTTTCTAAGAAGCCGTATTACGGCTTAGCGTAAAGCGGTCCTTAAATTAACGTTTCTTCCAGCTAGCAATAGCATAACCAGCAACGGTTACAACTGAACCTGCACCAAGAGCGATAGCAGTAACTTCAGTAGCACCAGTTTGTGGAATTACCGGTGGAGTTGGTGGAGTTGGAGGAGTTGGTTGCTCCTTACATTTAGCGTCATCACGCTTAACCATCACAGAAGCATCATCCTTCGTCACCTTAGAGTTAACAGTAGAGCTTGCCCAGTTAACAAGTTGGTTGTTGCCACAAGCAAGAGATTTGTTAACAACTTTAGCGGTAAAGCGAACGTAAGCGTTACCATTCACACCATAGCTACCAATGTTGATACCAGAGGTGGTCAAAGTATTTTCAACTACCTTAGTACCGTTTTGATAGTTAGAGTTGTAAAGAACGGTAGAATCTTTTACGTATTCAAGGTTGGTAGGAAGAACATCGCGAATCATCACGTTGTCAACCTTAGCAGAAGTAAGGTTCACATATTCGATTTGGAACTCTACTTCGTCACCAATCTTAGCCTCGACGGACTCGTTCCAACCCTTAGCGCCTTTAATGCGAACGGTCTTAGCGAGTTTAGCAGTCACAGACTTATGAATTTTAACCTGGATAGTCACCTGGCCATCATATTGATAACAGCCTGGGATCTTACCATCAAGTTTTTCGTAACCAAGAGTAACAGCAGAATTGATAATGTTGTTAGAAAGAGCAACGGTACCCATCTTAGAGTTGGTGTACTTTGCAGAACCTTCAACATATTCCATATAGAAGTCATCGCTTGAAGTAAGCTTAACTTCGTCCCAATAGCGATTTGGGGTTGCATTCGATGAGTTGAGGTAACCAATCACCGTATGCGATTTAGCAACAGTCGTAGGAAGTGAGAAGTTAGCAGAAACACCTTCCGCGATTCTGTCTACACCCTTAGGGCTGTTGTTGTGAACGTAAAGACGGATCGTAACAACATCGCCGTCTTTTACGCTGATTTCATTAGCTTTCCAAACGTTACTAGTATCAGTAGAAAGTTTGGCGCCAACGAAATTACGCTCGTCACCAATTTTACCATTAGTAATCGAGTTAAAAGTGATGGTGTCACCAAGTTTACCAGCATTGACATCGTCAAGCGTGTAAACGGCACGACCACCAGCAGAGTCACCCCAAGCCATTACGGCGACAGGGGCAAGGGTAGCACCGGAAACGATAGCAGCGGCAGCTACACCAAGAATAGCTTTATAAACTTTATTCATAATAAAAATCCTTTCAGTAAAGTTTAGCAATTATTAATACATTAAAGTTGATATTAAAAATTCTGTTACTTTGGTTCGCTAGCTGAATTGTTAATTTTCATCTGCAACCGAATCGTCTCAAATTTCAAATCATGGATGAAGCCCGGTAGCCGAAGCTACCGGACTTTTGCTAAGGTACTTGGGCGTCCAAGCCCACGGGCTCCACCCATTTTTATATATCTCTGCTGAATTAGTCTGGCGGGCCACCCCATGCCTCGCCAGGTTGATCAGGTGAGATTTGCGTCACTTCGCCACTTGGCGATTCGACATGTACAGGCTCCGAAACCGGAGTCGATACATCAATACCACCGTTGCCGGTGCCACTGTCGCCGTTATTGTCGACATGAGTTTCAGGCGGAGCCTGCACGGTTGGCGTATTGGAATCGCCACCCACATGCTGCTCCTGATTGATCTCGTTCAGCTCTTGAATCGTCTCCACATATTCTTCATGAGTCATGTGGTCGGAATTCGTCGGCTGGTCTGCAGATGAATGCTGTCCACCAACACCCGTATTGGTATCGGGGCCAGGACCAGGATCATCATTCGGTCCAACCGGAGTACCCTGAGTCGGGTCTTTCGGAGGATAGCTGGGTCCCGGAGGATCCGTCGGAGGCGGAGACGGCGGAGTAGTCGGAGGCGGAGACGGCGGCGTAGTCGGAGGCGGAGACGGCGGGGTAGTCGGCGTAGTCGGCGGGGTAGTCGGCGTAATGCCCATTACTTTTTCGACATTCGTCGGCTGATAACCGCAGTCGATTCTGTAAGCCACTTCAAATTTCTGGCCCTTGATTACGAAAGTGTAAACCAGGAACCATCCATCGTGGTCATCGGTCTTCATGACGATTACGTCAGGAACACCATTTACAGTATATCCGTTCATGTACATCTGGTCTTCAAGGCCAGCATCCACGTAACGGAGCTCGACCGAATCGGCCGTGTCAAGGAAGGCAAAATAAGCATCCAGAGTCTGATAATACAGCTTCTGGTCACTCATGAACCTTTCCTTAGCCGAGTTAATCGTAGTCGCCCAGTTACCCTTGCACTCTTCATAGAAGGTGCCGAGGTATCTGGTTCCTACAATCGCATCATGCCATGCCATATCCGCTGCAGCCAGTGCAGGGTCAATCCTCATGCGATTACGGTAGCTTTGGTTGTAATACTCTGCCCTCTCGTTAACGTTGTACGGATTCGGCCCGAAGTTAAAATTATTATTCGGGTCGTTGTCGTTCAACATCTCGGTATTGTAGAAACGATACCAAGTCGAGGGCTGGGCCGTTGCGACCGGAGTCGCAGTGGCCGCAGGTACGGAAGTTGCAACAGGCTGCTGCTGGATTACGGCACTAGTTCCCGCTCTCGGAAACAGTTTGAACCAACCACCATTACCATCCGAAGAGGTCTTAGAGTTGACTCCAAACTGATCAGAATTAACGCGGAAATTAGTGCTCACCGTGCGAAAAAACGGAAACAGAGTCAGGAGAATCAGGATGATTGCAACCACAACCCAGACTAAAGCCCAGTTGTGCTTTTTCCTAGCTCCTTCACGATCCTTTTTCGCTTTGCATTCCTCCTCCTGATAGAACATCATCGAAATGATGCAATACCAGAAGAAAACCATCGGAACAAGTGCGCCAATGACTCCAACCAGCCATGCCCAGAAGGTGTTCGAAAACGCCGTCATGCACATAGCCACCGTCTGGTTCAGTACGAAAGAAGCAAAGATGCCAATCAGGATAAAAGGAATGAATTCCTTAAATCTGCTGCCATCTTCCTTCCACCACGTCGCCAGATAGGAGTAGAAATAAAGCATCGCCGCGAAGAAGACCAGTGAAAACACCGCAGGAACTCTAGTCGTCAGGAAGGAAACCAGTCCAACCCCGAGACCCATCACGAGTGCTTTGGTCCATGTTTCACTAGAAATGTCGGTAAACCAACCCTTCTTCTTGTTCTCCACATGTCTCCCACTAGGGGTAACTACAGTTGCGCCCGCTTCAAACAGGCTTTCTGCCACAATCACGAGAGCCGCGATTGCGACCGCGATAAGAATTGCAGACAACATATCAGTTGCCTCCTTTCATTTAATAATGTTGGGAGGCGTCATACGCCTCCAGTGTTGGGGGTGTATGAACAGAGATATATATGTAAAAATCAGGTTATGAAACCTGAGATGATTCGGTTGTTAATGGTCGTCTTGTTTATGAGAACACACCCTAAACTCAGACTGATTACATTATATCACACAGCACCAATTTTGTCAATAGCATTATCACTTTTTTATGCTTATGTCTAATTTTATTAAAACATGAAAAAACCTGGCTTTTGCCAGGTTCTTTCAAAGTGCGTGGATTTACGGGCAGTAGAGTTCAAGCTCTTCGTCGTCGAGGATGTGATGGATGGCTCCGTTATGGAACCAGACCCAGATCACTTCCCAGACGCCGTTCCCGGCCTGGTTGGCCTTCCAGATATCCGGCGTCACCTTGTAGCTGCGAGACTTGTAATGCCAATACTTGTAAGCCTTTCCAGGCCCCTCGTAGGCAAATGCAGTCACGCCAACCACAATGGGTTTCGCTTCCGGTTCGGCCACCGGTGCTGCCTTGGTCGTCGACTTTTTGGTCGTCGATTTGGTGGCAGGCTTCGGAGCCGGAGCGGGTTCCTCCACGGGGGCGGAATCAGGCTTCAGATGCGCACCAGGCGCAGGCTTCGAAGCGGGGGCGGGCTCAGCTACCGGCTTGGCGGCCGGAGCAGGCTCGGGTGCAGGGGGATCTTTGGGCTTGTCATCGAAGTGGAAATCAAAGTCAAACTTCGATTCCTTGTCGGTTCCAGCCTTTACTTCAACATCTGCCGCTGCACTGGGAGTAGGTTCACTGCCTCTGATAATTCTCTTACTCATCTCTGAGTACCTCCTAAAAAGAATTCATAGCTCAAATCCAAAAAAATTTTTGCTACTATTCGCATTATAGCACACAATGCCTAAAATGTCAATGGTTATAACATGATTTAGCTAAAAACAAGCTGTTGGGCTCCATAAACCACGTTCATTCTCTTCTGCTTCTTTCTGAGCCATTTTATAGAGATTCATCTTTTTATGAGGAACATAATAAGTATACTCTTGCCCATACCCGTTTCTTATTATCTTATATCCTACATCTTCGTCATTAAGATATACATACCTAAGCAGCCTATCGTATACATCTCTATCAGATTGGCTGTAGTCACGCTCAAGTTTAACATATTTTCCGCTCAAAACAGATTTCAAATAATTCGAAGCTTCAATGCCAAAGCATTCAACCGTCTTCCTAGGATCAACCGTTTCTGGCGTGTTTACACCCACTAGTCTAACTGAAGTTGCAACACCATAATAGTCAATTTTGATAGTATCACCATCAATTACATAGAGCACCCTATAGAGAGTAGTATTTGTCGCATCTTCATTATAAATACCATTTGGTTCATCAATTATTTCTGAGACATCTAATTCATTATTAGACGGTTGTTCTTCCGTTGTATTATTGCCTTCTTCTTCGATGCGAGTATCACTCGACGTACTCTCTCTATTATCTCTGTAATAAGGCTCAAAAAGAACGATTTCTAAACCGACAACTCCAAGGGTAATTATCAAAACAAGAAAAGCTTTTAATGAAGAAGAGCTCATTCTTAATTAGAGGTCTTTCCCTCTTTTTTCATAGCGTTATTGTACATATCTTCCATCAAATCTGGTTCTACGGAAATTGACATTTTTGTCTCTATTAGTGCTCTAGCTGCCTCATTATACTGGGCTACATTTTTTAAGACAGACTCTTTTGAGCGAATTAATCGTTTAGCGTATTTCGGATAAGCCTTTAATCTTGAAATGTCTGAGACAATATCACCCCTTAAATCAGACAACTCATCCAATAATTCTAAATAACGACGCCTGGCAAGAAAGTATTCCCTTAAATCGTTATCCGTTACAATCTTAACACTATCTCTCGTCATAAAACCAGTACCGACATAAAGAACTGCCTGAACTACCGCAACTACGGCCTGCGAGATAAACTCTGGCTTAGTTAATAGCTCACCAAGCTCGATACCTTCACTTCCTAACCCAGCACTCACAAGACCGGCTAGTAATTTCGCCACGACCAAGGCGGCTCCGGCAAAAGCCCAAAAGCCATAAGATATCCATTCCCCCGTTCTGGTATAGTATCTCCGGTTTCCCATTTGAAAACCTACGAAAGCCATCGAGAAGAAACAACCTGCACCAACAATCGCAGAGATTAATACATTCTGCCAAGATGCCAATTCCGGATTAAGGACGTCTAATGTTTGGCTCATGAACATTGCATCAACCACTTCCGATAGTGCCCCTACGGCTACAAAAAACAATACTTCCCATGGGAACCTAACGCCAAATATAGTCTGTTTTAACTGTTCTTTATATTCTTCAGGGCTCTCTTGTGGAACATTTGTCTTTGTAGATTCCTTTACTTCATTAATGGCTTCCTTTTCTTCGACGGTGATAGCTCTATTTTTTTTGCTTAGCATTTTATTCGCCCTCCAATCCTTTCCAATCTACTCCTTCACTAATATCATCGACTAATCCTCTTAGATAATCAGAATCGTCATAGCTAGGAATCGAATTCTCATCCACACAGGATGTCGGATCGAGCTTATTTATCTTTTTTCTTAACCTCTTATCAATCTCTTTTATTCTATCAATTAACTCTTTATAGCCAGTTAGTTCGGCCTTCAGGTCACCGACGCCTTCGGCATATTTCTGGTCAATAATGTTCTGTTTCTTTACGAAATATGTATCAATATCAAAGTCTTTTTTATTGAATTTTGAATCGATATATTTATGACAATAGAATAGTGCTTGCGGTTTCGCCGCCGAATTCGAACCAACTTCAGCAATCGTTTCTCTCTGCAACTTGTCGAGCTCGCTCACTACTTCATCCTGCAAAGTATCTAATTCTTTTTTTGAAACAACTTCCCTAGGTAGTGCCGAAATATCACGCCAATCAACCTCCTCCTCGTCTTCTTTTTTCTTCTTGAAAAACATTATTTTACCTCCATATCCGGCATACCATCAACAGTATACCTTAACCCATTAACTTTATTGATCTTATCGATTGCGATTTCCATATATTTTAGATATCTTGCATCGTAAAACCTGACGATATCTAGGAAACATTTATCATATACTTCACCTATCTTCTTTTTTGTCTCTCGGTCTTTTTCAAGATTATATTCTGCATCACATAATTGTTTTTCACATGATTTTTCATGTTCTGTCGCCTGCCTATAATCATTTCTCTGTTTATATACTTCTCCAGAAGATTTTGCTATTCGAAGTAAACGATCTGTCTCTATGACTTTTTTTCTAGCATCATCTAAATCAATTTTTGCAAAACCAACTGCCTTTTCAGACTCGAATATTTTTTTATTAATTACTTCGATTTTTTGAGCATTTTCACGCCTCAAATCATTTAAAGCAATACTTCTCTCATAAGCCAATAAATCCATGTATTTTGTATTAGCATGGAAATTCCATCTCTTATCAATTTTTATTTCATCAATCTTCTCTTTCCAGTTCGGGATATTATATTGTCTTGCAAATTGTTCCAATATTTTCCTCTTATCTTTTCTTGCCCTATATCGATCTCGCCATGTTTCATAGTAAGCTGGTCTAAGCTTATGCGGTGCATATGACGCCAAAAAAGTCACAACTGGAATTGCGGCAATAATAAAGCTTACAACGTACACATCAGGATTACTTCTAGAATATAAGCCCATTTTTATAAACAAGGCACAAAGTGAAATAGAGACTAAAATAGCGATTATAGTTGAAAAGAACGCATTGAAATTTACTCTATGTTTTCTGAATCTTTCAAAACAATCGAACATCTTATTCAGCCACCACCTCAATTATTACGGTTCGTCTCTCCTCGAGCGGTAACGGACTGTCTTCACAAGAAAACTCAACACTTTTATTAACTGGCGGTGTGCCAGGTTGCCCATAGGTATCAATTTTATTAGCTGGAACGCCCATACTTACTAAAACGTTTTTTATTGTGTCAGCACGCATTTTACCCAAAACACTCCCCGGTGCACAATATGCAATATAACCAGTCAGTTTAAGCTTCTTACCATTAGTATTTTTTAAGAATGAATTTACAAACATTGAAACATGACTTCTTACCGTGACTTCATTTTTTAATCTCGCCTCATCGCCATAAAATTCGCCAATTTTTTCATTTACACTAAACGTATCGCCAATACTTAATTCGTCTACATATACTTGTTGAACAGAATAACGCGTGTTAACAGACGAGACATCACCAGCAATATTTACATTTTTATCAATAATCTGTTGTTTTACACCTAAATATTCAAAAGTCGTCCTATAAATATCCTTCAAATCTTCTTTAAAACTATTTAAATTCTTTTGTGGTCGAGCAACGTCACCAATATTGTACCAATAAATCGTTTTACCATTAAGCATTCCTTCTCTCAAAGCATGATCCTGTTTAATAATATTTTCTATAGCTATTGTTTTACCTGTTTGATATTTTCCTAATAAATCATTATTTGCAAAATCAAGCACGCCACCATCGCTATAACCAGAACCAAAGACTAGAATTAACGGGTTTTTTGAGCCACTAGATATTAAACTGTTAGCTTTTAGTATTCCACCAAGATAATTGGCGCCACCCGAAACGGCTGGAGTTTCTGATATTGCTTTATTAATCTCTTTTGCTAGATGCATTAGTTCGTTATTAGAGGCTGATATATTCTTTTTTGGTCTTCTGCTTAACGAAAGGTAAATTCCTTCATTATTTCCAGAAGCGGAGACAATTGAAATGTTAGGGCTACTTCCACGTTCGGCACTATAAAAAACACCACTTAATAATCTCTTTAGATCAGGGTTATTAATAAAATCTAGGTTTGGTGCTGGAGAATTTTGCGTATTGCCAACAACTAAAACTAGCTCATCAAAATCCGATGAGTTAACTAAGCAATATCCATCTTTTTCCTCGTCAACCTCCCTATCACCACAAGAATCAGACGATCCGAATTTTGGAATAATCCATGCCAATACACCAATAACCACAACTATCACCAGTATAATTGTCGATGTGGGCATTGTTCTTCTTCTGTTTCTAGATCTACGGCGCATTTTCCTCCTTATAATTCCTAAACGCACCTGACCACAAAAAGTGGCCACGTACCAAGCTGTCTAGACTTTTTAACAAATCTGGCTTCAAGAACCAAATAAGGGCACATGACCACATCATTATCCTTGAAGCCATGGCATAAAGCCGTTGCAGATTTGTTAATTTAGTCTAGACATTTTTATTATAACATAAGCAATAACTACATGCTATTAAAAGTCTGTTATACTTATACTAAATATAAGGTAACCACTATGGCAAAGACTAGCGAAGCAAAAAACATCACAAAGAAAACCAAGACTACTAAAACTCCAAAAAGTTTGAATAAGCTTTGGCTCTATCTTGTTTCCCTACTCGTCGCGGTTTCCGCTATCGCGGCTGCCATCTTTTTCCGACCAAAAGATCGCATCATCACCGAAGCTTTCCCTGTCATCCACGAAACCAAATTCGGTGGCGTTTATATTAAATCTACTATTGACGATTTTAATAGCCTCGGTTTCAAATACGGCGACAGCGTCAATGTTGAATTCTCCAATGGTTACAAGCTCGAAGACATTCCATATTATAATGGCTATTACGTCGATATCGACGAACCACTCCTCATCGCTTACCCTGGCTATGATTATATTAAAGCGGCCGTTAATTACGGTGACGACCTCTGGGATACTGCAAAACTTACCACTTCCGATACCGCTATTATTTCCCTTAATAAGCGTGAAAAATATCTCGACGTCCAAAAAGCCAGCGATCTTAAATATACCGATACCCAAGGTAGCATCCCAGATACTATCTTCGCCAACTTCCGTGTCGTCAAGGTCGGAAACATCAAAAATGAAATCCTTTTCCGCTCGGCCTCCCCAATTGATAATTCCCACAATCGCGCTGCCGTGGTGGACGGCCTCATCAAAAACGCTGGCGTCAAATTCATTGTTGACCTCTCTGATAGCGACGAAGAACTCGTCACTCACATCAATAAGACCGATTTTGGTTCCCCTTATTTCCTTTCTCTCTATAACGATAAAAAAGTCATCGCCCTCGATATGACTGCCCAGTTTAAGAGCCAGGATTTCAAAGAAAAACTCGTTAAAGGCCTTACTGCCATGGCAAATAACCCTGGTCCGTATCTGATTCACTGCGTCGAAGGTAAAGACCGCACTGGCTACGTCCTAATGATCGTCGAAGCCCTCGCTGGCGCCTCTTATAAAGAAATCGTGAATGACTACATGGTCACCTACGAAAACTACTATAATATCACGAAATCTAACGACAAAACCCGCTACGAAACTATCAAAGAGCGGAACATCGATACTATGCTCTATTATGTCACCGGTAATGATGGTCCCGACAAAGAAAACCTCGCCGGCATCGCCGACCTCGATGAGCGAGTTAAATCCTATCTCATTTCCATCGGCATGAGCGAAGCTTCCATTAATCAGTTAATTAATAACCTAACCAAATAAAAACCACCCCTGATTAGGGGAGGTGCATGGTGCGGGTACAGGGAGTTTGGCTTCGCCAATTCGCCTTCGGCGAGCGGACCATTGGTGCGGGTAGACGGAATCGAACCGTCATCTCATCCTTGGGAAGGATACATAATAGCCGCTATACGATACCCGCGACTCTTAAATTATATCATTACTACTGACCACTGTCGATAGTGATGTACTCTTTCACGCTGTCCGCCGCTCTCACGGCATCCATTCTCGTACCAAATTCGGTAAATGGTACCTTAATCGACACGAAATTCACTTCCCCTTCATTCTTTGCTACCAATTTCACGAAATAGTAACCATCGCCATTCATTGAAATAAACTTACCGGTCTGCCCACCAACTTCGAGTTTCGAAGCTTCGGTAGCACGTCCACCATCGATGTTTTTGTTGCTGACCAGCCCGCCAGTTTCCTCATACATCACGGCATCACCTAACGAATTCGCCACCGCTGTATAGTTTCCGTTATTAGAGGCTAGCATCTGCTCAACCTTAGCCGCCGTTTCGTTCGCCACCGCATCAATTGCCATCTCCACCTTTGACTTCATAAGCGAAAGATACAACATTCTCTCATATTCACTCTTTGATAGTCCAAAATTATCATCTACAATCTTCATAAAGCTCTCTTCGCTCCTCGTCACGCCACCCACCGAAAGATGACGATTAAATTCGGCTACAATTTCGTCATGCGTCACCTCAATGTTTTGCTCTCTTGCAAGTTTCAAAGCGTACGCATATTCCTCTGCCTCATCTAGCGCTGCTCTCTTGTACTGATTACGCAAATCATCAATCGAGCCGCCTTCACTATCTATCTGGCTAGATTGGCGTTCAATCGACTGGATGGAACTCCGGTAAAACATCAAATAATCCGAAAATCTCACCTCTTCGCCATCCACATTAGCCACCGCCACCGGGATAAATTTCGAAATCCTAAAGAGTAACTCGTCTGTCATATTAAATTTATAAAGCGCGAGCCAAAAGCTAGTTGCAATAATCCCAAAAACCACCACTGCAATCAGTACAGTGTTAATCACCACGCGATGTTTGGTCATTTGCAAAGGATATTTAAACTTGCGTCCAGCGCTCAGAACCTCTTCACGACGTTCTTCGACCTTCTGCAGATCAGTTTTCTTCTCTTCTTTCTTCGAAAACAGTTTCATGGTATAATTATAACATATTTTTTGGCCCGGTGGCTCAATGGATAGAGCAATTCCGTCCTAAGGAAGAGGTTGTGCGTTCGACTCGCACCCGGGTCACCAGAGTATAAAAAAGCCCTAAAAGGGCTTATTTTATACTCTGACAATCTGGGAGTGAGACGAACGCGCGTTCGCTCGCCGAAGGCGAATTGGTTTTGCGTTAGCAAAACCAAACTCGCACCCACGAATTGGCGTCGTCACCAACCAAACCCACGCTCACTTACGCTTATGTTTAAAATTGACAAACACTATAAAAGTGTATATAATGGAATCACTTATTTGGAGAGTATCATACTTTTCTTAAAGTAAACAGAGGGCGCCGGTAGCGCCCTCTGTTTTTTATCCCTTTTCCATGATTCCAAAATCAGTATCAAGAATGATATCCTTAAATTTTTTTCCATCAATCTCAAACTTTTCCAACACATCATCAATTGATGCATAACAACTATCGAAAATGAACAACGGATTATTCTTATCATCATCATTCCACCCATATTTTTCACGCTTACTATATACGTAAAACGTAGCATCTTCGCCATTCATTGTTTTCTTCGGTTCCGTCCCGTATATACAACCCGTATCTAGACGATAACCTTTTTCACCATACGTAAAATCAATTGCTGTCCACTGATTATTGGACGGATTCCAAACCCCCGTGAATTCTGATTTGAATTGTTCAACACTAGTATATCTACCATATCTTTTAGTATTATCTAAAACCGGATCAACGCTCATTTTAAATGATATTCCTTTCTTATTCTATTAGCTAAATCAAGTTGTTCTTTCGTAGGAGACTTCCCAGACGAATTCTTGTCGTGGTCTTTAATACCGTAATGTACATGCGGTTTTACGCCATTATGATAGTGCATAAAATCAATACTTACAGACTGACCATGATTCTTATCATAGAAAGTTAAATGTTTAAGATATCCATTTTGGACAGTAGCATAAATTCTGCCAGCAGTGTGCGAATACTCAGGTGCAGAAACTGAACCCTTCAATTGTGTAATAATTTTCACATTTGAATCGCTAGATAAAGTTCCAAACGAATAGTATTCATAAATAATTTTACCATCTTTGTCTTTATGAAAATAAAAATTTCCAATATCAACATTGACAAATGCTCCACGCGAGCCCATAATTATTTCTCCTTTACTTCGAAGACGCCAAGCATGCCTTCAAACGGGCGCTGACGAACTTTTAAATTAAAACTATCAGTATATTTGAAATGAAGAAACCTTCCGGTCATACCATCAACCATATCGCCAAACACAATAATAACACACGGATTAATCCGCCTCTTCATTTCATTAAACCCAGCAATAAACTCTTCCTTATGTAGTTGGCAACCCAAAGTAGAAATCGTCACTGGGGTCCCAGGCTCAACAGCACTTAGGCATAAATCGTAGGTATTTTTTCCAGCCCAGCCAATGGTCGGAATCACATTTACACCATAATTCTGCCATGTAACCCCAAGCCATCGATTCATATAAACATTATGACGAATCTCATTAATATTCATCGAATCATAATAACTGAAATCCGGAGTAGCTACAGCCGCACAACCAAGCATTAAAGGGATCTTTTTAAGTGGGTTGTTCCAATACGACAAAAGCTTTTTATCGTCTAAATACATTAACGCGATAGCATTGCTGTTATCCGCATTTTTTGTAATATTCTGGATGCCACATGCATAATACGCATTCCAATTTGTATCACTACTAAAAGTATTACGAATAATAGGAAAATCATTGTCGTCATACTTACATCCGCCAATCACGGGGCGAATTACTTTAAACTTATCATACTCAGAAAGAGAATTTGACATTAAAAATCTCCTAAAGAGGAGTAGACATCTGACTTATTTGGAGAATATCATACCTCTCTTTAATTTAAAACTAATATTTCTTCGAACGAAACCGGTAGTATCGTTATTCTTATCACGCACCTAAAAAGCTATGTCATTTTTCTCTCCTAAAAACTTCATATTGGTATTCCGCGGCATCAATCGACACTCCACACTTTTTGGAAATCTCAAGTGGGCTCATGCCATCAACTAAACGTTTGTCGATCATTAATTCTCCGGCCATACATTTTGCCTGCCATTCCGGATCCTCACAAGGTTTCGGTTTGCCAAAGCTTCTCTGGATTCTAAACCCTAGTGAACATAACATGAGGAAATGACAGATTTCGTGGGCAATAGTCATCCGGTCACGTCCATTTCCGTCACAGGCACCATTATAGATACTCTCTTTAATTCTAATATTTCCTGAAATAATATCCGTATCAGCATGGATAAATTCTGGCAATTCATCATCTTCAACGATTTCATAATTAAATTTCGGAAAAACCACTGTTAATACATCGAGTAATTCAATAATCGGAAACCATACTGCATTTTCTAAATGAAGTGTCTCTCTTACGATTCTCGCTAACGTTCTGAGCTGTTTTCTGGTTTTACATTCTACTACGTAATACTGAGACATAAAGATGGTTTACCTTTCTAGTATCTTCCGAATCCTAGCACTATCTCGTTTACTCAGGCCTTCAAAGCTTCTTGCAAACGAAATTGCTAAATCGCGATTATAGCTACTGGTATTTGTTAAATTTAGCTTAATTGTTGTGGATGATTCATCGACCGCTTTTTTGAGCTGATCCATTCTAGCAGCATTTAGGGCATACTTTTTTGAAAGAATATCATACCATTTTTCTGGCATTCTTTTCTTCCCATTTTCCACCGCCGACAAGAATGCGGATGATACACCCAAATCCTCCGCCATTTGCTTTAGTGTCTGACCATTTGCGAGCCTTAACTTGCGTAAATAGTCACCTAATGCTACCCTCATTATAACCATCCTTTCTAATACCTAATTACATTAACCAAATTAGGTTAATTCTATTGTAAATCAAAGAAAAAAGATTGTCAACCATTTTTCGGTTAATTTTTAAAGAAAAATCCCCGGCCTAAACCGGGGATATTTTTTAACTAAGTTGCGGTTTTCGCGGTTTTCAAATTCTTTTGATTATTTCTTTCGGCTTCCTTCTGAAGCTCATGCCACTGCCCCATTTTCCACCGGGGCACTTCGCCGTTTGAGAACGGCACAAAGAAATCGGTTCTCGAGAAACCATTTTTGTCCAGAGTGTCAATGACATCTTTCCAGAGCGGGATTACGAACATCTCGTTGCGGTAGATAAAAGCCACCACGGAGTTGTTAATCGCGTACCGTTTATGGTACTTCCGCTTCAGGAGATCCTGTACCTCAATGTGCCTGGTTCCATCATGGAAACCATCCCACACATCGATGCCACTCCATTTGATGTTGATTGCATCTGACACCAGTCTTTCAAAAGTCATGCTAATTCCCCCTTCATTTTTTTTGAAAAATCCGCTAACCAGTTAAAAAACAGAAGTAAATCACTTCATACTTACATTATAGCACAAAATACAATTTTTGTCAATTATTCTTGTGCTAATCTGTTCTGTGTTATAATATGCTTATGGCTAGGAAAATCAAACGATTCTTTTCTGTAGAATTAATAGTTTTCTTGGCACTAGTCTTGACGCTGGTTCTTAGCGTCATTTTCTTTATCTTAAATATCGAGCACTATGACTATATCATTGAAACTAACGCCTTTTTTGCCCCGTTTGAATACTACAGCAACCGCGAAATCAAAGGCGTTGACGTCGATATCGTTAACCGGGTCGCCGAAAAAATGGACAAAACCATCCAGTTAAAAAATGTCGAATTTGACGTCATTATCGATAACGTCTCTGATGGCATCATCGCCGACGCTGGCGCCGCCGGCCTTACGATTACCGA
>CAMHNK010000013.1 GCA_946186455.1 uncultured Candidatus Saccharibacteria bacterium
GTCGCGAATTGCATTCGAATATGCCACAATCGATTTTTCTTCTTCAGCAATCACATTCGAATTGAATGAGATTTGTTTGACAAAGAAGAAAATCAACGCAATTGCTACACCAAGGAAAATTGATGCACCAAGTACCGCTAAAAGCACATATTGCTGAGCCTGCGAGATTTTTGCACGTTTTTCAATCGCTACTTCTTTCGCCATTTCTAATCACCTCCTCGATTCTTGGTATTCTCAATACAGCTCTTATCAGTTGGATCACAGTCGGCTGCTTTCTGTGCGAACATATCTTGAATCTGAACGTAGGAATCTGTCACATTGTAACGACCGGATGGACCAAGTGAAAGTACGTGATGGTTGCTAAACCTATAAACATCTGGTGTCAAAGTAATCGTGGCGGAGAAGCGAAGCACCAAGTCATCCGATGAGTCACGACCGTTGGATGAGTCGGTAATCTTGATACCATCCGAACCATCTGGAACGAGATAACAACTATCGTTTGTGCTAGACCAAGTCACAGCACCCGTGTTTTCGTTTTCAACGCCAGAATATCTAGTACATTCGCTTTCGAAGTGAGGTACACCAGCAATGACACCACTTAGGTTCATATATGGTTCACCTTCAACTTGTTCGGTCTTATACCATTCGGAGAATTGTGGCGTACGCCAAATCTTTACGACAGTCTGGTCATCATAGGTTTCCGTAACATAACCTGCTGTACGGCGTTTTTCATCTTCTTCCTTAATCTCGTCTTCGGTTCTGGTATCCTCATTTTCTCCATCTTCGCTTTCAGTCTCCGTCGTTTCGAGTGGCGTGTAGGCAGGATTACATCCTTCACCTGCAATCAACCAGTAAGCATAGTTACCTTTTTCGGCATCCGTAAAGGTTGCGCCGTCACTACCAGATTCAATCATACAATAAGCTGGAATGATATTGCCTTCCTTATCGACATAATTGCCGTAATCATAACGCATGTATTGCATACTCTTCTTAAACGAATCGAGCACGTTGTAATCGATGTACGGAGGATCGTAAGCATTCGCCTGCGCATCGAATGTAATCGTTGGCTGCGTACCAGAAAGATCGATATTTAATTCTGAAATCGTAATTTTATCATTACCTTTTGGAAGCAGTGCCGACAAAATACCAAATGAGCGAGAAAGCAATTTCTTGTTCCTTGAAATCGTTGACAAATTGCCAAGCTGATCGCGAATCGTCAAGAAGTCACTTAGGTCGCCATAAGATTTGAGTTTCTTTGACATCGTTTCAATCTTGGCTTTATTACCATCGGCAATCGCTTGTTGACCACCAGCAATCGTTGCAAAGAGCAAAATCACACCAACGCTCGCCGATGCTACAATGATACATACAAAGAAGATGAAGTTTCTAAGCTTCAGAGCTTTAATCATCTCCTCCTTGATATCCGGAACGAGGTTAATTTCACGAGCCATTAGTCGTTACTCCTTTCCGACAAACCAATCACCACGGCGAATTCGCTCGCCACTGGCATCAGTGCCTGCTTCTGATCCGGCAACGTACGTACCATCTGCCATGGATCACCTTTCATCGTCGGAACATTGGTTCTTGCCTCAATGTATTCTGGGAATAATGGAATTCTACTGGCATAACCAGACAGTACGATGCCGCCGACCTTACCGTTGAGATATTTCGTCTGGAAGAAACGCACGGACTTCGTAAGTTCGGATGCATAACTTTCAAGAATGTGACTAAGCGTCTTAAACACTTGACCTTCCACCTTATCTTCGGCTAAACCAAATTTCAAAATGAACTGACGTGCCTGGTCTTCGCGAACATCAAGACCACCAGCTAAAGTCTTCACGAAATTCGAGAAACCGCCTGGAATTGTACGCACCAAGCGTGGTTGGTTGCGATAAACAATCACAAGGTCGGTTGACTTTTCACCAAGATCCACAATCATCGTGGCATCCATTGCACCTGGAATTGACAAAGCTCTCGCCATCGCGAGCGGTTCTGGTTCCATCGCAATGATGTTAAGACCAGTCTTCTCAATCGTTTCCATCGTCGATTCAGCATATTCCTTCGCAATTGAAGAAACTAGAACTTCCGTCTTGGCTGGATCATTTGGACTTGGACCAAGAATCACATAATCAGCCTTTGCATCACTCATGGCCATTGGAACATATTTATCAATCTCATATTTAAAGGCTTTCTGGAGCTCTTTTTCTGGCATCGTATCGGTTTCGACAATCGAAGTAAAAGTCTTGCCAGCCGGCAGACCAATTGCAATATTTTTCGTCTTGATGCCTGCCTGATTGACAGCACCCATAATTGCCTCGCCGAGTCTCTTTCGGCCAAGCTCTGAGCTATCATTCAAAATCTTCTGATCCACTGGAACATAAGCATACTTAATAAGCTGCCAACCATGTTGGCTATTACCAGAAAGCTGCACGATACGCATCGAATTAGTCCCAATATCCAGGGAGAAGAAATCGCCCACGCCATGTAACAAGTTCATAAAGCAATTATAAGCTTAAACTTTTTATTTTGCAAGAATTAAATCATAAAAACGTTCTAAATTGCCAGTCCGGCCTTTCAGTTCGTTATCCCTTTTATTCATCACAATAAAGCCATTCGACTTCAGAAAATATTCAAAATCCCGAATTATCTGCCTTCGAATGGCCTCATTCTTGACAACTCCGCGATTTAATTGTCCTGGTGTCGCTTCAAATTGTGGTTTTAGCATCACGAGAAATCTCGTACTTGGTTTTGACAAATGAATCTTCGCATATTTCAAAATTTTCGTAAGTGAAACAAACGACACGTCAGCCACAATCACGTCCGGCTTCTCGTCTTCGGCTAGTCGAAAATCAAACACGTTAGTTTTTTCGTGTAGATCAATTCTTTCATCAAAACGCAGTGGCGCTTTCATTTGGTTCGTACCTTTTTCTACAGCGATTACTTTTCTTGCACCTTTTTTCAGTGCAAGTTCTGTAAATCCGCCCGTGGACGAGCCAATGTCAAGCACCACCTTGTCTTTAAAATCAAAATTGAAGGCTTTTACTGCGCCTTCAATTTTTTGGTAGCCTCTATTTACGGCCGCGGTATTCATAAGTGTCTGTATCCACCGAGACAATTTCGCCCTGCTTAATGAATGCAGGAACCTTAATTACCACGCCAGTTTCGAGCGTTGCATCCTTCATCACTGAAGAAGTCGTATCGCCCTTTACGGCTGTTTCTGTATAGGTGACTTCAAGCCACAAGTTCTTTGGCAGTACCAAGTTAATTGGCGTACCATTGTAGAACTGAATTTCCATTTCATCACCATCTTTCATGAAATCTTTCATGTCGCCAACCATGTCAGCAGAAAGTTCATATTGTTCAAAAGACTCTGGGTCCATGAAATAGAATTTTTCATCATCACGGTAAAGATACTGCACCTTGCGGGTAGTAACTTCAGCCGGTTCAATTTTTTCTTGGCCTTTAAAAGTCTTTGGGAGAAGAGCACCCGTCACGAGATTTTTTACTTTCACGTTGACGATAGAACCGCCTCTGCCCATTACTTTTTGGGAGTACTCTACCACCTTATACGGCTGGCCGTCTAAAGTAATCAGAGTATTCTTCTTTAGATCTGTTGGTCCGTACATTTTTCGACTCCTTAATTATTTGATACAAATGGCAAAAGTGCTAGATGACGTGCACGCTTGATAGCAACTGCGAGTTGGCGTTGTTGCTTAGCTGAAAGACCAGTCTTTGAGATTGGTTCAATGCGGCCATAAGAATCAATGTAGCGTTGCAAAGTCTTCGTATCGCGATAGTCGAAATAGACATTTGGATCATTCTTGAATTTTTTCATTTTGCATCCTTCCTTCGCTTAAATTTATTAAAATGGAACTTCACTGAGATCAATTTCTTCCGGGATGTCTTCTGGAATGTCTTCCTGTGAAGCACTAGCCGGAGCGCTGGAACTGCCCGAAGTATTACCACCATCACGTCCACCCACGAAGTTGAAGTCTTCAACTACGATTTCAACGCTCGAACGCTTGTTGCCGTTTTTGTCTTCCCAGGCTCTTTGGTTCAAACGACCTGATACTAGGACGCCATTACCTTTTTTGCCATATTGGGCAATCGTTTCGGCCAACTTACCCCAAGCTGAACAATCGATAAACGATACTTCTTCTTTTTGTTCGCCGTCCGTACCGCGATAATTGCGGTTTACGGCTACCGTAAAACTACATACAGATGAACCACTGGTAGTAGTACGAAGTTCTGGATCACGGGTGATGTTACCAGTGATAATCGCTTTGGAAAATCCGCGCATAAATTACTCTCCTTGTTTTTCGTTAGACTCTTCCGTCGAATCCTCTTCCTTCTGTTTGCGACGAGAAGCATATTTTGCTTTGCGTTCGTCAACACGAACGAGAAGGTAACGGAGAACTTCATCGGTAATGTTGAGGACACTCGAAAGCTTGGCTGGAGCTTCAGCTGGGAGTTCAACATTAATGAAGTAATACACAGCAAAATCCTGACCGCTGATGGAATACGCCAAGCGCTTCTTGCCGTCATTTTCCTCTTTGGTGATTTTACCGCCGTGGTCTTCAATAAGTTTCTTCACCTTATTGACGACTGGGTCCAGATTCATTTCGAGATCTGGATGAAATAGGATTGAAAGTTCGTATTCTTTCATATGACTCCTTTGGTTAAAGCAAACGCGAATAATATACCGTTTGCTGAGCTAATATTACCGATTCATTATAGCACAAAGGCGGAAAACTGTCTAGTCTTCCGCCCCTGTCAAAGCCTAACCGTAATAGATTAATTACTTATCCCAGTCAAACTCATGGCCATAATGACCATATCTTGCGGTCTTTTCGTAAATTGGACGCTTCAAATCGAGGAATTTGATGATGCCGCGTGGCGTTAAATCATAACCTTCAATTTCTTCTGGCTTACCATCCACAATCACCGTTTGTTCAAGTGGCTCTGCCTTGCCAATCGCATAAGCGAGACGTACCAATACTTCTTTTGCGTGGCGCTTCTTGAGATAATCCACAGCAATTTTACGAGCCATGTAAGCCGCTGAACGGTCAACCTTTGATGCATCCTTACCAGAATAACAACCACCACCAATCGCGATACGTGGACCATAGTTGTCAACGATGAGTTTACGACCAGTGAGGCCAGTGTCAGCATCAAAACCACCTTGTTTCCAGTCACCAGCTGGGTTGAGATGTAGTTCGAGTTTGCCTTTTAATTTCCTGTCCTTAATGAATTTCTCGACCATTTCTTTAAGCTCGGCCTTTGAAACATTCTGGAAGCTCGCCACAATCGAATCAATTGTGCCATCCGGCGCAATTGTGACTTGCGTCTTACCATCATAAGGATATTTGTCATAGATAAACTCATTCAAATTTCTAGATAGGACGACTTCGAGTGGCAAAAGCTCTGGGGTTTCGTCACACGCATAGCCAATCATGATGCCTTGGTCACCGGCACCACCCGTATCGACGCCCTGTGCAATTTCTGGTGACTGCTTCACAATCTTTGTATGGACTTCTGTATCCTTACCTGCGATTCTTTTTACAATTGCAGGTATGTCTACATCGCCCTTTGATGTGATTTCGCCGGTCACAAAAACAACACCGTGTCCGCCACAGGTCTCTGCTGCCACGCGGGAATCCGGATCTTGTGCGAGGTACGCATCAAGAATCGCGTCCGAAATTTGGTCACATAATTTATCTGGGTGTTTTGGAGAAACGCTCTCCGCTGTTCTGTAGAACATATCTTTCCTTTCTTTGGACGGAATTACCACCTTGGTTAAACTAGGTTGGTATGGGGGTCATCGGGCCGTTCCCTCGCCTCATTCTTGATATTAATGTTGTCTTTTCATTGTAGCATCAAAAACCCGAAGATGCTAGACTTTTATTGTTGTAATTTTTTAATACTCTTCAGGGGTATCAACGCCACCAGCGTTAGCGAGTTGATCAAATTCATCCATCGATGTGATTAATAAGTCACGCGGCTTATTGCCGTTTTGTGGACCAATCACACCAATTTCCTCAAACCAAATGGCGAGACCGCTCACAAAGCCATGGCCTTTACCGAGATATGTCTGGAGCATGGCCGTCGAGAATTTACCTTTATTCAGCGAAATCTCCACGGCCTTACGAACCATCGGGTCATTCGGATCAAACCGGCGTCCGAGGTCACCAATTGCACCGCCCATTTCTGGGCCCATGCCCTTAATTGCCACAGTTTGTGCAACAACTTCCTTGTTATAGTTAGGTGGACGTTGCTCACGCAGGAAGTTCGTCACCTTCTCAATATCCTCATCCGGTGACCAAGCACCCTGAATACGTTCCGGACCATTGGTCGTCTTTTCCGTCGAAAGTAACATATCACCTTGGCCAAGTAGTTTCTCTGCACCAGATAAATCGAGAATAATACGCGATTCCATCGAGGTCAGCACGCGGAAAGCGATACGTGACGGAATGTTACCTTTAATCAGACCGGTAATCACTTTCACAATCGGTTTCTGCGTTGCGAGTACCAGATGCATACCAGCGGCACGACCAAGCTGTGCCACACGGACAATCAGTGGCTCAAGCTCCTTCGAGGCTTGCATCATAAGATCACTCATTTCATCAATCACAATCACGATGTATGGCATCTTACTGATTTTTTCTTTTTCCTCTTCCGTGACTTCATTCTCACCAGCCTCTTTCAACTTCGCGGCCTTTTCTTCCATCTTTTTGTTGTATTCACCAATCTTTTTGACCTTTTCTTCCGCCATCAAATGGTAACGTCGATCCATTTCATTCGCGGCCCATTTCATCGCAGAAAGTGCTTTCGTCGTATCCGTAATCACTGGCGTAAGTAGGTGTGGAATATCATTATATTGCACCATTTCCACCTGCTTCGGATCCACGATGATAAGACGCATATCTGAAGGTGAATTACGATATAGAAGTGACATAATGAGCGTATTCGTCATCACGGACTTACCTGAACCAGTCGTACCAGCAATGAGAAGGTGTGGCATACCGGCAAGATCTGCAACCACTGGTTTACCAGAAATATCCTTACCAATCGCAAAGGTAAGTGGTTCTTTAGCATGTTTCCATTCTTCACTCTCAATAATGCCACGAAGCGACACAGAAGCTGATTTTACATTTGGTACTTCCACACCAATCAGCTGTGTACCAGGAATTGGCGCTTCAATACGCACGGTCTTCGCCGAAAGATTATAAGCGAGCTCCTTGTCACGCGCTGCAATCTTCGCAAGGTTCACACCGCCTGGCGCGCGCAAAGTATACTGCGTCACGCGTGGACCAATATTTGCATCTTCCATCTCTACTTCAATCCCAAATTCCGAGAAAGTCTTCTGAATAATATAGGCATTTTGCTTCACATTACCTGGATCTTGCGGAGTTTGTTTCTTGCTCAGAAGCGCCGTCGTCGGCATCTTCCATTCTGGATCCGAAATCGAAACGAGCGCCTTGGCTTCTTCTGGCTTTTCTGGAACTGCCGCCTTCGCTAGTGCCGGTTGATGAATTTCTGGTGCCTTTTTACGACCAAACAAACCATGTTTTACCGGTGCTTCTTTGGCAGCGGCTGTCGCACCAAGGCCCGAATTAACCTTAATTTCAATCTGTCCAAGTTTCTTGTCTTTTTCGTCAGTATTCTCTTCGACCGGCTTCTTACCCGGCTTCACGATATTCTTCGTATCTTTAAATAGCGTAATCGGCGAAACTTGCAAGATAAATGCGGTCGTAATAAAGATTAATACAATGTAGAAGAATAGTACGACGCCGTCGCCAAACACGCCAACTAGCATGTCGTTTAGCCATTTTCCTACCGAACCGCCATTGTGCCAAATCGCCCCAATCCCAGAAATCCAAATAATCATTAAAATACTTGCCAGATATACCGGAATTGCAACCTTGTTATTCTCGCTACGGAGTTTTTTCACAGCTAAATACACGAGTAGTGGTGGCAAAAAGTAAGCCGCGACACCGAGCCAACTTAAGATTGTACGGTGCACCATATTAAGAGTCGACTTGTCTTCACTAAACCACGTGATTACGAAAAATAGTGCAATCGCAATCATTAAAATGCCCATGATTTGTCGCCAGAATCCACCTGGAAGTTCATGTTCAACTGGAGCTTCTTTTCTAGCACGAGATGTTTTTCTAGATGATTTTCGTTTTCTACCTGCCATATTCATTATTATAACATAGTTTTAAGCTTTTGCTTATTTTAATAAAGAGAAAGGCCCGAGTATAAACTCAGGCCTGTATGGGCTACATAGCATCGCTAATTTTCTGGGATAAATCAAGTGCGCGTTCGTAGTGGGGACGATTATAATCGTCGTTGATGCAGGAAAGGACTCGGATTGCTTCGTCGAGTTGGTTCGACAATTCTGAAAGATTCTCATGACCAACCTCGTGGCGAATTGTGCAGTCATGAGCTTCAGCTCTCTCCGCATACAGATTGAATCGTTTCTCGATTCGATCCACTTCGTTGATTGCCCATTGAAAAGTACCAATACATGCCATAAGTTAATACCCCCTAACTCTAAAATTGGCATACCTGTTATAATTATAGCACAGATTGCCAAAAAAGTCAAGTTTTGACGCTAGTTCCCTAATGTGGTAAAATATATGGGTATTGGACCGTCGCCAAGCGGTAAGGCACTGGGTTTTGGTCCCAGCATTCGCAGGTTCGAATCCTGCCGGTCCAGCCAAGAAAACGAATAAAAAACGAGAGTTTACTCTCGCTTTTTTGAGTTTTCGCCGGCTGGACTTAGCGTGCGTTAGCACGCGTCTCCAGCCAATTATTAGCGAAGCGAAGGCGTCATCCTGCCCTTTGCGTCAGCACGCGTCTCCAGCCATTTTATAATGCTTTCTCGCAATTCTTTTTATGCGCTTTAAGTTTCTTCATTGCCCAGTCATAGTGGGAAGATAAACAACTTACAAAATATGAACCAAGCACCGAACTACCAACCCAAGGATACATGCCTTTGGTGAATAATTGTTCTTCGCTTAGACTTTCGGCTAATTTCATCACGTCCTTATGAGATTTTTCGAACATCTTTCTCGCATCTTCTAACGAAGTTTTCTGGTGCTTCTTCCAATACTCGACATTCATATCACCGTAAGTCTTCCAAGTGTATGGTTCTGGCAAGAATGGTGCATTACCGCCTTTATTAAGATTTGTATCGACAAATTCTAATAGCATTCGGTGCCATTCATATAAATGCACCCAAATATCGCGCAGATTCTTGTCGCGTCCCCAGTGGCGTTCTTTCTTTGATGGATCATTAGAGAAATCAAATTCAGTATTCATTTCTTTCTCGCTCATCGAGTCGGCCATTTGAGTGAGCTTAGCATAGTATTCTTCGCCAGCTTTTAATAAATCCTGTTTGTTACGTGGTCTCGGCATAAAATAAGTTCCTGTTTATTCTTTTATTATAGCATTTAGTCCGATTGTACTATTCCCTTTACATAAAATCAAACGCATAGCAAATCACAATATAAATAATCGACGCGAGATTTAAATAAATCAGATTAAATGCGTGCATCTTCCATTCCGAGCTGAGATTCGCCACATATTCCCTAATCAAAGAATTATTAAAATAATACCACGGCGATTTCGCACCAATTCCCTCGATGTTTTTGTATCCATTTTTGGTCGCAATCACTCCCGATCGAAACACGTGAAAATCCGTCGTCGCAAACGCTACATTCTCGCCCGACCCCACCAATTTCTTTGAAAAAAGAAAGTTCTGTCTTGTCGTTTTTGATTCATCTTCCAAAATCATTTCCCCTCTATATCTTTGACTAATCGCGTAATTCTCCATACATTTAGCTTCCGAAATTGGCTCGTCATACCCTTGCCCACCCGAAAATACTAACGCCGGCAAAGTCCCAAATCTTGCCCTTTCGCCTCTTGCAAATTTCAGCGCCGCATCGACTCGTTTTTTGAGCATTCCACCCGGTTTTCCATTATCAAGCACTTTGCAGCCCAGCACCACTACGTAGTCCTTTTGGTGTTTTATCTTGCGATGTGAGCTTCTTAAAGCAATATAAGTCGTTGCAATCATCATGCATTCAAAATACGTTAATGTAATTGCAATCACATTTTCAATCGCGAGCGAAATACAATACCCAGCATATGAATGCACATCAAATAAATTACCTAGGAATCCGTAAATATCTTTTACAAATAGTGTCCCGATAATTAATGAAAGTCCAAGTAAAAACCCTAAAACATTAGTCCTGCTTTTCCCCTCCACTACGATTAAAACCGTGTTTGAAATTAAGAGGAAAATCGCGAGTAAAATCATCAACGGAAAAACATACATCGTGAAATTCGAGAACATCGTGCCGATATCCGTGAAAAAAGCATACATATTATAATCTTCCATCCCATACACGGTCATAATATTATAAAGCATAAAACAATCTTTAATAATCACACCAACTATAAAAATCATTACACCCATAATCGAGACGATTTCATACGAATAAATGGTTTTTCTCGTAATCTTTCGAATTCTTCTAAGACAAATTATTAGAAGTACAAAATAGAAAATCACTATCAAAAACTTGAATATCGTAAACATACCTTTATTTTATTCTAAAAAACATCGAATTTCAAATCTGTTATAATAAAGCCATGTTAGATCGTTTTATCGAAGCCCAAAATAGTAATTATTATGGTGAACTTTCGCAATACGAAACTGCGAAAAAAGAACTAGAAGAAGGATTAAAGCAGAGTCACTGGATGTGGTATATTTTTCCACAAATCAAAGGTCTCGGTCATAGCGACATGGCGGCAAAATATGCGATTCAGAACATTGGCGAAGCCACCGAATACTATAACAATTCCGTGCTTGGCACTCGTCTCGAAGAACTCGTTAAAATCACAAATCAAATCGAGGGCAAATCCGCCGAAGAAATCTTTGGCCACATTGACGCGATGAAATTTTTATCCTGCCTAACACTTTTTAACCAAGTCGCTCCCGAAAATCAACTCTTCATTGACGCCATCAACAAATACTACGACGGCCGAAAAGATGAAAAGACACTAAAAATCTTAAACAGCCAGAAGGACTAAAATGACAGAATCGCTTCACTCTCATGAAAACCCTGAACCATCCGAAAACCCCACCGAATGGGATACTTTAAAAGACGTCCCTATGAATCATAGTGAAACCGAACTCAAAGCGCCGTCCGACGTCATTGATGATTTGCAAAAATACATGATGAAAGAAGGAAAAATTATATCAAAAGAAACCGGCAACGAAGAAACTGATGAAGATACAATTCTGCGCGTTAAAACTTCACGGTTCTTGTATGAGCGGGCTAAAAAAGCACGTGATGATGAAGCAAAAATGCAAGGCAATCGTTTTAGCGACCGTGGTCCGGAGTATTACATTGATAAAACGCTTGATCGCTTTGGTTTTAAAGACGAAAATACTAATTTTGCCGAAGGTAAACTCCTAAAGGAGCTCATCGAAAACGGCCGATTTCACCAAACTATCGGTGACAACACTCTCGAAGAATCAAAATTCAGTATGCTCACTGATCCAAACGGCCAAGCCATGCTTGAGCGCCGCTTGAGGCAACATGGTAAAACTCTGACTGATTTAAAAATCAATCTTGATGATTCAAGTTTTACTAAGAATGGCTATTCCACAGTTGACATCAAACTATTAGCCACTGAAAAGAGAGCCGAAGCAAGTGCTTTTCATCATCCAATTGCCGACCAACTAAATCGTTTGGAAGCCGGTCTCGCTCAGGCCGAAAAAGACGGTGACGAAGTTGCTATTAATGGTTACAAAGCTGCTATGAAAATGGCCATCGAAAGGCATCCACTAGAAGTCACTCCAGCCGAATGGGATAAAATGAGTGCGGGAGATAAACAAAGATTTATGACCATTAAAATGCGTGAAGCCAAAATACTCGGCGACAAAGACTCCTTCAATTATTGGAATGCTAATCTAAAACGCCAATCTAAAGAATGATTAGCGTTTAAACAACTGTTTAAATTTCACCACTTCAAAATTGATAGCATTCTTTTGGAACAGTTTGATTGTGATTCTAAGGATTATCACCGCGAAAATGATTATTTCAACGAGGCCAATCGCAAGCTCCACTGGTGTCAGTGTTCCGAACGTGCTTCTTAGCATCAATGCCACTGGCGCCGAGAGTGGGAAGTACGTTAAGAAGTGTACGATTAGTCCCGGTTCAGTCGCCATAAAGGCCTGCATAAAGTAAAGCGGAAAAACTGAAGCTACGACTATCGGACCAATATATTGCGACGCGTCACGTGCCGTTGGCACGACTACACCAACCATCGTATTGGCAGCTGCAAATAAAGCAATCGAAGCCACGAACAAAACTACGTTCACGGCGATAGTTGCTGGATCAAGCTCAATTATCGATACAATTGAGGAAATTGCTGGATTGTTCCAGTTAAAGGCCAGTAACAGAATCATTGGTATTACCATTACTAGCACTTGAATCACACCAAGCGTCAGCATGCTTAAAATCTTACCGATAATTAAGTGTTTTGAAGAAATATTTGTAAGAATCATTTCCGAAATTCGATTCTCTTTTTCCTCAACTACCGTCATTAATAGTCTTGAACCAAACAGTACCATAAATACGAAATATACTACTAAAATTACGCCTGGAACAATCGCCTTGCCTAATGCATTTGAGGGTTCACCAGTCGCAGTTAGCTTATTATCATTAATCTCATATTCACCAGCAAGTACTATCGCATCCAGTTCATCAACTTTTAGTTTGGCATACTGGCTTAAAATCATTTTGAGCGCATTGCCATCATAATTAAAGATTTCCAGTCCTTCCGAAATATGATAAAACTGCGCTTTTTTAGTTTCGAGAAAATCCTTTGGAATGTAGAAGAAAAGATCCGCTTCGCCTTTCTTCACCGCCTCAACCCCGGCTTCTTCTGAATCATATTTATTAAACGGATTATTTTTTGGCAAAACTCCCGCCTTATCCGTAATTGCAATCACCGTGTCTTCCGCAAGGTGTGGTGTCGTATCTGCGTTCTCTGAACCAGCAACAAAGCTAATTAGAAACATGACACCAAATAAAACTGGCATGAGTAGCACTGCCACCCAAAACGACGGTTTTTTGAGCTGCCGAATCGTTTCAAATTTAAAAACGGTTTTAATTGGACTATTCTTCATCTTCACCTCCATATACTTCTACGAAGATTTGATCTAGTGACTTTCCACCAAATTCCTTTTTAATGTCAGAAATCTTGCCGTAAGCTCTCGCCACACCATCCTTTAATAGAATCGCACGGTCGCAAAGTTTTTCGACTTCGTCCATATAATGCGTAATCATGATAATCGCCGAACCTTTTTGGTGCAACTCATCTATAATGTGCATCAAAAGTCTACGGTTCACCGGGTCAAAACCCTTCGTCGGCTCGTCGAGAATGAGAAGCTTCGGTTCATTCATGATGGTGATACCAAGTTGAATCTTTTGTTGCTGACCACCCGACAATTTTTCGAGCTTTAGATTCGCCTTGTCTTCGAGTTTCACGCGTTTCAAATATTTCATACTCCATTCGCGCGGATTCTTTAAACCCTTTAATTCACCAAAATAAACCATCGTATCAATCACCGACTCTTTGCGGTACAGCCCACGTTCTTCTGGCAAATAGCCAACCGTAACCGAAGTATCCTCCGGATCATACTTTTTACCATTTATTAATAATTCCCCGCTCGTTGGCTCATAAAAACCCAGCAGTGCGCGGAGCGTTGTCGTCTTACCCGAACCATTCGAACCGAGTAAGCCAAAGATTTCGCCTTTTTTAACGTCAAAACTGAGATCCTTAATGACAGTTTTATTACCAAAAGTCATTTTGAAGTTTTTGACCTCTACAATTTTATCCATGTAATTATTATACCACCGTTTAATGCTTATGCTATAATATGGGTATGGATGAAGCATCTATTCAGTTGAAGCGCCGCGAAAATGAGGAGCAATCTACTGCCGACCGGGCCAGAATTCTCGGTCTCCCTTATCTTGATACCCGTCCATTTGAAGAAAACATTCCTTTAGTTCAGGGTCTCCTTCAAATCAATCAAATGCATAGTGATTTTATTTTGCCACTTCACAAAGGTGGCGGTGAAGAGCACTTCCAATTCTTAGTTACGAGCCAAACCCCGCGCTCCTTAATTAGTAAAATGCGCGATGATTACACTGCTCGTGGCGAACGTGTCGACTTCTTTCTAATTTCCAATTCTGCCTACAAATTCCTAATGCTCCGCTACGATCCGCCAAAAGAAATTGTTTATGACGATATTAAAATTGCTGGCGAAGGCGATTCCGAAACCATTACTGCCGTCTCGCAAACTTTGAATACCGTCTCAACCGAACGCATTTTCGACTTTTTGATTGATCAAGCCGACAAACTCGGTGCTTCCGATATTCACATCGAAAACATGCAAGACGAAATTCGCATTCGTATGCGTGTGGATGGTTTACTCCACCCAGTCGCGAACATCGATAAAGATAAATATCGTATCTTCATGGGCGAGCTGAGCTCCCGCGCCAATGTTTCGACTGCTTCAAACAAACCGCAGTCCGGCCACATGCAAAAAGAAATCACTCGTGACAATGCGACTCACACTTTAAACATTCGTGTTGAAACAATTCCAACCATGTATGGCCAAGACGCCGTGCTTCGTCTCTTTAACTTTGACGAATCGCTTCTGAACCTCGATCTCCTTGGTCTTTCCGATGAAGAGCGTCACGAAATCGACGAAGTGATTTCCCACCCACGTGGCATGGTCTTAATGGTCGGTCCTACGGGCTCTGGTAAATCTACTACGCTCTATTCAATGTTAAACGCTCTCAATACCTCTGACCGTAAAATTATTACCCTTGAGGATCCAATCGAATACGGCATCACCGGCATTTCGCAAATTCCAATTAATACCAACTCCGGTGGTTCCTTCGCCGAAGGCCTCCGTTCCGTGCTCCGTCTCGACCCAGACGTCGTGATGGTTGGCGAAATTCGCGATGGCGATACGGCAAAGACCGCTATCCAGGCCTCGATTACTGGTCACTTGGTGCTTTCATCCTTCCACGCGAACTCAACTTCCGCTGCCTTCTCCAGGATGATTGATTTAATTGGCGTGAACCCAATTTTTGCAAGCTCCATTCGTTTGATTGTGGCGCAGCGCCTCGTCCGAAAACTTTCTGACGACAAAACTCCGCGTGAAGCCACCGAAGCCGAAGTAAACTACATCAAGAAAGTTCTAAAAGACGTTCCAGCCACTAAACTTCCAGTTGATAATCTCGATCACATTACACTCTATGACCCAGTTCCGACCGAAGAACATCCGTTTGGTTACAACGGCCGTGTCGTGATTATGGAGCAAATGATCGTGACCGAAGACATTCAAAGATTCATTCGTGGCGACGTCGCCGACATTCATACTGAAGCCATTGAAGAAGCCGCCAAGAAAAACGGCATGCTGACCTTGGAGCAAAAAGGTATTATCGCCGCGCTCCGTGGCGACACCACTCTCTCCGAAATTTCCCGCGTCATTTAATTATGGTATAATAATATATATGAGTGAAAAAGTTATTTCTGACTATAATGGTTACGACTACAAAAAAGAATTCTGGGAAAATGTTGATCGCGAATACGAAGACCAAGCCGATCGCATGGCGATTCGTCGTCTGCTCCCAAAGCGCATGGAAAAGTTTGCCGACATCGGCGGTGGCTACGGCCGTCTCGCCAACGAATATTTGAAGCGTGCGCGCAAGGTTTACATTTTCGATTATTCCAAAACTGAACTCGCTCAAGCCAAAGAAATCTATGGCGACAAGATTGAAACCAAAGCTGGCGATATTTACAAACTTCCGTTTAAAGACAACGAGCTTGATGGCCTCATGATGATCCGCGTAACTCATCACCTAAAAGACATGCCAAAAGCGATTGCCGAACTTTATCGCGTTCTAAAGCCAGGTGGTGTCGCTGTGATTGAAGTTGCCAACAAGCGCACTCTGCCAAAAATGGTTCGCTATGTCACTTTCCGTTCCAAAGTAAATCCATTTAGTAAAGAAGTTGCTAATTACAAAGAAATCTCTGCCGATGGTTTCTATAACTACCATCCAAAATACGTTGAAGAAATCTTTAATAAAACCGGTTTCAAGCGCGAACGTGTGCTTTCCGTTTCCAATTTCCGCAGCAAAACTCTAAAAAAAGTCTTTAAGACTAATAATCTCGTCAAGATGGAAGAGGCCGCTCAGACCGCCCTTGCACCAATTCGTTTCGCTCCATCTATCTATTACAAGTTGAGAAAACCAGAAAAATAAGGTATAATATAAAGACGGCGGGGCAGTCGTTCAACGGATAGGACATATCCCCTCTAAGGATACAATGCTGGTTCGATTCCAACCTGCCCTACCATTTAAGGAAGCGAGCAATCAAAAAGCTTGCTTTTTTGTGTTAAAATATAAGCATGATGTATCTTGGTATTATCAGTATTATTCTTACCGGCACCCTTCTTCATTTTCTTTATGAATTTAGCCATCACAATAAATTCGTAGCCCTCTTTGCTGCTGTCAACGAAAGCGTCTGGGAACATATCAAAATCGCCATGACCCCGACTTTTATTTGGGCTATTATTCTTGGTTTTCGCTATGGTTGGAATGATAGATTACTCGTCGGACTAACTCTTTGCTTATCCGTCATCATAGTGATGATTCCAGCGCTCTTTTATCTTTACACTGCTTTCACTAAAAAATCCATTCTTGTTGTTGATATTATTTGTTTTTGCATTACTATCTTTTGCTCAGAACTCGTTTTCTTCCATTTTATTAACTATTATTACCCTTTGCCGACCTTTTGTGTTATCGCATCAATTTTTTTGCTCGTCATCGATATCGTGATTTATCTTTCCTTTACCTTCTTTCCACCAAGCGTTCTCTTTTTCAAAGATCCAATCTCTAAGCAGTATGGCCTGCGCGGCCACACCCATCACGAACATCATCACCACGAGCACAGCAAGAAAAAGTCCGCTTAAATTAAGCGGACTAAAGGTTCATGCTGGTAACATTTCCAGATATTCTTCGAGCGTCATGCCAAATTCAGTCATGAATTTTGCGTGTTCTTCGCCCACATAGCGGAAGTGCCATGGTTCATAAGAATATCCGGTCGAATTTTCCCTATCCGGCGGATATCTCAGAATAAATCCATGGTCGGCCAGGCGTTCGTGAATCTTTGCAAAGATTTCTCTTTCGGCAATCATTTCATCATTGTCATTAATAAAAACACCGTCTTTAATAATTCCAATGTCGATAGCGAGTCCAGTGTGATGTTCCGAAAAACCCGGAATTGCAAGATGTGAGAAGCAATAATCATCCGAATAGCCTTCATTTCTAAACCACTCCCAAACATCGATTTGCCCATCAATCGTACGATAGGTACTATCGAGTTCGATGTCGATACCCTGGAGGAGCAGGTCATCACGAAGTGATTCGAAATGTCTCAGTGTTTCTCTTTCCACCTGAAACTCTTCACCCTGGAAATTGTAGGCTGTCTCAAGCTCAATCTTGTCTTCCCAACCGACCGGCAGCCGATGATCCTTGTTTACAAGCGTAAGATAAATGTCATCCTTTGGACTACTGTAGTCTGCCGAGGCCGAAAGCCCGAAGGTTGTCAGACCAAACAGTAGCACTACCATCGCTACAAAAATACCCAACTTTACCATACATGCTTTCATGAAAGGTTCACCCCCAAAAATATTTACCACCTCACCGGCGACATTCTATTATTATATCATAAAATACTGAATTTGTCTAGATATAGAATTGACTTTATTAGTAGTTTGTGCCATAATATTAAAAGATACTCTATTAAAGGAGGTTAAATGTCCATGACAATACCGAAGTACGAACATTATAATCCGGTAACTCCCCTTACACCAAAGCAAGTTAGAGAGATGCACCAAAAGAGTATTCCCGAAGAAATCATCTTTGCCGTTAACCGTCTTCTGATTAAAGGCAGTTCGGAGCCTCCCATTCGTATAGTTATAGAACAAAACGAGGTTATCGAGGAAGCCACTGCCATCATGAAAAGCAACGGCAAAACTATTGAACGAGACGATTTCTTCAAAAACCACTGGCTCGACTTTGAGCCTACCTTTAAAGAAGCTGGCTGGAAAGTCACATTCAAAAAGCCTGGCTTTAACGAAAGCTTTCCGGCCTATTGGACCTTTGAAGGTTAACCCCCTTGCGCCGCAACTCGCGGCGCTTTTTTAAGATAAAAATAAGCCCTCCTGGGCTTATCTTAACGACCATTCTTTAAGCGTGGGTGTTTACGCTTGTCGCTGTGCTTGTGGTTGTTATTGCGATTTTGCTTAGCAACCGGCTTTAAAGTAATTTTTCTTGCCATAAATCTATCTCTTTAAATATTAAAATGGCGGAAAGGACAGGATTCGAACCTGCGGACGTTTCCGTCTCTGGTTTTCAAGACCAGTGCCTTCAACCACTCGGCCACCTTTCCGCAGATTATTATATCATATTATTCGGCGTTTGTGTAGACGTTCGTCACATCGTCAAGATCGTCAATCGCCCCAAGCAACTTCTCTAATTTCTCGGCATTTTCGCCTTCCACTGGCACGTAAGAATTCGGTACATATTGGAGTTCTGCCGAAGTGACCGTAAGGCCAGCATCCACGAGACCAGCACGCACCTTCATGAGATCTGAAGCTGCAGTGTAAATTACCATGTAATCATCTTCTTCAACCGCATCTTCCGCACCGGCATCAAGTGCTGCCATCAATGCATCCTCGCCTTTTTCAGAGATTTCAATCACACCCTTACGCGTAAATTGGAACATCACACTACCCGGCTCCGCCATGCGACCTCCATTCTTATCGAGCGTGTGGCGCACCTCTGGCATTGTACGATTTTTGTTGTCCGTCGCGACTTCAATTACAATACCTACCCCACCAGGCCCGTAGGCTTCGTAAACTTCTTCAATCAGCGCTGCTGCCGACTTATCAGCCACACGTGCAATTGCGCGCTCGATGTTCGCCTTCGGCATATTCGCGAGACGAGCTTTTTCAAGCACCATTGCGAGGCTTGGGTTCATCGCAGGATCAGTACCGGCTCTTGCCGCAATCGCAATCTGGTTACCAATCTTCGTAAACAAAGCTCCACGCTTTGCATCAACTACAGCTTTTTGGCGCTTGGTGGTTGCCCATTTACTGTGTCCTGACATAAATTCTCCCAATAAAAATTAATACTTAACTTGCCTAAATTCTACCATTTTTTGTTTAAAATGTCCAATTAAAAGTGGTACGGCAATCACTAAATAGATTAAAAACACCCACGGCTGTCCTTCCGGAATCTTGATTAAAAAATACCCCATTGAGCCAAAAAAGTTCACCACTAAAATGTGAAACTCTAAGAGTTTTTCCGCCACAAACGCCACCATTGTCTCAATAAACGGCATTCCAGACACTACGCCCACCAGAAACACCAGCCCCATCGCATATGAAAGTGTTGGCAGAATCAGCAGATTTGCTACCACCGAAATCAAAGAAATCGTTCCGTAATAATAAAGTGTAATCGGTAGTGTCATTAAAGTTGCCGAGAGCGTCGTAATCACCGTTTCTCCAATAAAACCTGGCTTTTTCTCGCCGTAAAAATACCTTGTGAGTATCGGTCCTAAGATCATAATTCCACCGAAACTAGCAAATGAAAGTAGCCACCCAAGATTAATCACGAACATCGGATTGATTAAAAGTGTTCCCGCCATTACGGTGATAATCATCCGAATCGGCGAAATCTTCCGCCCCACAAACCACGTGACGAGCGTGAGTATCGCCATCACTCCCGCCCTTAGTATCGACGGCGTCCACCCCACCATCGCCATAAAAAACAGAATAAAAATCAGCGAGAAGATTAAACTCGCCATTCGCGAAATCTTCCCAAAAATCTTCTTCGCTATTTCCACCAGGATCGACAAATGCGCTCCCGATGCCACCACAATATGGACCAAGCCTACGATTCTTAAGTTCTCACTTAAATCATCCGGTAGCCCCGATTTCATTCCAAGCAGATAACTCATACCAAGATTTACTTCTGGCTCCGGAATTAACTTCTTAATTCTCGCCGAAAACCAATTCCGAACCTTTAATACCAAATCCCCTGGCTCTGGCCTTTGGTGTTTTACAATATTCGGCCGATACATATACCCAGCATAAGTTCCAAATCCCGCCGCGAGCTTTCCAAACAAAGTTACTACATCCCCCCGCGCCAACTTGTAATTCTTGTACGCCGAGATATATAAACTCCCCGCCAGTTTCACTTCCCCACTCTCGCCAAATACCAAATCATTCAGCTTTATCTTCGTCCCCTTTTCGTCTGTTTCTGGATCGCCGTCAATTACACCCGTCACCACCACGGTCTTATCAAAAAACTGCCGGATATAGTATTCGCCAGTTAGTTCACTGGATGAACGGAAGAACGCCAGAATCATCCCCGCGACAAACATCACCACGATGAGGAATGCTCGTGGCCGGATAAACGCATATAAAAACAGCCCAACCACCACCGTCACCCACCACATGGAAGCAAAATAATTAATCCGAAAAACGAGCGCAAGAATCGTCCCACTAATCACACCCACAGAAAACGCCATAAAAAGCCACGACTGATGTAAAAACGACCATAATTTCCTTAAATGCATGCCCTACAAAAAATCACATGAACACGTAAATCACAACCCCCCACCCTACGCCTACGCTTTATGAATAACAGAGAAAGTGTTATAATATAAGGTACGCGCCCATAGCTCAACCGGATAGAGCGTCAGCTTCCGGAGCTGAAGGCTAGAGGTTCGAATCCTCCTGGGCGTACCAGTTCGTTAAGCACCCGTAGCTCAGTGGATTAGAGCACTTGTCTTCGGAACAAGGGGTCGTGGGTTCGAATCCCTCCGGGTGTACCATAATAATGAAGAATTCCACGATTAAATACATTCAAGAAGGAACCTATTTCGATGACGAAATAGTCATAGATATCTCAGTCATTTCTGGCAATTCCGATATCGTATTTCTGATTATTCCAGGCATAGATGGTTCGCTCGATGGTTATCAGAATAAATATAAAACCATTGCAGAAAGCGTTAATGAAAAATATCAAGCAACCGTGGTTCGCATGAGTAATCCATCTAATCCAATGGGGTTTCATTATCGTAATTTATTTGAAGTCTTAGATTATATTGAAAAGAATATCGGTATACAAAACAAAAAAATGTACGTAATGGGTTATTCCCTAGGTGCATACATAATTGGTGCAACCGCACATCTTTATGACTATATCGATAAAATTCTCTTAATCAATCCAGCTACAGGATTAGACCAAAACGAACTGGCAAATCTATCCGAACGCGACAAAAACCAAAACATCATATTAGTTGGCAATCACG
>CAMHNK010000014.1 GCA_946186455.1 uncultured Candidatus Saccharibacteria bacterium
CGTTCTGGTTTATGTTTTTGTTTTTAAGGAAGGTACTAACGAAAGATTTACTAATGCGCTCTACGCTTTTGATATTCCCTGTCACCTGGGGCTAATCGTTTGGCGGAGCTCTAGGTAATTCCTAATGGTGTAATTTATGGCTAGAAATTACCTTTTCGCCCGCCAAATGCTATGGTGATTTAGGTTTTGCGCGTTTTCTTTTCATGATTTTTTCCTTTTATTTTTAGTTTTTGTTTTAGTCATCTCGACTGTTTTCATAGTAGCACAGATCCATGAAAAATGCAAGATATTTATTCAGTTTTAGTGTTGTTTTATTCACAACATTTACTCTATGATTCCCCTGTTGTACAAATATTTTATTATTGTTGTATTATTTACAACGATTTAATGGATTTTCGGCGCGAGGCGTGTGTTGTAATAATTACATGTTGTTAAAAGTGAGCGATTCTCAATGAACAAATGTGTGTGATTTTTTGGTCGAATTGGCGCCACGTTTTTAAGCATGGATCGTGCGTGGTTCGTGTACGATTTTTTATTTTTGGCAATTTTTTCGCACAAAAAAGCCGCCGATTTTGGCGGGCAAATTTCAAGTTGGTGGAGCTGCCGGATACTGCCTCCGGGTCCGAGTCACCACGTGGACATCATTCTACGTGCATAGTTTCCTGTTTCGTCTTGGCATAAATCGTGAGCTGCAGAAAACAAAACTGACGAACGCCATAGCTAAATTTTCGAACTATTTTTCGCTACTTAAACAGCCTTATTTCCGTCGTATGATAATTCCGGACTTACGGAACCTCCGCCCGAAACCAGCCTAGAATATATTAGGCATAAGCTGGCATGTACATAACATGCGCAGTTTTCGTGTTTTTAGCACTTATTAATACTTACGGTATTTAATCGGCGCGCTTGATGTCTGTTAATGATCCGTCTAAGCTTTGTCAGCCCCAACTATTTACATTATATCACAGGGATAAGCATTTTTCAAGGCAAAGAGAAAGGCCGGTAACTGCGAGGAAAACCGGCCTTCGTGTAGAGTGTGGAGTTATTTTGGCTAAATTTTTGTTTTTACCTTCTGAATAAATTTATTATTCAGAAGCTACCTCTATAATATCGCGAAAAAAAGCTTATGTCAATAGATTTTCTGAACAATTTTTGTACTATTTTTGCAGAGTTTTCCACAGGCTGAGCCTGCATAAATAATGTATTTTTGAAAACGCCTAGGCTTAAAAATTTGGTAGGGGGTTGCAATATTTTTTGTGTTGTAATAAAAGCCGAAAACATGATTAGCAAAATACATTCAGTCGTGCCATGTGGCTTTGATGGCAAGCTCGTGGACGTGGAGGGCGACATAAATCGTGGCCTGCCGGCACTAAATATTGTGGGCATGGCAAACAAGACCATCAACGAAGCCAAAGAACGCGTGAAAAGTGCAATTATAAATTCTGGCTTTTCATTTCCGGACAGAAAAATCACGATAAATTTAGCCCCGGCCGACATTTTGAAGGACGGATCGTATTTGGATCTACCAATTGCACTCACAATTTTGGTGCTTTCTCGGCAGCTTTTACTTGCTGACACGAAAAACAAGTTATTTGTGGGCGAATTATCGCTGGATGGGACGCTTCGGCCGGTGAAAGGTATCATAAATATCGTCGAAACGGCGAAATTAGCCGGAATTAGGGAGGTTTATGTGCCGATAAAGAACCTGTCGCAGGCGGCACTGGTAAGAGATGTCACGGTTTATGGCGTGACGACGCTTAAGGAACTCTTTGTTTCCCTCGTGACGAGTCAGCAGAATTTCCCGACAAATTTAGATGTAAAAATTACAAAAACAGAGTCAGATGGGGCGGATAGTGAGATTCTGGACCACGTGCGCGGGCAGGAGCTCGCAAAAAGGGCGATTGAAATTGCCGTCGCTGGACACCATAATTTGCTGATCTCCGGTCCGCCAGGAGCCGGTAAAACGATGCTTGCGAAGGTCGCGGCGAACCTGCTGCCGGAACTGAAGCCGGAGGAGATGCTTGAAGTCACGAAGATTTATTCGATTGCGGGGTTAAATAGTAGCAAGATTATGATGAAGCGGCCGTTTCGGAGCCCGCATCATACGGCGAGCGCGGTGTCGATTGTGGGCGGTGGGGCGAATGCGATGCCGGGAGAGATTTCGCTGGCGCATAAGGGCGTGTTGTTCTTAGATGAACTGCCAGAATTTCCCCGTTCGATTCTCGAAACACTCCGGCAGCCACTCGAAGATAAAGTGATTACGATTTCGCGGGCCGGTGGTAAGTGCGTTTACCCAGCGGATTTCATGCTGATCGCCACGATGAATCCCTGCCCGTGTGGGTACCTCGGCGACAAAACGCATGAATGCAAATGTTCGGAACAACAGATTCAGAATTATCACAAGAAACTGTCCGGGCCGCTACTTGATCGAATCGACATGAATATTACGGTCGAACGGGTCGAGAACCGGGACCTAATGGCGCGAGACAAGCTCGAAACGGGTGAGCATATTGTTGTAAAAAATACTATAACAGAGGCAATATCACGTCAGACGGCGAGATATGGGCGGGCAGGCGTCTATAATAGTGCGCTTTCGTCCTACCAAGTTGCAACGATATTGAAGCTAGAGCCGGCCGCCGAAAAGTTGCTACAGTCGGCTTCTAGGACGATGAATTTGTCGGCTCGGTCATACTTTAAAACGATCAAAGTTGCACAAACAATTGCCGATTTGGAGGGCTCGGATATTATAAAGAGTAGCCACATTGCGGAAGCACTTTCGTTTCGAAAACGGTAATATTTATGCTTGAATTTTCCTTAAAAAAATACTAAAATTAAGTTAATTAATAAAAGGAGTTATATGAAACTAAAAACGTTAATTCAAGCTGGATGTAGCTTTTTGGCATTTATCATGCTATTTTTGCCATGGTTTGCTGTTTCGCTAGGTCTCTTTGGATCATATTCGGCTAATATTTTCGGCGAACCGGTACTTGGCGTGTTCACATTGATTTCTGTGCTTGCAGCACTAGCATGGTATGTACTTGACATCTTGAGAGGTCTTGGTATCTTGAAGCTTAAACTAGCTACCAAGGTTGAAAAGATTATCAATATCGCCGTACCAAGTGTTGTAGTATTCTTTGGTGTTGTTGGTATGATTGTCTGTTTCGCTAAGGGCTCGGGTTTTGCCCATCCAGGTGTTGGCGCATGGCTTTACCTTATCTTTGGTGTAGCAATGCTCGTACTCAACTTCGTCAAGTTTGAGCAAACCATTGGCAAAGCTCCAGCCAAGGCTGAGAAAAAGGAAGCCAAAAAAGAAGCCAAAAAAGACGAGAAATAATTCTCTCTAGAATTTCACTAATTCCCTCTTGTAATATAGAGGGAATTTTGATATAATGTTAAACAGGTTAATTCAAGAGAAGAAAGGACTACTATCAAAAACAATTCGCACACCCGCCTCAATGGAGAAATTCGTTATCCTGAGGTCCGTGTCATTGGTTCAAGCGGGGAGCAACTGGGCATTATGTCTAGTCGTGAAGCGCAACTTCTCGCGAAGGAACAGGGAGTGGATTTAGTAGAAATCGCTGCTAACGCCAACCCTCCGGTCGTTAAAATCATTGATTGGGGTAAATTCCAATATCAAAAGATGAAAGAAGAAGCCAAAAATCGTAAGAAGGCTCGTGAAAAGCAATCCGAGCTGAAGCAAATGAAGATTGGCCTCAAGATTTCAGAGAACGATCTTAACATCAAGGTCCGCAAAATGCGCGAATTCCTCGATGGTGGTGATCGCGTCAAGATCATGGTGATATTCCGTGGTCGTGAGATGGCTCACAAAGAAATTGGTCAAGATTTACTTGATAAGATTCTTGGGCTCATCGGTGATGACATCGTAATTGAAGGTAAAGCACAATTTAACGGACGTAATCTATCAGTCGGAATACGGAAGAAGTAATTTCCTACTTCCACGGTTCCCTGGTTGTACATTTAGCAGATTCGTCTGCACAAAATATTAACTATAAACTAAAGGAAAACCTATGCCAAAGTTAAAAACGCATAAAGGTACCGCTAAGCGCATTAAAATTACCGGTTCCGGTAAGATTACTCGTGAGCGTGCCTTCGGGAATCACATTCTCGCAAAAAAATCAAAAGCCAGAAAGCGCAACATGAAAACTTCTGCTGCAATTAACGGCAAAATTAAGAAAAACGTTAAGACTGCATTAGGAGTTTAATTATGAGAGTAAAACGTGGCGTGGCCGCAATGGCCAAACATAAGAAAATTTTGAAAGCTGCAAAGGGGATGCAACATGCTCGCACCCGTAGCTTTCGCTTAGGTAAACAAGGTGTAATCAAGGCTCTTCGCTATAGCTACCGCGATCGTCGTAATCGCAAGCGTGATTTAAGAGCAATCTGGATTACCCGCATCAACAATGCTTCACGCGAACTTGGTGTTTCCTACTCGCAACTGATTGCTGGTATGAAAGCTAAGAACATCAATCTCGACCGCAAGGTGCTCGCTGATCTCGCCGTGAACAATCCTGATGCATTCAAAGCAATCGTTAATACTGTGAAGGAGAAATAAGATGGCAATTTGTGAAGTCACCGGTAAAGGTAAGATGTACGGCCATAATGTTTCGTTCTCCCAGAGACATACTCGCAAGGTATTTAAGCCGAATGTCTCGAAGCGTACGCTTGTAATTAACGGCCAAAAGATTAAATGCAATGTTTCAACTTCAGCTCTTCGTACTTTGAAGAAAAAAGGCTTAGTCGAAGCCCCAAAAGCTAAAGCGAACAAATAATGTAATAAAAAAGATTCGTCTACGATGGTCGAATCTTTTTTAATGTAAACGTTTTCTATTAATCGTAACGCAGAGCGGTGCGGAAGATAAAAGTATAATAGCGATAACGACGGTCATATGGTTTATTCCGGCAATCAATACAAAACCCGTTTCTTTTAAACTGAATGCTGTGGTAAATAAAGCTTCTAATATTTCTTGATTGGATACGGAATAAATGATGGCTATTATAAATGCAGCGATTAGTGATAAAAATAATGAACATAATGCAATGGCGGTAAAATAAACTAGATAAATCAACCGAATTTGTTTTTTTGATGCACCAACACTACGGTACAGTTCAATAGTCGGCATCTCTTGCTCGATAATACGAAGCGACGCAAGAATGACAATTATCGCGCCCATGATGGATAAGACAATACATATAGCATCAACTATAGCTTCAAAACAATCTAGCGAGTACAGTGCTTCTGGGTTTGGCCCAGCGATAGTACTGACAGTATATTTTTTATTGCTTAATCCGACATTAGAAAACTTTCCTTCACCACCATTTAGATAGGCCAACGCATCTGTTTTATTTGAAAATGTAAAAATCGCAATTCCTACTCCTATCTCGTTTGGCGCATTATTACTGTCTGAACCATTTTGTGCATCACTACTAGCAACCATAGTTACACCACTAGATAGTTGTACCGCTTCCAAGATTGGATCCAACAATCCAGCACTACTACTAGATAACTCTTTAAATGACAAATTAGATAGATGATACCCGGCCGGCGAAAGACCAACAATTACATATTTTTTTCCGTCATCATTAATAAAGTGTTTTCCAATTATGCTATTTCTATAGTTTATGTATGAGGTCATTCTCTCTTCAATATTCCTAAACTTTACAGGAACACTAATCCCAAATTTGTATTCCGCCCAAGAAGTCGAAACTAGTATTGGCGTCTCGTCTTCATGTATTGTTATATTACTTTTATCATTTGCTATTTTCTTGATTAGCTCTTGGGACAGCGAGATGTATCCCGCCGGGAGGCTAGTGTTTATAAATCTTCCGTTATATTTGGCGATATCATTTTTTACATATTCTAGATTATTCTCGCAGTCCTCCAGGCAATACTCGGCAAGTATGATTACTTCACCATCAGTTGCTGACTCTGCATATTGTATATATTTTTGTTTATAGCCTAGAAAAAGATAATTGATGCAGAAGGACAAAATAAATATGATGCTAACTGACAGTAGTAAATATATAGACTTTTTTCTATGGGTCCCAATTTTTCCTATCGCGATTTTTAATAAATCGAAAGTTTTCACTTATTCCCCTTTCAACCTCAAAGCGATTTTTTTCGAGCTAAACTGGTCGATACATAGTAAAAATGATACTGGTGCCGATAATAATGTGAGACCCACTATTGTCGGATACCAATAATTAACTCCAATCAGTATCGGTGGATATTTGTCAGAATTTGGGTATGCGTTACTTAACATACTTGACATATTATTCCATTCAATTGCTGATATCATTAATGACAGTAATACGGATAGTGCAGTCGATATAATTATTATACAAGCATATAATTCTAAGATGTAGAGAAAATAAATTAATACAATTTGACCATTTGTTGCGCCAAGCGTTTTGTATAATGTAAAGAGCTTAGAATCTTGAGAAATAATATGGGCAAGCGTAAACGCCGCAATCAATGATGACGTTATCAAGGAAATAATAATGACAGGTCGGATTAATTCTGCGTCTCTTTTTTTATATTCTTCATAAATACCTATACGATCACTAATAATTTCTGCGATGTGAAATTTTTTCGGATTGTATTTAAACTCATCTTCATCGTTTTTAAGATAAAAACCAATCGCCTCATCAAAATTATCAAATATTACCAATGAACTTGGTTCGAAATTTAAGTGTTTATTTGTTTCATAGCGCTCTTTTTTATATGAAACAATTTTGCCACGATACTTATCTGCACGTTTAATCACGACATCTTGTCCATCTTCGTATAAGCATGCTAAATATATCTGATCGTTATTTTCATCATCAGAATATTTGATAGTTACGTTTTGACTGCCAGCATTAACAAATGCTATGGTGATTGGTATACAAATGATTATACTTATGGTTAATATGACCGATATAGTTTTGCTACGGTGAGCTGATATATTAGTATGGGATAACTTTACTAGTTCCCTAACTCCCATTGTTTTCTCCTGAATTACGAAAAGTAGCGATCTTCTCGCTCGGAATTTCATTTATAACACCCTCCGATATATTAAATATCTGGGTGGCATATCTTATGGCATTTTTATCGTGCGTTGACATTACAATTGTAATGCCCATCTGTTTTCTGAGAATATCAAGTGTGTCTAGAACTATTTTTGAATTACTGTCATCAAGATTATTGGTCGGTTCATCTGCAAGAATAATATTCGGCCCAAGAAAAATTGCTCTTATTATACAAGCACGCTCTGCTTGCCCGCCAGAGACTTCTTTTGGCAAAGAATTAAGTTCACTAGTTATACCAAATTTTTCAGCCAAAATAGACATTCTTTTTATACGTTTTTCTCTGGGAAGCCCACTAAAAATCCCAGGCAACATAATATTATCTGAAATTGATAATTGTGGCTGAAGATATGCGTCTTGAAAAATTATACCAACCGATTCGCGCCTATATTGTACGAGCTCTTTTTCAGATAGTTTATCGATATTCTTTTTATTCACCACAATTTCACCTTCGGTTGGTTTTTCTAGACCGCCAATCAAATTTAAAACCGTAGTTTTCCCAGAGCCACTCTTCCCCCATAGAACAGCAAATGAAGCGTCCGAAATAGAGATATTGGCTTTGTTTATTATAAGCTTATCGCCGTATTTTTTAGTTAAGTTTATTAGTCTTATCATAGTTATTGTATATGTTTTATTATAATAAACCGACTATGTTTTTTCAATCGCGCCTACAAAAAGCCACCCTTAAGGGGTGGTTTTTTGATAATGAGCCGTCATTAAGCCGGGTTCTGTAACCATATATATTATATATAGCCGATGACCATCTATCTTGGCGTTACATTGCTATAACACTCTAGCGGTGAACGTGCATCCCCGAGCAGGGGTTTTGTAGCACTCCTTGCAACAGGTAGGGTTTGCCTCCGTGACATATCGCTACGACACGTTGTGAGCTCTTACCTCACTCTTTTCACCCTTACCCTTTTACAGGCGGTATAAGTTTCTGTGGTACTTTCCCTATCCTTGCGGACGGTCGCTGTTAGCGACTACCTTGCTCTATGTTGCCCGGACTTTCCTCTTAATAAAAAGCGACCATCTTTCAGGCTCCCGTGTATTATACCACATTTATTAAAAAAATACTAGTGTTTAACTAAATCATCAATGGCGCGATTAGCTTCGCCATCAGCAATGGTGTTTTCGGAACGCGGAATGTGCGTAAAAGAAACACTATCAAAATTCTCGAGTAATTTTTGGATGTCGTTGTAGATTGGAATGATGTCTGGATTCTTAATTGTAAAAATACCGTTCAATTGATTTACAACCATCAAACTATCCGAGAAGAAACGAACACTTTTGTAACCTTTCTCGATGGCTTTTTCGATACCGTCTTTCATAGCAAAGTATTCGGCGACGCGAGAAGTGGCGAAACCAATGAATGCCCCGCCCTGTTCAATCGTATGACCATCGGTGCCGACCACTCTGTAGCCCGTGCCGGATGGGCCCGGATTACCACGTGAGGCACCATCAACAAAGATAGCGATAGAGCTCGCTGTGTCGCGAGCCGAAATGCGGTCTGACGTTATACGACCTTCGATAATTTCGAAAACAGATGTGCTCGCTTCGTTTAAACGAACGCCAGCGGATGAAAAATCTTTAATATATTTATAAGCAACATAGCGATCCTTTGGAATCGGTTTGGTGTCGCCCGATATATTAACATCATATATTATATATAAGTTGCTCAAGCGGCTGGAATCTTCGAGGGCCAGAAACGTAATAACATCTTTAATCTTGACCGATGTAGCGTGAAGACCAGTGTATTCTTCAAGCGAGCGGACAATAGCCTCTTCGGGTTGCTCGCCAAATTTAATCTTACCGGTGGGAAGTTCCCAAAAAACCGGGGTGTCACTTCTACCCAGGTTTCGTTTCAAGATGAGGATACCGTCCTCATTTCTAATAATACCAACAACGCGAATTCTTTGTTTCATGTCCCACCGTTTGTCTTTAAAGCCCTGCCGGCCTGTTTTCCCCGTAATATATACAAGGTGGGTAAAATCTTATGCGATACACCCACGGGTGTAAGCCACGAAATCCCTATAACATGATTATTCAGGAAAATCATGCTGCCGGTAGGGCTAATCTAATTATAGCATATTACATCCCAATCACAAAATAGAAGAAGTGCAGAACAGCGTTCATGCCATCAATCATTAGCTGAGAGAAGAATTGGCCAAAGAGAAAGATTAGAAGATAGACAATCATAATACCAGTAGCTCCTTCTAGATTCATCATGAGGCGACGAATACTATCTGGTGCAATAGCATAAAGCACGCGCGAACCATCCAGCGGTGGAATTGGAATAAGATTAAAAATCATAAAACCGAGATTAGTGAAAATGAATTGAGTAAAGATGATTTCAGCGATTTCACCACCGGCACCATATACCCAACCAGTAAAATGGCCGATTAGGAAGAAGATGAAAGCAAGTAAGAAATTCGTGAACGGACCAGCTAGAGCCACCAGTGCCATTCCCCACTCGCGCCATTTGAGATTGGTAGAGTTAACCGGCACGGGTTTGGCGCCACCAAAGACCGGAGCTTTTAACAAATACAAGATGACTGGTACGATAATCGACATGTATGGATCGATATTTTTAATGGGGTTTAAGGTGAGGCGGCCAGCGTCTTTTGCGGTATTATCACCTAACCAATAAGCAACAAGCCCGTGCGCTAATTCGTGAAGAGAAATAGAAATCACGACTACGGCTATAACAATAACTAAGCCGAGAAAGTCGAATTCCATTAGCTTAGCACCACTACTTCTTTAGTGGTTGGGAGCGAGTCGAGAGATTTGATTTTTAGTTTCTTTTCGGAACGAGCGGAGAGTTTTAGTTCGGAGACCATCGCATCGACGTTACCCATCGAGACGACAAGCTTTGGTTCGATTTCGCGAATGGCGCGGATGGATGAAGTACAGAGGACGTCAGCGACGATATCATCAAGACATTCTTCGATGCCGCCAGTGATACCAACATGGACACCACCGATTTCGACATCGTAAATCGTTTTGCCACTTGGAGTTGCAATGCCACGAATCGTGGCGTCACCAATTTCGAATTCGCCTGGACCAGCGATTTTGCCAACTGATAGGTTAGCGTCGATGATAGATTCGGTGATATTGATTTTGATAGTAGTCTTTTTGGTCGTGAGGATGATTTCGTCCTGGGATTTGCTTTCGATATCGAACATATAGCTCCTTTTATTTTATGATTTTTTCTGGATCGTAAATTTCTGAGATTTCCATTTCGAAGATATCGTCTAAGAAACGGTCGCGAACGCTGCGACGATAGGTGAAGTCTTCGAGCGACATAATAACATAGTTAATTGGTTTGCCCTGCTTCTTTTCAACGACTTCGGCCCAGCGGGTGAGCTTTTTGGTTTTGTCATTGCCAATAATAAGCAGGTCGACACCATCCTGGCCCGGCAGACGATTCGTGACAATAAGGCCTTTCAAATAATTCTTAACTGGACGGCAGTACTCTTCCCACGTGGTAGCGTGTACATCTTTTTCGCGCGTTGTATCAATTTTTTTCGCGAAAATGTCGATGAGCGGGCGATAGAATGGGTGCTTGCTGTTAGCAGAATAATAAACTTTATTATCAAAAGTTTCATTTTTGATAATGCCGATACTTTCGAGGTTTAGAAGCTCGCGACGGACAGAATTAATCTGTTCTTCGATGACACGAGTCATCTCGCGAACGTAAAATGATTTCTCTGGATTCTCGAAAAAGAGCTTTAAAAGTTTGGCACGAGTCTTCGAACCAAATAATTTTTCTATTGGCGTGTTATTTTCTTTACTCATCCTACAATATATTTTAGCACAAAAGGATAAATGTGTTCAAGTTCTAACCACTTAATGTCGGCATTTCGTTTAAACCACGTGAGTTGGCGTTTGGCCAAATGGTAGTCTTCATAAAAACATAGTTCTTTGGCCTTTTCGAGTGTGAGTTCGCCGCTCAGATACTTCCAGGCGTATTCATAGATATCACTCTTCATCGCACCACAGTTAAACCCATATTTTTCGACTAGTTCCCTGGTTTCACGGTAGAGATCTTCGGAAAACATTTGGTCGATGCGTAGTTTTAATCTTTCGCGCAGTACCTCTGTTGGCCATTTAATGCCAATAATGAGAAAATTGCCTTTCACCTCTGTTCTGTCTGAACAACTTTTTTGTTCAAAGTCACCGATTTTCTGGCCGGTTGGGCCTTTGAAATGATAGTCGTAAATGAGGGCGTCAATGTATAATCCAGTGCCACCAACAACCATTGGAACGTGATTTCGGGCACGAATTTCTTTGATTTTAGCCTCAGCATAGGTCTTCCAATCGGCGACCGTGAAGCGTTCGTCGGGATTTACGAGATCAAGACCAAAATGCGGAACACCGTCCATCTCTTCCCTAGTTGGTTTGGCGGTGCCGATGTCCATACCTTTGTAGATCGCGCGAGAATCGGCGGAGATAATCTCGCCGCCGATGGCTTTCGCGATTTTGATACTAACACCAGTTTTGCCTGAGCCTGTAGGACCCAAAATCACAATACAAGGACTCGAACAGTATTTTTCTGCGGACGCTTCGTCGCGCCCGTCGTTACGGGGCTCCTCGCTCATTTGCTCCCCGTTGGTCGCAAGAGCCGCAGAAAAATGCTGCTTCGAGTCGCCATGCTTATTTCAGGTCCTTCAGGAAGGTGGCGAGCTTTGATAGTTTTACTTTTTCTTCTTTGTCGCGGAGGCGGATGGAAACGACTTTTTCTTCGGCATCCTTTGGACCGACGACGAGAACAGCTGGAATCTTGAAGTCAGTGGCACGCTTAATCTTCTTCCCTAGTGAATCAGACGAATCATCAATCGTATAGCGAAGTTCGTTGTACTTTAATGGTTTGTCAAGGACGATGCCGTCCAGGATCTCTTTAATTTCATCAACGTACTTTGAAACCGTATTATTAACCGTGACGATACGAACTTGTTCTGGGGCGCACCAGAATGGGAACCAGCCGCCAGTATGCTCAATAAAGACCGAGAGGAAACGTTCAATCGAACCAAGCGTAGCGTGGTGAATCATGACTGGACGTTCTTTTTCGCCTTTAGCATTGGTGAATTCGAGGCCAAAACGCTCTGGTTGGACGAAATCGAGCTGAATCGTAGCAAGTTGATGCTCACGACCAATGGCATCTTCAGCCATGAAGTCGATCTTTGGACCATAGAAGGCAGCTTCGCCCTCTTGTTCGAAGTAATCGAGGCCATTATCGATAGCGGCTTGTTTGATTTGGCTTTGTGCCATTTCCCAAAGGGCTTTGTCGCCAAGGTATTTATCTTCATCTGAGCGGTAGCTGAGGCGAGCACGAAGCTTCTGCATGCCCATGGTACTATAGAGTTCCTTCACGATAGCTACGAGGCGCTTCACTTCATCTTTAATCTGGTCGTTACGACAGAAGACGTGTGAATCGTCCTGGGTAAGTGAGCGAACACGAGAGAGACCACCAAGCTCACCGGTCTTTTCGTCGCGGTAGTCAGTAGTTGCTTCCATGTAGCGGACTGGCATCTCTTTATAGGTGCGTGGACGTGAAGCAAAAATCTGCGCGTGGTGAGGGCAGTTCATTGGTTTCATAGCGAAATCTTCACCGTTCACTTGGGAGTGAACCATGAAGAGCTCATCGCCGAATTTAGCATAGTGACCGGAAGTCTTATAGAGGTCGGTCTTGGTAATATGTGGAGTCCAAACCTTCTTAAAACCTTCACGACCGCGGAGGCTAAGCGAATAGTTGGCCATGAGTTCACGAAGCTCAGTACCACGTGGGGTAAAGAGTGGAAGACCGGCACCAACGAGGTCGGAGAAGCAGAAGAGGTCGAGTTCTTTACCGAGTTTACGGTGGTCACGCGCCTTAGCTTCTTCTTGGCGCTTCAAGTATTCATCGAGTTCGGCTTCAGTGGCGAAAGCGACACCGTAGATGCGGGTAAGCATTTCCCTCTTCTCATCGCCACGCCAGTAGGCGCCAGCGACGCGGATAAGTTTAAAGGCACCAACTTCGCCAGTGTCTTTGACATGTGGACCTTTGCAAAGATCAGTAAAGAGATCGCCCATGTCATAGAAGGAGATTTCAGAGCCTTCTGGAAGGTCTTCAATCAACTCAATTTTGTACTTTTGCTTGTGGTCACGAGCCCAGTTAAGTGCTTCCATCTTAGGAACAACACGCTTTTCCATTGGAAGCTTGCGTGAGACAATGCCGCGCATCTTTTTCTCGATTTTCTCGAGGTCGGCATCAGAAATTTTAGTCTTACCAAAGTCGATATCATAGTAGAAACCGGTATCAATCGCAGGGCCAATGCCAAATGTGGCTGTCGGATAAAGCTCCTGAACTGCGGCCGCAAGAATGTGGCTCAGCGTGTGACGCATTTTTTCTAGATTGTCGGAATCTTTCATTCTTTATCCTTTCCCTTTATTTATATCTTTTAATTATAGCACAAGAAAAGGATTAGAGAGAAAAACTACTTATAGTTTGGGAAGTTTAGTTCCCTGAGAACAGTCTCGGCAGTTTCTTCGTCGTCGGCGTAGATTTCAACGACGGCCTGCTTGTAGGCGGCAAGATAAATGTATGGAGCGGTACTTCTCGCGATGGATAGGAAGTATTCGTCGGTGTTTTTCTTCACATCTTGGTATTCAGCGAGTGGCGCGAGTACTTCTTTTAAGGCTTCGATGTTTTCATAATCGTCATTTAGGGCCATGTAGATGAAGTCAAAAATTGGAGCATCGTCGTCGTTCTCTTCGGTGCGATCGGTCATAGAACAGGACCATTGCCCGCTGACATATTCGCTGATTTCTTCGCCACCAATAAATGGAGAGGCATCTTCGTCGTCGTATAAACGCTTAAAATCATATCCTTTAGCTTTGCAAAATTTCATAGCTGTGGCTGTATTTGGAAATTTCGTTTCAGCTTGTGGTTTCATGGAATCAAAATTAAACACGCCAGAGGCAAAGAGAATGGCAGCGGCAATTGCCAAACCGGCTAGAACACAAATAATCGCTAGTGGGCCTTTTGATCTAGTTTTTGGCTTAGTTTTGCTCGTATGAGACATGATGAGGGCCTCAGCGCGGGCTTCGGCGCTGATTTCTTGTTCGGTTGGCTTAGTTTCGGTAGGAGTTTCGACCGCCGGGGTTTCCTCCGGTTTTTCGGCTGGTTTTTCACGTTTTGGGATGGCTAATGGAGCGGGAGTTTCCTCTTTTGGTAGTGGCTCTAGTTTTGGAATAATTCTCTCCATAGTCCTCCTTATTTATTTGATACACAAAGATAATGTTCGCCGCTGGCAGAAATATAGGTGAGTGCATAGGCAATATCGCTTTCAAATGACTCAAGCTTGCCAGTTTCGGCGTTACATTTAGATTTATAGTGAACAGTAACGGCTTTGGTTAAGGCAAGCGTCTCGTCGGCTTTAGCAGAAGCCTGGAAGGCATAACGTTCACCGGCTTGGTTCTTGATATCAAACAGATAGTCATGGTAGAAAATGTCGAGGTCGGTAGTGCCGGTTTCAGAAATCTCGAGCTGCGATTCGCCAGAGATATTTGGGAGTTTTTGGTTAGTAGAAATGAATGTTTCAAACTTGCTTTTATAAATGTTAAGTTCATTAGTCATAAGGGCGTCGGTTTCAGCGTCAGCGGCGGTTTTCTCGATTTTATCGATAGTAGCAAGGCCACGAGATGGATACTGGAGATCCTTTAAGATGCTCTCGCCATTGTCGATTTGGTTAATTCTCATGTAGGTGTAGGAGTTTTTGTAGACCACAATATAAGTGTAGGTTGGGCCAGTAACAGAGATGGTTTTGAATAAATCGGTGCCATCTTCAAGAATCGTCACGTTGCCGTTCCCTTTGTTGTAGGCATCCCGATAGCTACCGATGACGTCGTTTCTTTTAGTATCGTCAAACTCGCTGTAGTTACCATTAAAGAAGATAGTGATGATCTCTTCGGTACTGCCTTCGCTTGGTTCCTCGCCAATGGTTTCCTCGGAAGTAACACAATGATGGATGCTAGCCGTATCATCATCAAAGACGGCTCTGTAAGGGATATAGAGGCCATCTTCTTCAGTCATTTCTTCATAATGCATATTGCGATTGGCACAAACATCTTGAAAAATCGCTGCCGTTGGGCCAGTGGCTTCCTTTGATGGTTCTGGTGCTGGAGCCCCAAAACTGATAATCCCGAGGGCATAGAGGACACCGAAGACAGAAGCAGCCACTAAAATGATGATGCCAATTAAGAGCGGAAGTTGGCCTTTGCGTTTTTTCGGGGCGATTGGCTCGGTTGGAGATTCAAGTGGAACGTCTGAAGTAACCGTAGTACTAGAGTTAGTACCGGTTTCTGTTTCGACAAGAGCTTCTTCGATGGCTTCCGAAGTTGAAGGTGAAGTATCTTCAATTGGATCTGGCTCTGGTGCTGGAGTTGGCTCTGGTGCTGGTGCAAGTGCTACTGGGGCAGGAGTAGGGGCCGGGCGCGAAGCAGGCGCCACTGGTGCAGGTACAGGAGTTGGGGCCACTGGTGCAGGAGCAGGCGTTGGAGCCACTGGTGCAGGTACAGGAGTTGGGGCCACTGGTGCAGGAGCAGGAGCAGTAGGAGTGGCTGGACGAGCAATTGCAGTGCCCTGGTGGTTAGCAGTGGTGCTTTGACCAGATGGAGCAGACATTTTAACTGGAGCCGGCTGAATAGACGGAGCCGGGCGCGGAGCAGCCGGAGCCGGGGATGGCGCAGGCGTTGGAGCTGGAGCCGGTGCTGGGGTTGGCACAGGGTTTGGTGCTGGTGCTGGGTTTTTAGTTGGTTCCATTTTACTCCTTTATTACTGCTTTAATTTTACCATAAGCGGTTTAATTTTACACTATTAATATCATCACCATGAGAGGCATTGTCACGACCGAGAAGAGCGTTGAGATAGTAACGAGCTCGGATGATTCTTCGGCATTACCACCATATTTTACAGCAAAGAGACCAAGCGAAGTGGCGGTTGGCAGAGTCTGGATTAATGTACAAACTTGGATGACTTCGACTGGAAATTGCATTAATGTGAGCAAACCCCACGTAACGAGCGGACCAACTGTAAGTTGGATGAGTGCCGTGAGCATGAGCTTCCATTTTTTGAACACTTTTTTTATCTTCGCCTGCGACAACATCACGCCAATACAAATAATCGAGAGTGGCGTGGTGGCACCGCCCACGTAACCGATGGCATCCGAGACAAAACCAGGGATTTTAATACCGACGAGGAAGAAGATCATACCAAGTACGACGGCGATAATATTTGGATTAAAAATAATTTTATGGAACAGGCGGATGGTAACTTTTTGTTCAAACAGCCAAACGCCATACGAAAAGAGCGCAATATTGAACGCAATAATGAATCCGCAGTAAGCCAAAATACCAGTGCCACCAAATGTGTTGGCAACGATTGGGTAACCAAGAAAAGTTGCGTTATTAAAAATGAGAGCAAATTGTGATTCGAGCGAAAGACCTTTTTTCATCCACTTTTTATTGAAGATGAGACGAGCGAGTAGGATGAGTACTAGCATGATGATAACGCCGGCCATAAAGCCAGAATAAAAGAGGTTGGCGGCGGATTCGTCGTAGGTTTCTGGGAAGGCCATGAAAAGTGAGGCTGGCATAAAGACAGTGAGTAGGAGGTTGGTAAGTTCCCTGTTCGCTTTTTCAGAGATGAGTTTACATTTGCCAAGAATAAAGCCAAGAATCAAAATCAACGCAATCGCACCGAGTCGTGCATAAAATACGCTGAGTTCAATCTGCATATGCTTATTTTATCATATTTTTCGCTGCTTTAACAGGTTTAACAGATTGACATTTTGGCAAAAGTGTGGTATAATTTAAGGATTGGTGGGAGCTCTTTAATTCTTAAGGAGGTGGTCTTAGTGACTCCATATGAACTGGACGAGCTAGTGATGTATACCTATCTACGTGGTAGACTAGACGGACCAGGATTTGAACAGAGCCAGAAGGCACTACAATTTGCTCGGAAGGCGCACAAGAATCAGGAACGCAAGGACGGAAAACCGTACATCATTCATCCCCTGTCGATGGCATGCGATGCGATTGCCTGCAGAGGGGCGACCGACGAGATAATTGCGACAATTCTGCTACACGATGTGTGCGAGGATTGTGGTATTCCCTTGTCGGCTTTGCCGGTCAATAATGTCGTAAAGCGCGGCGTCGAATTAATGACGGTACCGGAAGTTCCGAAAGACGATAAGCCCGCAATCAAACGTTTATACTTCGGCAAGCTCTTAGAAAGCAAGGAAGCGATCGTTTGCAAAGCGTTCGACCGTAATGCTAATCTAAACGATGCCGAGGGAGCCTTGACGGAAGACGCGATTGTGAAGAATATTGTTGAGACACACGAGCTTCTAATGCCGGTTCTAAAAGAGGCGAAATACGCTTATCCGGAGCTCTCGGACATGCTACACACGATTCGAACTGCGCTCAAAAGAACACTGACTTTGCTGGCAAGATATCACAATGTCAATCTGGAGTAACCCACCACCATTCCCCCACAAGATGGGGGATTTTTTATGCAAAGTTTGGTATAATTTTTAAAAAGGAGAGGTAAAAAATGAGAAGAACAGTGCGTAGTGGAGTTAGCCCGACTAATGTGTTCTTTATCGTGATTGTTTCTTTGATTGTAGTTTTGGTCGCGGGTGTAGCAATTCTAATTGGCACTGGCGTGATTAAACTAAGTGGTGGTGAAGAGCCAGGCACCAGTGAGGATGATGGCAAAGAACTCGCCGATAACCCTTATATCAGAGTTTCCGCGAACGGCAATTTGATTGAAATCGAGAATCTAGAATTTTATTTGCCGTACGCATTTAAGAAAGGTGACCGCGGCAATGGCGTATATCATTATGTTCTGGATGAGATTGATGCTCAGGCCGAAGTAACGGTTTACGTCGAGAAGTCTAGCTCAACACCAGATAAATATTTGAAGAAAAAAGCCAGCGATTTATCAATTACCAACCAAAGTTATACAGTGAATGGATTCAGCTGGCTAGAGGCGAGTAGCGAAGATGGCCTTGCTTACGTGGGGAAATTCGGCACTGAGATGTATGCTGTGATTTGCAAAGTGAAGATGGACTCCAGTGATACAGTTGAAGCCATGAAAATGATTCCGAAAACACTCTACATGAAAAAGCTCTACAAATAATTAGTTCTTCTTTTTCAGGATGCCACGAAGACCTAGTATTTGCTCGGTTTCACGTAGAGTATCCTCGAAACCATCAATAATCTTAAGGTTGTGGCCGAAAAAGCGTCTCAGTTCTGGTAGGAGATCCGAGAATTGACTGCAAGCGAGGACAATGGTGGCAGGACTAAAGGTTTTCACGCGTTTTAAATCACGGCGAAATTTAGCGTTGCCTAATTCCCCATCGTCGATTAAAATCGGCCAATCATCCAGGATAAATGATTTAAGATGGTTTCTCGCGGAGTAATAGCGAAAGGATTTCGATCTGCTAAGGGCAGCAGTAGTTAAAACAACTGGGCGTTTTGCTGGATCTGGCTGTGGGAGTGTTAAGCCAACGAATTTTTGCTTCTTATACTTCCTGCGAAAATACTTTAAGCTGGTAACTGAAAGCAAATAATTCGCGAACACAATGAGATCAACCTGGCCGAGATACGGTCGAAGCGTGTTTTCGGTGATTTTGCGGGCGAGGCGAGCACTCTTTTGTAAGTCCTCGGCATTTCGCCAGTCGATCACGCGAATGACTTCGATGGTTCCGATCTCTTCGCTCAAGTAATCTGCAAATAATTCCCCACCATACCCACTATCAAACACCACAACTTTTAACATAAAATCCTTTCTCCTCCGTACGCACGATTTTATCACTGATCTAAACCGGAATTTTTTCAAATTTTAAAGTTTTGCTACAAGTGTAGTAAAACTTAAAAAAAGACGAGGAGATATAAAAAATAAGTCCCTTTGGGACTTCTTTTTGATATCTGGTGGGTGATGAGGGGCAGAGGGATGTCGCGCCTTCGGCGCTCCATTCGAACCCCATTAGGTAAGCCCACCACTAGCAGATATTAAATAAAGACCCTCTGGGTCTTTCTTTAATATCTGGTGGGTGATGAGGGGCTCGAACCCCCGACCTTCTCGGTGTAAACGAGACGCTCTAGCCAACTGAGCTAATCACCCAC
>CAMHNK010000015.1 GCA_946186455.1 uncultured Candidatus Saccharibacteria bacterium
TTCTGCAAACTATCCATGGATGTATAAGTAATCTTATAGGTACCGGTTTTTGATGTATCGACTTCGCCTGAAACCGTCACTTCAACCTCCTCACAACTGTCCACAGCCGTTGCGCCTTGCTCTTCATATTTTTCACCAACTTTCAGAGTAATTGCGCCATTTCCTTTTAGCGTAATTTCTGGTGCTTCCTCATCAGAAGTCTTACAAAAACTTTCTGCCGTTCCCTCGGCTTTTTCTTTCATATGCGAATCAAAACTCGCCTTCGCGGCAAAACAGCCAAGTGCAAACAAAGAAATAGTTATCGCTACGACGAAAAGACTAATTCTAAACCAATGATGTCTAGGTTTAGGTTGAGCGACAACGCGTTGTTCGGTAACAGGTTGTTCTTCCATAGAATCCTTTAACAAAATTATATCATATTTTGGTGATATTTCATCTTATAAAACCCTTTTAGAATGAATGCGTTTATGTTAATATAACAAGTATATAGGTTATGTTTTTAGTTGGGAATTATTATAGGGCCGATCGGTTTCAGCTTAAGAAGGCGCGAAGATATATTTATATTGCCCCAGTGCTGTTATTGGCATTTTTATGTATTGGGACATTCGTTCCATTTTACTTCGTCAACACTCACGTTGATGCTATTGTGGACCTAACTGGCGAATCGACAATCACGATAGAATCCACTAATAGCTCTGCATCGATTGCGATTGATCCAACTTTGATTGGCACATTTGCCACTACGTCAGGAGCGAATGATATCATTTTCTCAGTTGCTACAACGAATTATACGGGTTACACTCTATCAGCTAGAAGCACGAAGACGACAATTGATAAAAACAGCAATTTTTTCAGTTCCCTTACTTCCGCGGTGACTGCTGAACAATTTTCGAATAGTGGTAATACAACCTTGAATAATCGATGGGGGTATAAGCCGAGCTTTTACAATTCAGAGTCAAATAATAAATACTATGGCATAACCGCATCAGCTGTTACCCTCGACCATACTCAAGCGGCCAATAGTACTGCAAAACAGTACTCAATATCATTAGGTGCAAGAGCCGATATTTCCATGCCATATGGTACATATATTAATGAAAACTTTATCCTAGAAACGGTCGCGAATATTGTGCCAACTTCAAATATTGTTATCGAATACGATCCGGGAGTGTCGGAAATAAGAATTGCTGGTCAAACAATATCTGATGGTGATACGGTTAAACTGATAACAGGTGTGCCATACACAATAGAAATAGACGTCTATCCGGAGTTTGAATTTTATGATTGGGATACTAACGGAGGGCAAATTGAACAGGAGGGCCAAGGATATAAGATAACTGCGAGTGCGGGTAATGGAAGTGTATCGCCTCAAACCACATTTGTCGGAAGCAACATTCAAAATCTAGACAAAACTCTATGCACGACCACACCAATGAGAGTAAAGGATTCTCGTGACGGACAAATATATGTTGTCCAAAAACTTGCCGATGGCAATTGTTGGATGATGGACAATTTAAATATTGGTGCAACTACTTTGTCGACCGATCTCACATCGGAAAATACCAATGTTACAAGCACAATAGCAGCGACGACCTTTAGTAGCTGGAAAAAGACATCAGGCACTGGTACGCGAGTAGCAAGCGAGTATATTGCTATTGAAGGAAAAGATAATACGGCAAAATCGAAATATGGTACTCTATACAACTATTGCGCTGCATCTGGAGGAACCGTCTGTGCCAATAACACATATACCACGGCGCTTGCGGATTTATGTCCGGCCGGATGGCGACTTCCAATAGGCGGAGCGGATGGCGAATTCCAAAAACTAAACACCTATGGATATGATACTTTGGCCAAGATGCGCGCACCAGTAAGTCAAAATGGTTTAGCGATAGCCTATTCTGGATATTTCTACGATTCTACACCTCTAAATAAGGATACCGAAGGATTCCTTTGGTCTAATTCACCATATGGTTATACCGAAATGAATAGCGCCCACATAAGTGCCTCAGAGCAGAACTTACAATATCACTATAATCGACAATACGGTGCATCTATCCGATGCATTATGAAAAAGCAGATGTCGGATTATGCTTATCTTCAAGATTTTTCGAGAATGACCGACAGTGAGTATAAAGAATTACTTCAAGCGATGCCAGAAGGTGAACAATATCAACTAGAAGATCAGCGTGAGCAAGGTAAGAAATACTGGGTTTCTAAGTTAAGAGATGGTCAAATATGGATGACGCAAAACCTAGATTTAAACATCAGTAATGCAAAAACGTATACACATGCTGATACCGACATCAAATGGGGCGGAGACCTCAGAACGAACAGTTGGCAACCAGACAATAGTACAATCGATGCGACTGCAAATAATAGTGCCACAATATCCGAATGGGCATCAAACTTTTCAAGCGCCTATTCTGTAGATGTCGGAGATTATTATTGGAACGGTTTATATTACACTTCGGAAGAAAACCTTTATTTAGCGGGCGACATGGGAAGCAGCCCAATAAAATGGCAGAAAAATACACCGTTTAACATCAATAAAGAGCATGGTCACGTCGGGAACTATTATAATTACACGGCAGCAATTGCTCAAAACGATAGCCAAGAATATAACTATAGTTCGTACGAAAACCTAAACTCTCCACCGCAAAACTCTATCTGCCCAGCTGGATGGAGACTTCCGACGATGATTAAAAACAACTCAACGAAAAGTGAATATAAGAAATTATATACACTATATGGAGGAGCGAGCGGGCAGCTTGATGCAGGACTTGTGTCGAGTCCGTTTTACGCAGTAAGGGCGGGTTATATTAGCACATCGTCGGCACTTGCCCAAAGCGGTAAAATTGCTGATTTAATTACAAATGCAGTAGTTAGCAATTCGATTAATGGCACTGCTCAATTCAGCTCAACGTCGGCGAACACAGAATTTACAGTCGCGTCGAATGGGAGGGGTTATGGAGCAACCGTCCGATGTGTTGCAAGAAGCAACCATGATACAAGTAGTATCACTATTCAATATGGCGAAGGTGTAGCAGCGGTCAAATTCGGTGGCGTAGAATACCATAATGGAGATGTGGTCTCTGCCATTAAAGGCGTGCAATATGATGTAAGTGCTGTAATGAACGACGGCTATTCCTTTGTTAGTTGGACATATTCTTCTGGACAAATTGGTAAATACAACAGTCAAGTAACAACATATATGTCTTACAGTGTTTCCGGCACAATAACGGTGAATTCGCAAGCAACACAATCGGCTGGTGTAATGCAGAATCTTTCGAGCTCAAGTTGTACAGAGACGGTTAAACTGGCCACAGACAATAGAGACAATAGGTCATATAAAATTCGGCGTCTTGAAGATGGTAATTGCTGGATGATAGAAAATTTGGACCTTGGGGACACAAATTTATCAGTACAACTTGATAACACTAATACCAATATTGAACACACCGTTTCTGCAGCCACCTTTAATAGCTGGAAGAAAACCACTGGGTCTTCATCTTATACCATCGGCACATATGTTCAAAACAATTCGATTGATCCAGTCGCAAAAACTAAATACGGAATGTATTACAACTATTATGCAGCAACTGCTGGCTATATTTATGGTAGCTCGAATGCCGAAGTTTCTCGCTACGACATTTGTCCGGCCGGCTGGAGATTGCCGACAACAAATACTTCAAAGGAATACTATAATTTATACTCTAACTACTACAGAAATATTGGCAAAATCAGAGCCCCTGTCAGTGAAGGTGGTCTAGGAATTCCATATGCCGGTCAAATCAGAACATCGTCAACCCCAACCAACCTTGATTCTGAAGCATGGTTCTGGGCTAGAACAACTAACGAAACTATGAACTCGAACCTGTCTTACGGGCCTAACTTCAGATTTAACACAACCAATATCAGCGCATCTTCCGCGGTGTATAGAAACTATAGCATTTCGATAAGATGCATTTTGAAAAAGCAGCATCAGCTAACAATTCAATATGGCACGGGTGTTTCAAGCGTAACGGTCAACGGAGCGACTGTCGCTAGTGGTGGTGTAGTAATGGTAAACGAAGGAGACCCAGTATCGATAAGGATGACACCAGAAGTTGGAAGAGAATTCAGTTCATGGACAAAAACATCAGGAACAATCACATCATCAACACAAATAGAAACATCATATACAATAGGAACGGCAAATGCGACATTAACTGCCAACACGATTGCATTCTCTGGTCCAACCATCCAAAACTATTCGGCTAACGACTGCGGCCTTACTGCTACTAGGGCACAAGATAATCGCGATGGGACAATTTATAAAGTGATGAAATTAAACGATGGCAATTGCTGGATGATGGAAAACCTTGATCTAGGTGCGATGGATCTTAAAATCGACCTAGATAGTACTAATACAAATATTAATAATACAATTACTGCGGCGACATTTAATGGTTGGAGAAAGAGGTATTCTAGTACGAATTATACATCCGGAGAATTTATTAGTAGATATGGAACTGATGTTTATGCGTCAGAAAGATTTGGAACACTATATAATTACTATGCAGCAACTGGTGGAACGATTTCAGGAACAGGCGTTTCGGCAAATGCGAAATATGACATCTGTCCAGCTGGTTGGAGAATGCCATCAAACAGTGAACTGACAGGATTGTATTTCGTATACAATTCGGCTACGCTATTAAGATCACCAATCGAAAGCGATGGCGCTGCTTTTACCACAGCATCGCGCTTTAGCAGTAATTCCGGGGCTGGTACTGGAAAAAATGGCTATTATTGGACATCAACCGCTACAGCAAGTTCGAATATTGTATATGGCATGTCCTTCTCGTCGTCGTCCGTCACAACAGATTTAAACTCATATAGATATTACGGTCAATCAATAAGATGTATTCTAGATAAAACAAAAACCATTTCCGATTTGACATATCTACAAGATTTTAATAACCTTTCTAACGAGGATTCTGTTTCGGTACTTTCATCGATGTCATATAACACGACCTATGAGCTAACCGACAATCGCGATGGTAGAACTTATACTATTGCGAAAATGAAAGATGGTAATATTTGGCTGGCGGAAAACTTAGACCTCGGTCGCACCAACTTATCGACAGCACTTACAAGCGCGAATACCAATATTAATACATCAATCCCGGCTACTACTTTTAATGGATGGATAAAAACTTCCGCGTCTGGCACTAATGACGCCGGCGAGGTTATGGCCGTTTCGGGCACTGACGCAACATCCGGCACGGCTTACGGTACCCTATATAATTATTACGCTGCCTCGGCTGGCGAAGTTAGTGGAAATTCATATTCGGCAAACGCGAATCACGATATTTGTCCGGCCGGATGGAGACTTCCAACCGGTAGCATATATGGCGAAGTTTATAATTTGTATAGCATTTCCGATTATAATTCCCCAACGCTATTCAGAACTCCAATCACAAACGGTGGCGCTGGATTCTCGCTTGCTGGAGTTGCCTGGAGCGGAGCGCCGGAATATACCTCATATTATGCCAGTTATTGGACATCCTCAATGGCAAGCGATACTCTTGCCTTTAGAGCGAGCATTAATCAAAGTAGTGTCGGCGCAGATGGTAGCGACAACAGATCGCCACTCGGTTCAATTCGTTGCGTAGCTAAGCTATCCGGTAAAACCATCGCCAATTATACAAAAATGCAGGAACTTCGCACCCTTACTGATGAGACAAAAACGAAACTGCTTGATTCGATGACTGAAAATACGAATTATTCACTAATTGATGCCCGCGACGGTGCTTCTTACACGATTGCAAAATTAAAAGACAACAACATTTGGATGACAAAAAATCTCGATCTAGGCCGCACAGATCTTTCGGAAAACTTAAATAGTACTAATACCAATATGTCCAGTCCAAATGTTTCATATGCAACATTCAACGGTTGGAGAAAAACATCCGGCACAGCGACCTATGATGCTGGTGAATATATAAACATTACTGGTACGGACTCTACGTCGGGTACGGCCTATGGTACGCTCTACAATTACTACGCCGCTTCCGCCGGGACGATTTCCGGAAGTGTTAATAGTAGTAATGCAAGTTATGATATTTGTCCGGCCGGATGGCGCCTTCCAACCGGCGGATCTTCCGGGGAATTCCAATCCCTATATACTCATTATAATTCTAACGCCCTAATGAGGGCTCCTATCGCTAATTCTGGTGCCGCCTTCGCTCTCTCTGGTGGTTTCGGCGGCGGAAGTCCATTGAACCAAGGCACGGCCGGTGCGTACTGGACTTCCACGAGAAGTAATGATACGGGCATGTACAGTTTATATCTCAACGCATCGAATGTCGGTGCAGCAAACCCATTCAGCCGTAATAACGGAAATGCTATACGTTGTGTAGTAAAGTAAGTTATTTAAGCACAAAAAATGGCAGGGGCGGCAAGACTTGAACTCGCGACACCTGGTTTTGGAGACCAGTGCTCTACCAACTGAGCTACACCCCTATAAAAGTATATGTAATATTTTATCATATTTTGAATAAAAAAACACGGAAAAATAGCACAATTGTTATAAAAACGTGCTAAAATTAAATATGATGAAAATACTTATGTTAGGTTGGGAACTACCACCTCACAATAGTGGAGGTCTCGGAGTCGCGTGTTTAAATATGGCTCGTGCTCTTGCCCGTCAAGGCGTCAATATTGATTTTGTTGTTCCCTACGAAGCCGAGCATCCTGACATTAAGTTTATGAACATTTTATCGGCCACTCACCTTGATCCAATTTATCGCTATGGTGGTGGTGCCTACGAGTCGTTAAGGCTCACCGAAAAAATCATTCCAACTCATAATAATGGAAATCTCGTTTCGATTCGTGATGTTCAAAAATCTTATTGTGAATATATTGAAAATTATTTGAAAGATCACAGACCGGAAATTGTCCACGCGCATGACTGGCTTACTTATGAAGCCGGTATGATTGCAAAAAAGAATTTTGACATTCCTCTTATTGCCCACGTCCACGCGACCGAATTTGATCGCGCCGGCATGCACTCCGGCAATCCAATCATCCATGAGATTGAATATGAAGGTTTAATGATGGCAGACCGCATTATTGCCGTTTCTGAAGCCACCAAGCGCATCGTTCACCAAAAGTATAATATTCCACTGAGCAAAATCGATGTCGTCTATAATTCCCTCGATGAAAATTACGAAAATTCGGATTATCAATTCCAGGAACAAACCTACAAATTCCTACTCAAGCAAAAAGAAAATGGCTGCACAATCGTTTCGACGGTTGGACGTTTTACAGTTCAAAAAGGTTTGCATAATCTCATGGAAGCAGCCGCCCTTGCCGTATCTAAGAATCCGAAACTGATCTTTGTCTTTGCTGGCGATGGTGAAGAAAGAAATGAATTAATCGAAATGGCAGCCGATCTCGGCATTTCGAAGAACGTTATCTTTACCGGATTCATTCGCGGTCGCAGACTTCGCGACATTTATGCTGTTTCTGACATTTTCGTGATGAGCTCAATCTCTGAGCCGTTTGGATTAACTGCACTGGAAGCCGCTCACCATGGCGATGCATTAATCCTGACTAAACAATCTGGCGTTGCCGAAGTAATTTGGTCCGCCATGACCTACGATTTCTGGGATGAGCGAAAGCTCGCCGACGAGATTGTTTCAATCTCAAAGAACCCAGAACTTCGCGAGGCATTGCAAACCAACGTCAAGCACGAATACAACAAAATATCGTGGAATGATGTTGCAAAAAAATGTATCAAGGTTTACAATAATACAATAAAACATAAGAGGAAATAGGGTGCGAGCAGTTTGTTTATACCTACACATTCACCAGCCAATCCGCTACCGCGAGTACTCGATTTTTGACGTTGGCAATAACTCCAATTATTTCTATGATAATTACAGCGGTCGTCAATCAAACGAACGTATTTTCCGCAAAGTAGCCGACAAAAGCTACTATCCAATGCTGAATTTGCTCTACAAAAATATGGTTGAGCATCCAGAATTCAAGGTTTCCTTCTCAATTACTGGTACTTGGCTTGAGCAGGCAGAGAAATGGGCACCAGATCTTATTAATATCATTCGTGATATGATAAATCGTGGCCAAGCCGAAATTGTTGGCGAAACCTATTATCACTCACTGGCTTATTTTTATAATCTCGACGAATTTAATGATCAAGTCAAAATGCACGCTGGTATGATCGGGAGATTATTTGGTGTCACGCCAAAGGTCTTTCGTAATACCGAGTTTGCCTACAACGATTCGCTCGCTCACTGGGCCGAATCACAGGGCTACAAGGCTATCCTAGCCGAAGGCTGGGACAAAGTCCTCGGTTGGCGCAGCCCAAATCATGTCTATCGTCCGGCTGGCTGTAAGGAACTTCGTCTACTTCTTAAAAATTATCGTTTATCCGATGATATTGCTTTCCGTTTTTCAAACCGCGCCTGGGCTGAATGGCCACTCACGGTACCAAAATACCAACGCTGGATTGACGATGACTGTCTTCGTGGCAATCTTATCAATCTTTTCATGGATTTTGAGACCTTCGGTGAACACCAATGGAAAGATACCGGCATCTTTGATTTCATGGATACCTTCATCGATTCCTGGCTCAATGAATACGAGAATAAATTCGTGACTGTATCCGAAGCTGCCGACCTAGAAGAACCAGCCGGTGAAATCTCAATGCCAGAAACCGTGACTTGGGCTGATACTGAACGTGATTTGTCTGCTTGGCTATCTAATTCCATGCAATCGTCCGCCATGAGCCAAATCTTTGGCATGCGCGAGCAGGTTTTGTCGACTCATGATGGCCAACTGATTGCAGACTGGCGCTATATGACGACTTCTGACCACCCATACTCGATGTGTACAAAATACTGGAACGACGGCGACGTCCATGCCTACTTCTCAGCCTATGCTTCACCATACGAAAGCTTCATGTATTACATGAACGTGCTTCGTGATATTGAATACCGCGTTAATAACATCCTTGGATACTAATATATAATATATAGTAAAAAATCCCCTCCGAAGAGGGGCTTTTTAAACTTATTTAGCGCTTCTTTTCCTTGACTTCGTTACGACCGAGGTTTTTCTTGGTCTCAGTAAAGACAACGTGCTTGCGAAGAACTGGATCATACTTTTTAAGGCTTAGCTTATCAGGAGTATTCATCGTATTCTTCTTGGTATAGTAAGCACGAACACCAGACTCCTCAGAAACGAGGCCTACGAGTTTACGCTTAGTGTTATTCTTTTTTGCCATGATTCTTTACATTTTACCATACTCTATAAAAAATGGCAAGAACTAAGTCTTGCCATGGGTGACTTGAGGTGCTTTACACCTTGTAACCAGAGCCGCCACAATATGGGCATTTCATGTGATCAACCGTTTTACCAGTACCACCGCAGTGGAGACATTTACTGGGCTCATAGGTGAGACCACACTTGGCTTGATGCCGGTCGCGCTCTTCCTCGGTCAGAAAAGGTTTACCGCACCTCTCGCAACTCCAAGTCAAACATTCCACCCCCTTTATCTAAAGTACTTGGCAGTATTTTAATACTACTTTGTACTTTTTGCAAGCAAAAGCTCAATGAACTTCATGATGTCTTTAATGCCAAGCTCATTATTTGGCTCGACAAATAGTTCTGGATCATCAATGAAATCGAGCGACGTCACCTGCTTGTAAACCGCTTGCATGAGAGCATGTAACTCAGCCTCGTCGTCATCGTTAAAGATATATTCTTTATCGTAGACTAAACCATCATTATCTGGAATCACGAATAAAATGTGGGCTTTCTCGATCTTATACTTAGAATATCTTGGTGAATTCTTCAGAAGTAATTTATAGAATTCGAGCTGCAACATGTATTTATAGAGAGTATTATGCGAGCGCCACTTATTACTATGATATTGGCTAGTCTTAAAGTCATAAATTTCGATTATCTTATTCTCTTCATCAATCGTAATGTGGTCAACCTTGCCTGTGACCGGAATCCCATCAACTACGAGTTTGTCTGGACCGAGATTAACTTCGGCTTCACCATTTTTTAGAATATCACCGAATTCGTTAAGTGCTACAAGTAAGTATTCTGGGCCTTTTTCGCGAATCTTTTGCTTAATCTGGCTCTCGACATCATATTTATCGAGCTCCTCTAGGAACAATTGAATTGCTTCATCATTTGAGATGCCTTTGTTCGTCACTGCCTCAAATACCGAGTGCATCAAAGTACCCGTCACAAGCGACTCAGTTTCTGGCTCACGTGGCGTATTTAGTACATAACTCTTAAAGAAGCTCTGTGGCCCAGCGTAGACGATATCAATAAATGAAGTAAGTGCCGATGCTGACATCTTCCAGTTCTTAATACGTTCTTTATAGAGCAATCTGACGTCTGGTGTCTTATCGACATACGATGAAACCCAGTTCTTAACACTCTTTTCACGCACTTCGACGGAAGGAATCGCATATCTCGTCTCGCCAAATCCAGACGGCAGATATGGCGATGCTAGTTTTTCTTCGCCATCGACTTTCACAATATTCTCGGCAAAATATTCAAGACGATCCTGCTCCTTGCTATTGTAATCATGAAGTGCATTGGTAATATAGATTGTATGTTTTGCTCTAGTCAATGCTACATAGAGAATACGGATTCTCTCGCCATCAGTCATACCGGTATGACGAATTTGCGTCAGGTTATTTGGTAAGAGCAAAAGATTGTTATTGCCTTTGCCGGAGCCCCAGGCCGAATGATCGGCGGTCAAGATGAAGACATACTCGAACTCGAGCCCTTTGGCTTTGTGTGCAGTCAGAATCTGGACAGCCTCATCGGCGTCTCGGTATGGGCTAGTGACCGTTAGCGGCATATTTGCACTTGTGTAATCATCCACAAGTTCAACCATATCGCTGGCCTTAAGCTGTTTTTCACCGAAGTGCTTAGCGATTTTACCCTTGAGCGAAGCCAGGTTGTCATAGAATGTAAACCGTTCGTAAGCATCTAGACTATCGATGTCCATCTTTTTTACAATTGCATCAATGATGATATCGAGCGGTTCGGTAAACGTTTTAGCGACCAAATCTGCCAGAAATGCCATCGCGCCGGCTACGGCTTCGTCTTCGGATTTCGCGAGATAATCAAAGGCTGACTCGTGGGCGAATCTTGCTTGCCCAATTAAACGAATTACCTCGACCATCGGTACCTTAAAGAATGGATATGACAAAATCTCCATAATCTGCACAGATGGTACTTTTTGTCTCGCCATCTCATCGACATATCTTACGATCGAGATAATCTGGTGAATCTTGTCATCCAGGAATAAATCATCACGTTTTTCGTAAGCAATCTTGATTTCTTCATGTTCCTTTAGGTAAGGTAAAAGTGGTTCGAAGTATTTAGTCTTGTAGGAAATCACCGCAATTTCATTTTGTTTGACGCCAGATTTCACGAGCTCTGAAATCTTGTCAGCAACAAAGCTATATTCCTGATCAGAAGAAAGGAATTCAATCCGATGTAGGCCGGACTTAGTGAGCGGCTCCTTATGTGCAACCAATTCCTTATCTTGAAACCGATCCGGCGCCTGATTAATAATCTTACGGGCAAAATCGAGCACTTCCTGTGTGCTACGATAGTTCTCGACTAGTGGAATTACCTCCGCACTATAATACTTTTGATAGTCGGATAAATTCGAAGAGAGTGCACCCTGGAATTCAAAAATTGCCTGGTCGTCATCACCTACTGCCATGATGTTTGGCTTTTCGTAGTCAGTAATTGCCTTCACAATTGCAAACTGTGACGGGTTTGTGTCCTGGAACTCATCGAGTAAGATGAATTGATATCTCTCTTCAAGAGTCAGCTTGAAGCCGGTATCAGTATTAAGAATCCGGACCGCCTCTTCAATCATATCGTTAAAATCGAATAGGCCATTCTCATTCAGATAATCCTGATACTTTTTCATTACATTCGCAACCGAGAGTAACTTCTTATTGCGAATTCGGTCCTTCAAGCGATAATTCCCTTTTTCATCCTTCTCGAAATAATCGTCTTTCCATTTTGAAAGTGCTCCAACGCTACCCTTGTCTAAGGCTGTCGCCATCGCTTCATTCAGTTCTCTAGCCATTGCTGCAATCGAACGCTCAATATTCTTGGTAATCGGCTTCATGTCCGAATAATCCTTTAGAAGCTCATGAATCGGCTGATAGGCACCCTCAAGTGACTCTTTGAACTTATATGGAACAATATTAAGGAGAAGCGGCGAAATCGCATTACTTAAAATCTCGGAATCCTCCATGTTTTTCTTGGCGATTTTTGCTAGATCATCGTCGGTGAGTCCGGCCTTTTTTGCTTCCGAAATCACCCCCATGATATCTTTAACTTTATCGCCACGCAGAATATCGTTACCCGGGAGATTATCTTGAATATCCTTAATAATCTTAAACTGGGTAATTTCGTCGATTGGCGAATCAAGTTGGCGATTATAATCCTCAGAATAATTCTTATATTGGGCAAGAATTTCAGAGCCAAACGCATGGTAAGTGCCGATATTCACCTTTAAAGCGTCCTGCCCAATTACAGTTTTTAAGCGCTCGCGCATATTCATCGCACCAGCATCGGTAAAGGTTAGACAGAGGATGTTTTCTGGGTTAGTATCCGTATGTTTTAAGATATAGGCAACCTTTTCGGAAAGGAGTTGAGTTTTGCCAGTACCAGGACCAGCTAGGACAAGAAGTGGACCGTCTAGATATTCAACTGCTTTTCTTTGATTCTCGTTTAAAGGCATTTATCCTCCAATCACGTTCATATTAATAATCTCTTTTAGAATCGATGCTTCAAGCGGCACTTCAATTTCTCCAGCCACAATTCGTGCCAGCGTCGCAACGCCCTCGACGGTCTTCTCCGGCTGATAATCTGGATTCTCACGTTTCTTCATACCAAATTCATAATTCCTAGAAGGTAGATTGCAGGTAAGCTTCAAATCATCAACACCACAATAATGATAAACTGTATCACGCATTGCGCCATTAGCAAGCAAGATTTCTTCCATTTCCTTAGCGACATCCGTGATAAATTGTTGGTGTTCGGTCATATCAGGCTTTAATCCAAGATAGCCAGCCCTAATTGCATAGACGTTTTTTAGCGCACCGCACATCAAAACACCACGGAGATCTTTCGTATGGTCAAACGAAATATAATCCGTGTCAAATAGCTTTACCAATCTATCATCTGTTACAGTTAAGAAGGTTTCTTTCTTAGCCTTCATATCATCCGCAAAACTTGGACCAGAGAGCGCCATCACGTCATGGAAATCGGCAAAAATGTCATCTTTCAAAATCCCTTTAGTCGCTATGATTAGTGGTGTATGCACATCAAGTTGAGATAGCAACTCTGGCACCGCCGTAGAAGGAGCAGCTAGAAGCACCATCTCAGCATCCCAAACTAAATCATGCACAAATTTATCGGTAATTGCCGGATCATAATAAACCACCTCGTGACCTTTTTCTTTGAGTACGCCACCCAGTGCAGTCCCGTAAGCCCCAGCCCCAATTACGCCAATTTTCATATTACTCCTTAATCCTTAAACATCTGCTTGCGACGGCGATGTCTCTTTAATGATTTAAAAATTGAATAAACAATTGCAATCACAGTCGCACTGAGTAGAACCATGAACCAAATCGGACACGCAATCACGGTCTTCTCAACCACAGATACTTCATCAAGATAGGTGATGGTCTGTTTGACCGTGTAGATACCGAGTGGCGAAAAACCATCGAGATCACGGATAATACGCCGAGAAGTTTCTGGCATAATCGTTTCTTCAATCGTGTTGTTCTCATAACTTTTTGGATAGATTGGCTCAGCTGAAAAAATGCTCTTTACTTCTACTGCCACACGTGCGATATCATGAACATTACCAGAATTTGACACATAGGCATCCACTGTGATTGGGAGCTCAGTCACAAATCCCGGAATATTGTTTTCTTTGATTTCGCCACCATGCTTAGTCTCGCCCTCAATTTTTGCAAAAATCAGGCTTGCCATTTCGAAGACATTTTCAACTGCAATGCCATCAGTATTGCCTACATCAGCGTCAGAAGTGACGAGTAGGGCTGCATATTGCCCACCACCAGGAGCGTTCTCTGGGACAGTAATCGTGTAATTGATTTTTGTGGTTTCGTTTGGCTTCAAAGTGCCGGAATCTTTATCAAGTGTAATCCAATTAGTAATTAGGGTTCGATCGTTCTCGGACAAAAAGTCAGCACTATAGTCATCGCCAGATACAGAGTAAGCCGACACCGAAACCTTAAACTTAAAATCGTTGGTTGCATTTTGAGGATTAGAAATCGAGAGTGTGCCATGATAAACCTCACCGGCATTCAGTTCAATTCGCTTCGTCATCGGAGAGATGACAAATGAGCTATCAGAGTTCACCAAACCTCCATGATTAGATATATTACATATATTATATCACGATTACTCGATGGAGAGTATCTTACCGGTCCCGTATTCTAGGTGGAGTAGCCTTTGGTTTTTTGAGCCACGATAGCGCAGACTCAGATCTTTTAATCCAATAATAAATGGCCCATCAATAATAGCATCGAGAGATTTGAGAAACTCCCAAGCGTCACCGCCAGCCATTTTGATTTGCTCATAGGTAAAGCCAGAAAAACTCCAGACATTCCAACCGAGCTCCTCTCGTACCCAGTCAGCGATCTCTTTACAGGCAACCGGTTGAACGAACGGTTCGCCACCACAAAAAGTTAGTCCAGCTTGCCCCCGGTATTTCTTTAGTTCAGCTTTAACTTCATCGATATCGATTAGCATTCCGCCACAGAAGTCCCAAGTTTCTGGATTCTGACATTCTTTACAATGGTTTGGACAACCTTGCGTCCAAACTACTGCTCTTAAGCCATCGCCATTCACAATATTGTCATGTTCACACGGACCAGACAGACGAATTTTGCCCTGAGGTGGCTGCGGAGCGGAGAGAATCCGCTCAACAGCCATTTTGTCCCAATCGATTTTTTGGGCGACCATTATTTGCCCTTTGCACAGTTACAAACTTTTTCAAATGGGACATCACCTTCAAGACGACCACAGTGTGGGCAGCGTTCGCCTTTGATGATACCAGAGAAGCCACAGACTGGGTCACGATCGACTGGGTGGTTGACAGAGCCATAGCCAATACCACAATCATGCATTTTACGAATCACAGCTTCGAAGGCAGCGATATTTTGCGATGGGTCACCATCGAGTTCGATATAGGTAATGTGACCGGCATTACAAAGGTTATGATACGGAGCCTCAATTTCGATCTTATCAAAGGCAGAAATTGGATAGTAAACTGGTACGTGGAAGGAGTTGGTGTAGAATTCCCGGTCAGTTACGCCTTTAATCTTGCCGAACTCTTTGCGGTCAATCTTAGTAAATCTACCAGCAATACCTTCAGCCGGAGTGGCGAGAAGCGAGAAGTTTAGTTTATACTTTTTACAGTAGCTATCACATTTCTCGCGCATGTGAGTAACGATATCGAGACCAAGGTCACGTGCATCCTCATCTTCACCATGATGCTTACCAGTCATTGCTACGAGCGTCTCAGCAAGGCCGATAAAGCCGATTGAAAGTGTACCATGTTTAATCACGTCGCGGAGTGTATCATTTGGACCGAGTTTCTCTGAGCCGAACCAGTTCCCTTGCCCCATCAAGAATGGGAAGTTTCGCACGTGCTGATTGGCTTGGAGTTCAAAGCGTTCAAGAAGCTCGTCTTTAACCAAATCAAGCTTCTCGTCGAGTTCGTGATAGAAGCCGTCCCAATCCGCTTCTTTGCGTTCGCCGAGGCAGATACCATGCTTAATACCGATTCTGACGATATTGATGGTCGTAAAGGATAGATTGCCACGGCCAGTTACGATACCATCAGATTCTGGAAAGACTGAAGCAAATACGCGCGTACGGCAACCCATGGTTGCGATTTCGGTGCGGTAATCGCCCTTCTTGTAGTACTTCAAATTATATGGCGCATCAATAAAGCAGAAGTTCGGGAATAATCTTTTAGCAGATACTTCCATCGAACGTTTAAAGATGTCGTAATTCGGGTCCCCTGGATTATAGTTAATACCTTCCTTAACTTTAAGAATTGAAATTGGGAAGATTGGCGTTTCACCTTTACCAAGGCCATTCTCGGTTGCTTGAAGAAGATCAAGTGAAACCAAACGGCCGGCCGGAGTAGTGTCGGTACCAAAGTTTATTGAAGTAAATGGTACCTGTGCACCAGCACGTGAATGCATCGTATTAAGGTTGTGGACGAAGCCTTCCATGGCTTGGAGAGTTTCCCTCTCGACGTCTTCATTCGAAGCATCAATCACTTCCTGTGGCCATTTTTCTTTGACGAGTTTCTTGTCATCGCCGTAATCGTAGCTGTCCTTGACATCTAGATCGAGTTTTTTGCCGGTGAACTTATTGTACTTTTCGAGATTACGCTTAAGAGCCTTGCGGAATGATTTATTCACGCCAGGAGCCATTGCGTAATCAAAATTAGGAATGGATTGACCACCGTGTTGTTCGTTCTGATTGGCCTGAAGAAGAATTGCAGCGAGTGCACCATAAGAGCTAATTGAGTTCGGTGTACGTAGATGACCGTGCCCAGTGTTAAATCCGCCATTTTCAAACAATACAAACGGATCGGATTGGCAACAAGTTAGGGTGCCGGTAGCGTAGAAATCAAGATCATGAATATGAATCTCGCCGGCATCATGAGCGGCTGCGATATCTGGGCGAAGGAGTAAGGATTTAGCAAAGACCTTGGAACCTTCAGCGCCGAATTGAAGCATCTTGCCCATAGCGGAGTTACCGTCAACGTTAGCATTTGAGCGCTTTACGTCAGAATCCTCAGACGCATCAGCGTGCGAAATCGTGCGATAAATCATCATCAGGTCGGATTTAGCAGTGCGGATTCTAGAACGCTCCTGGCGATAACGGATATAAGCACGAGCCGTCTTTTTGAATGACGATTCCATTAAAACTTCCTCGACGATATCTTGAATCTGCTCAACATTCGGTGTGCGGGCGGTGATCTTTTCGTTTGCTCTCTGAACAACCTTATCTGCGAGTGCCTTTGCGCGGTCTGCCTTGAATTCTTCAGTCGCAAGTCCGGCCTTTGCGATGGCCTCTACAATCTTTTCAGGGTCGAATTTTACAATCTTCCCATCCCGCTTAATGATTCTTTTGAACATGAAATATACCTCCTTAAATGTATTCCATTTGGTTCGTTATTTTATATATGACCTGCCGGGCGACTACGTGGTAATGCTGATTTGCAGTAACCCTACATTTAGTGTCTTGCTCTTATAATACAGCACTATATATAGTAATTCAAGACTTTTATGCTAAATTTGTAAAAAATACAACAAAGCAGGTTATTTTTGAGTCAAGGTATAGGTTGCGGTGCCAGTGTAAGTTCCCGCCGGAACATCGTTGGCAGTAGAACACTTATAATAAATCTCTTGAGTAGTCCCGTCCTCATCGTCAGCCGTAGAAGTGTCAATGATATTCCCGTTTGCTGCCACACGGGTAGAACTTGAAGAATCACCAAGATATGCGGAGTAACGATTGTAGCCTTTGGATGGGCTTGCATAAGCAAATGAAGCACTCGATGAAGCGGAAGTAAGCGATGTAAATACGGCTTTGACCGAATAACCACCGTTACTATTGCAGATAGCTGTAAAAGTGCTTCCACCCATACCAGTGGCACCTTTATTCGCAGTCATTGTTTTTGCGATAGAACCTGAACCGGAAGAGCGAGAAAAAGAACATATTTCCTCAACGTTAACACTAAGATTGTCGGTGACAGCGGCTGGATCGGTAGTTGCTAAAACGCTCCCAGAGATGAAAACGAGAGGTGTTATCATACAGCACAATAAAATTTTTCGCAATTTATTACTCCACTTGTTTATTATCAAACGATATTTCGATTATAGTAAACCATTAACTTAATGTCAAGATTTTACGTTACAGCATAAAAGACGCCCGTCAGGGCGTCCTTTAATTAATTTTTGCTATTAACAGTCAGTTTCTCCAACAACCCCATAAGTTTCGACTTCAAAGATTCGATCTTTATTCATGGTGCCAATCGGCCAATAGTGATTATAGATTTCTTTATGTTCAGTTAAATATTGATGGCAATGTGCATGGCTAATTGAATAATCGGAAAAGAAATAATAGATTGTATCGCCGTCGATTTTGGCTCGCACTTGGCACTCTTTATCTCTGCCTTTACAAAAGCCCATCACATCTTCATACCATGGTGCCGGTTCGCTTCCAAGGTCGTAAATCTTCCGTTCGTTTAGGTATTCATAGCCACCTTTTAATGTAACTTTTCCATCTTCGATATACCAGATAATCCAAATACTGCTTCTAAGATCTCCAGTAACGTCTTCCTCGTAGGTATAGAATGCAATATCATCGCCGCTTCCATCTTGATTGGCGATTTTGGTAAAATTTTGAACGCCAAAATATTTACTAACATTTTCTGGCGTGAATTCCGCGTGATTTGTATAGTTTTTCTTTAGTACTGTACGCGCCGCATATTTGGCTAAAGCATTTTTCCCAGGATAATAATACTCGCCTAAAATGTAAGTGTTACCATCTTTGTCGTGGTCGGTTGAATATTTTACAATAATTTCTTTTACCTCATTATTGATGGGCACTGAATAATAAATTATGAATTCATCTTTGTCATCTTCTTTTTCTATTCTCGTTGTTACGCCGAGTGGGTTTTTAATTTCTGATGATTCTGAACTATTTGGTTGTTCTCCCGTTGCCCCGTTGTTGTTATTAACTATTACCGCTACGATTGCCCCGGTAGCTGCGAGAACCGCTGCGCTGACCCCAACAATCCATGCTTTAGCTTTGGCAG
>CAMHNK010000016.1 GCA_946186455.1 uncultured Candidatus Saccharibacteria bacterium
CGGCGGCATTGTCTCCGTCATTAACATCGAAAAAGCCGAACTCGAAAATCGTGGCCACACCGTAGAAGTTTTTTCGAGTGCTTATCCACATACTGACACCGAAATCGCCGAACTCGCCAAGAAAAACATTTTTCCGGTGCCAAGTTGCAAGCATTTTGGCCTTGGCGCGACACCGATTGCGCGTCGCCCAAAAATCGTGGAACGTTGGCTCTTAAAAAATCATCCTGAAATTAAAGATTATGATATTTTTTATGTTCATTACGAGGCTGGTTGCTCCATTGCCGGACTTAGACTTGCGAAAAAACTTCATATTCCAGCCGTGCAAGTGATGCACGGTCGTGAAGACATGGGCGAAGAAAATCTGATTCCAAAAGGCCTTCGTACTTTTGTGGCAAGAAACCTAAATCGTTTTCATTCCTGGTACCTACCGCACGCAAAAAAGGTCACTCGTGATAATTACTTAGCAACTAGTATCGCTAAATCCAAAATGTGGACCATGATGGTAAACCACGCGAACTACGCAAACATCATCATTACTCCATCCGAGCATTTCAAAAAGAAACTCATGCACTATGGTGTCACGAAAAAGATCATTGCACTTCATCACGGTTTATCTTCCGAAAAAGTGAAGGTTAATGTGAAGCCAAGAAGTCTAAATCCAGGCGAAACTTTAAACATTATTTGGCATTCTCGGATTTCCGGCGAAAAGAGACCAATGGCCTTTCTCGAAGCGCTTGATATTTTGCAAACTAAATATCAAAAGACCAATTATTTCCTCGATGCCTATGGCCCTGGCCCAGATTTAGAGCGCGCCAAAAAGTACGTGAAGGCACATCACCTCAAAGTTAAATTTTACGGTCCAAAACCCTTTGATGAGATTTGGAAAACTATGAGTAAAGCCCACCTTGATGTTTTAGTTTCTTATAACTACGATACTTTTGGCATGACTTTAATTGAAGCCGAAGCCGCTGGCATTCCGTCGTTCTTTGTCGATAAAGACATGGAAGAAATTCTGCCGAAGGATAGTTACGTTCTCGCAGGCGGTCCATCGCCAGAAGAAATGGCGAAGGCGCTCAATGATTTATTAGAGCATCCAGAACGTATCGCCAAAATGAGCGAAATTCTCATTAAAAACCGTGATGAACTCGATATTAAGCATAAAATTGATCAACTAGAAACTATTTTTAAGGAGTTAAGGAAATGAAAAAATATCTCGCCGACATTCTGACTTTTACCAGGATTATTCTCGCGATTATTTTAATTGTAATTGCTGTAATTCCAAACGATTCTAAAGACCTAAATTGTATTGCCTTCTCGCTCTTTGTAATTGGCGAGCTAACGGACGCCTTTGACGGAACTTGCGCCTCGAAATGGCCATTTCCAAAAGGTAAAGCCCCGAAGTATCGTAAATACGCTGCCGTCTACGATATGGCGGCCGATATCATGCTCGCCGGTGGTCTTTGTCTCTTCTTCCTAAACAAAATTAATCTCGCACTTGGTCTTTCGGTCGGTATCGTTTATTCCGTTCTCGCCACTATGCTAGATTTTATTATTTACGGCAAGTTTCTCGGCCACCCAGATACTGCTACTAAGAACTCTCTAATGGTCAAAAACTTCGATCTTGCAAAAACCATTGTCTTGACACGACGCAATATTTACCTAGCTTTAATCTTCGCTGCAACCACAGTCACGCTTTACGATTCGTCCTGGCCACTCGAAGTTAAAATCACCATTACGGTCATTGCCTGTGCGATTTGTCTTGCACTTTGGATCTTCCTAGCCCAACGCCGTCACAACATTTCCCGCGACGCTGTCGACATCGAAAAGAAACTATCAAAGAAAAACAAATCAACTAAATAAGGCCGCCGTTGTAGCATTTAGGACATTATCCGGATTGAAAAGATTCATCACGGTAATCTTCGCGGCTAATTCCCCATTCCAAATTGTAAGTGGGCTGTAGCCAGTTTTACTAAGCGGAATGATATGGGTAAGTCCATTCTTCGAAACCAAAATTTGGCCATCATGGAGCGTAATAACTGCAACTGGAAAACTCAGCGTAAATTTGTGCAAAATCTCTGATACTTGCATCAAAGACTGGGTCAAAAGTAACACCTTTGGATAGTAAACTGCACGGAGCAACTTTTGGAGTTGCGGCATCGAACTGAATACGATTAGGTTCTCATTCATTAATGACTTTTCAGGCTTAAAACCGGCGAGTAAATCCACTGTGTCACGCGTAATTACGATTTTACCTTTCGAATCACAAGCGCTCGCAATTGCCTTTTCGGTAATGGAATTTTTCGAGAACTCGCCAATCAATAAATTGTAATCCGCGGCCGAAATCAGTTCCTTGAATTGGTCTGAATTGTCAAACGAACCAGAATCCGTAGATGGCATATATATTATATTATCGAATGGTGGGAGTTTTCCCTTCAGAGCGTCCGGCAAAACTACCTTTACGTTAACATGGTATTTGCTCGTCATGTATTCGGCTATTTTTACACTCATGCGGAAGTTCTGCGAGTTGCCACCAATTAAATTAATCGTTTCCTTTGTTTGCTCGCCGAGATTCCAATAAAGATCCTGGAACGGATTCTCATTATATTTATGCATGTAGTCCATTAAAACTCCAATTCAATACTAATTGGGCAGTGGTCCGAGCCCATTAACTCTTCGTGAATATTGGCCGACTTCAAATTGCTTTTCAGTGCGCTCGAAACAAAGAAATAATCAATCCGCCAACCGACGTTATTCTCGCGCGCGTGACCCCAGTGGCTCCACCAAGTATAGCGAACTTCATCCGGATGCAAGCTTCTGAACGTATCAATAAAACCGGCGCTAATCAAATTCGTAATTCCCTGTCTTTCTTCATCCGTAAAACCAGCGGAATGATGGTTGGTTTTTGGGCGCGCAATATCGATTTCTTCGTGCGCAGCATTAAAATCGCCACACGTCACAACGGGTTTAGTTTTCTCGAGTTCCTTCAGATAATTTAAAAATTCCGGATCCCATTTTTTCTCACGGAGTGACAGCCTTTCTAGTTCATTTTTCGAATTTGGCGTATAGACATTTACGAGATAGAAGTTTTCAAATTCGGCGGTTAAAACGCGACCTTCTGTTAAAGGATTTCCAAATTCATCCGTCATATTAATCTCAGTTGGTAAAACATTTTTGACAGACAATGGTTTTAGTTTCGTAAAGATGGCGGTACCAGAATAGCCAGCGCGTTCGGCTGAATTCCAAAGTTCTTCGTACTCTGGCAAATCGACTTCTGCTTGACCTTGTTTGGCCTTCGTTTCTTGCAAACAAATAATATCCGGCGCTTCTGATTTAATCATTGCTTGTAAGGCGCCTTTATTTAGCACTGAGCGGAGTCCATTGACGTTCCAAGAGTAGATTTTCATGCATACCTCCCTCGTTCAAAATCACGCTTCTTAATCGTTTCGCGTTTGTCGTATTTCTTCTTACCTTTACCTACTGCAATCACGAGTTTAATATGGCGGTCGCCACCAAGTAATTTGACCGGCACAATCGTCGAGCCCGCCACTTTTTCACGCGCTAAACTAGCGATTTGTTTCCGCGTCGCGAGAAGCTTAATATTCCTGGCGGTATCCGCACCGAGTGTCAAATTATTCAGCCATAATTCATCATTTCGAATCGTTACAAATGAACCTTTTAGTTGCACATGGTGGTCACGAATTAATCTGACTTCTGGGCCCGTTAAAACCATCCCAGCAACAAGCTCATCGCCGAGCTGATAATCATAATGCGCTTTGCGGTTCACCGTCACTAAATCTGGTTTTTTCTGCTTTCCCATATCATATATATTATATCATAAGGGGGCAACCCACCTCTTTATTTAACTTTGACCTTTTCTTCGCCGACAAGTTCTTTTAATTCTTTCAAAAGTTCATCATTAATTTCAACTCTAAACGGCATTTTGAGCGGACGCTTAGTTTCGCCATCCTTCATTACAAGTACAACATCTTGCATGCCAAGATGAATACCTGCTAACCTTCTAATTCCCGAAAGGATTTCCGTATTCTCTGGATCTTCAATCAAAATATACAAACGTTCTTTCAGTGGATCTTTTGGTGGTGTCGTAATAATGCGTGGCGGTTCAGCTGGCGCTGAGTCTTTCTTTGGTCCGTAAACCTTTTCCGCGGAAGACTTGCCATAGCGCTTCTTACCGCCCGCCGCCATCACCGGCGCTGCGAGTTTCGTACCAGTCGGTTGATACGCTTCAAGCATTTCATCCGAGATTAGTTCAACCGCATCCGCCGTGACTTTCGCATCGGAAGTTACATTGCCATCTTTATCCGTTGCATTAATCTTGCCGGTCACGCGTACTACATTATCCACCACAAGTTTCGCGCCACATTCTTGGAATACACTTGGGAACACAATGAATTCAGTTTCTGCCGACTTGTTCTCCATCTTAATAAATGCCATCTTGTCGCCTTTTTTCGTAAGAATCGTGCGGACATTCGTGATAATACCACCAATCGTCACAATCTTATTGTTATTCTCTGGCGTAATTAAATCATACGGATGGGTTTGTTCATCGAAATAAACATCGTATTTATCGAGTGGATGAGCCGAGAGATAAAGTCCCATCAAATCGCGCTCCCACAAGAGCTGTTCCTTGTCCGAGAATTGGGTTGGTGAAGGTTTAATCTCCACTTCCGGAATCGCTCCCACATCACCCATCATTGCAAACAAATCAGTTTGCCCGGAACCCACATCCTTTTGGCACTTTGCGCCATATGCTTGAATCGCTTCAAGGTTAAATAGTAAATCCGAACGCGAAGCAAACCGGTCAAACGCACCAGTCTTAATCGCCGCTTCCCAAGATTTCTTATTAAACTTGGTTGAATCTACGCGCTTCGCGAAATCGCAAACCGATTTAAACGGGCCATTCTTATCGCGCTCTGGAATCACGACATCTTCAACGAGCGCTTTACCCATACTCTTAATACCAGACAGCCCAAAGCGAATGGTTTTTTCGCCACCCACGATACCGAAATCACCATAAGACTGGTTGATGTCCGGCCCGAGTACCTTCAGCCCCATGCGTTTACATTCGGCAATTTCAATTGCGAGACGATCCGTCCAACGCATGTCTGACGTCATTAGAGCCGCCATAAAGGCATCCGGATAGTGCGCCTTTAAATATGCCGTCCAATAAGCAATCAAGGCGTAACACGCGGCGTGAGACTTGTTAAAACAGTAGTTTGCGAAGTCGAGGAGCTGGCTCCAGAATTTCTCGGCAATTTCTTCGGTTGCGCCACCAATTTCGATGGCACCCTTGATAAATTCCGGCTTCACCTTCTTCATGAGGTCGACTTTTTTCTTACCTACAGCTTTACGGAGCGTATCCGCCTGGCCACCGGTAAAGCCACACCATTCCTTTGAAATCTGCATGAACTGTTCCTGGTAAATCATAATGCCATAAGTATTCTTCAGTGAATTCTCGAGCCCCGGATGAAGATAAGTAATTGGCTCTTCGCCGTGTTTACGTTTAATGAATGAATCGATAAACTGCATCGGGCCCGGACGATAAAGCGCCACCATAGCGATAATATCTTCAAAGGTAGATGCCTTCAAATCTTTGAGATAACGCTTCATGCCGGCCGATTCTAGCTGGAAGACACCAGTCGTTTCTGCTCGCTGCAAGAGTTCGTAAGTCTTTTCATCGTCAAGTGGCAGGGCGGATAGATTGATATCGTCATGATAGACTTTGCGAATCATACGAAGCGCGTTATTAATCACGGACAAGTTTGAAAGCCCAAGAAAGTCCATTTTAAGTAGCCCAAGTTCCTCAACCTGGCCCATTGGGAACTGTGCGGCAATCGGGCCTTTTGCCGAGACTTCGAGTGGCAAGAACTTCACTAAATCATCTGGTGCAATAATCACGCCACAAGCGTGCACGCCGTGGTTTCTAATCGTCCCCTCGAGCCTAGAGGCAAAATCAATCACTTCCTTCGCGGTCGGGTTGGTTTCATATTCATGTTTCAAATCCGGCACATCTTTAATTGCGTCAGCGAGCTTCACATGATGCCCCATCACTGGATCCGGTACCATTTTTGCAATCCGGTCGGCTTCGGCGTATGGTACTTCGAGCACACGTGCCACATCGCGCACGGCGTTTTTCGCCATCATCTTACCAAAGGTTGCGATATTTGATACTCTGCCCTCGCCGTATTTACGTGTACAATATTCAATCACCTCGTCACGCCGAGTATCCTGGATATCGGTATCGATATCTGGCATTGAAATACGGTCTGGATTCAAAAATCTTTCAAAAAGCAGATCGTACCTTAATGGATCAAGTTCCGTAATACGGAGCGCATAAGCGAGAATCGAACCGGCTGCCGAGCCACGTCCTGGGCCATACACAATGCGTTGGCTTTTGCCCCAGTTGATGAAGTCCTGCACGATTAAGAAATAGCCGTTGTATCCCATTTTATCTACCACGGATAGCTCATAATCGATGCGTGGCAAAACTTTATGTAGGTCGTCTCGTTCCTTGTCGGCTTCTTCAAGTAATTTACGACATTCCGGTACGGTAAGCTTCGTCGTCTCTTCGAGTTTCTTTCCAGCATAACGGTAAGTCAAACCTTGGAACACGAGTTTATCAAGATAAGTCTTCTCGTCTTCGCCGTCCGGTACTGGAAATTTCGGAATCAAGATGCGGCCAAGTTGCAAATCCACATTGCAGCGGTCGGCAATCTTCTTGGTGTTTAGCACGGCTTCTGGGCAAGTATCCTTCCAATGGTCGATTATTTCTTGTGCCGGGATAACATGGAGATCGTAGTCTTTTAAAGTCATACGGTTTTGATCAGAGAGGTTAGCGGCCGTACCGATACAAAGCAGTACCTCGTGCGCATCTTGGTCTTCTTTTTTGAGATAGTGAGCATCGCAAGTCACGACTAGAGGAATCCCGAGCTCCTTCGCATGTGCCATGTGCCAATCATTTACGCGTTTCTGTTCTTCGGAATGCGTACTGGACTTCGGATGACCGTGATCTTGCATTTCAAGATAGAAGCGGTCGCCAAAAACACCCTTATACCACTTAATTAATTCGATCGCTCGTTTATCGTCGCCAGCGCGAATCGCTTCCGAAATCTCGGAGCCCATACAACCAGATAGACAGATGATTCCCTCGTTATATTTTTCGAGCTCATCGTGATCGGTGCGCGGTTTGTAATACTTACCATATTCTTCAGCATTACTCATGATGCGACAAAGGTTTTCAAAACCCTTATTATTCATCGCAATTAAAGTAATGTGAAACCTTTGCTTATCGTGCGCTGGGTCACGGTCGGTCATTTTGCGGGCCGCTACATATGATTCGAGACCAAGTAGTGGCTTAATCCCGGCATCGTTACAACATTTATAGAGCTCAACTAAGCCGCTCATGGTACCATGATCGGTCACCGCAACTGCTTCCATCCCGTCATTCTTTACGAAGTCAACTAATTCAGGTATCTTAGTTAACCCATCTAGTAAAGAGTAATGGGTGTGGTTGTGCAGATGCACGAAATCGCTCGGCTTCAGTTCCATGTAGAACTAAGCTTTCTTTTTCTTCTCAGCTTTTTCGACTTTTTCTTCTTTTTTGTCAGCTTCTTTTGGCTCTTTTTCGCACTTGCAACCATCGCAATCGCAATCAGGGCCGCACTCGCACTCACCATCTGGAGCGCATTCTTTTTCAGCTTCTTTAACTTTGTCATGAATGAATTTGCCAGCTACTGCACCAGCAATTGCACCAAGGGCAGCTCCGAGGAAAAACTTTCCTGCACCACTGCTACTTTTTTCCGTCTTTTCCTTCGCCATCTTCTTTTTTCTCCTTCTTCGGCTCATCTTTTAACTTTTGATTAATGTACTTGTCCACCAACTTCTCCACTGCGCCTCCAATCGAAGTCATACCCTTTACATTGGACACGACGCCGTTCGCATTGTCGGCAATATCTTGGCCCTTTGCGATCATCTTCTTCGCTTCGTCCACTAGGCCAAAGACTTTTAGCATTAATATGATTCCTACGATGAGGAAGATAAATAGAGTAACACTTAGTATTACTACAATAATCCACTCCGCTATATTCATAAACTCTCCTTTTCTAAATTATAACACATTAGTTTTCAGCGACGAATTTTCGTACGGCATCACCATAGTCTGAATATTTGAGCGAATATTCAAGATGTGCTAAGAAATAATTCTTTGGATCACCAGTCGTAATCCATTTGCCTTTGCTTCTGGCAACCACTACATCGCCAACCTCGGCGAGTTTCGTAATTGCATCCACCGTCCAAAGCTCACCATCAAGCCCAGTGTTGGTTGGAACGAGATAGTCAAAGACTTCTGGGGTTAATAGATAACGACCATAGGAAGTCAAATTGCTTGGTGACAAATCAGGAGTTTTTGGTTTTTCAACGATATGGGACAAAGTACCGTTTTCTTTTAAGGCAATCATGCCGTACTTATTCCAAACTTCTTCCGGCATTTCTTGAGCGGCAATTACGGCTTTGGCATTTTTGTTTTGCTCATAAGTTTCAATCAGAGTTTTAACATCACCTTCACCAAAGATTAAATCATCTGAATAAAGCACCACGAAGGCTTCCTCGTTTTCGACGAACTGCTTAGCAGAAAGAATCGGCGAGCCATTACCATATGGCAAACTGGCATCCTGCTCAATTACAGTAATTTTCGGTAGATGCAGTACTTTTTCGACTGGTTCGAAACGTTCCATTTTGCCCTGTTTTTCGAGCAATGCTTTCACGTTTTCGGATGAATTGTGGAAATAGTCATCATAAATCTGGCGTCCCATCGTATTTGGAGTCGCCACAATCACGATTTCCTCAATCCCGGCCTCGGCACATTCCTCTACGCAGAGCTGCATGACAGGCTTTGCGCCCATTGGTATCATTGCTTTTGGAATTGTTTTAGTGATAGGTAGATACCGGCTCGCAAAGCCAGCATCAGTAATAATTGCCTTTTTGACAGACATTCGTCCTCCTTAAGCATTTATTATAACATAAAAATGCTTAATTTAGTGCTTCTTAACAGATTTAGCGGCTTTTCTAACGACAACTTTTTTAGCGGATTTTTTGACAACTTTTTTAACGCGAGCTTCTTTTCTAGCAATCTTGTCTTCAATGTTCTGAGCGCGGTTGTGTGCACCGTAAATCAAGCTCGAAATGCCAACAATCAGCATGTATGCACCGAAGAAGCGAATAAAGGTGCTGGTTTCGAAATCACCAGCGTTCAGGATCACAAAGCCCATCACGGCGCCAAGCGCACCGACGAGTGCACGGATAAAACGATCGGTTGGGTCGACCGTAGAAAGGAAGCTATGCAAGATATCGATGATACCAGATGCAAAGGTATAGGCAGCGACAATAATTAAGCAGGCGACCAAATTATCGCGGGCGAAGAATAATAGCGCGAGTGCCGCGACCACATCGACGAGTGCATCAATCACGGAATTCACCCAGCCGTGCTTTTTCGTAGAACTATAAAGCGCACCAACCGAATCGATAATACCCATTGCGAGCAAGAATACGCTAATAATTGCAATGATGGATTCCCAGTTGTTTAAGTTGCTAAACAAAGCAAAGAACCCAAAAAGACCAGCTAGACCACCACGAACGATGAAGACCAGCCAATGCTTATCGATAAATCTTCGGTTAATATGTGCCATAAAAATCCTTTATTACTTATGCTTATTATAGCATAAAAACACCAAAAAATAATACTAAATGACCATGATTTTTTAGACGTGGCGAATGCGTTTCCTGGTCGACTCGACGAGTTTTGTAAGTTGGTATTTGGCTGGCTTCAAAACTAGGTCGTGCGCCGGGGTGTATTTTAGCTCATCACAACCGAATGAACGCTTAAACTCCGATACGCCGTAAAAACGATGGGATTTTTCTTCGAGACCCACAATTCCCCACAGATTATAGCGAATCATGCCACGCTTTCTGGCTTCGCGCATGGCTTCCATGTGTAGGAGCGGCGCCGCGGAATACTTCGTACCAAGACCCGACGATACACCGTAATGGTAGCTCGCTTCTGGTCCGTAAAAAATCATGAAATTCTGGGCTAAAATCTCGCCATCTTTCTTTGCAGTATACATAATGACTTCGTCATTTTTAGAAAAAGCTTCGAATTGCTTCGTGAGGAAACCTTCCGAAAATGCCACAAAACCCTGACGTTTCGCGTGCTTTACTTCGAGTTCATAAAAAGTCTTCACAATCTTTGGGTCGGTGGAAGTTTCCACTGTGATTTCGGCTTTTTCGGCCTTGCGGAGTTTTCTTCTAAAGCCTTGTGATGCATTCGCGAGCATCTCTTCTTCGCTCTTTCTCAAATCGAGCACACCAGCATACTCTACTGAGAGATACATTGGCGCTTTTTTTAGTCCTAAATCCTTCATGAGCTTCAAAGACTTATCGGAAAGTGGCAGTTGTGGACGGACGCGGACAAACGCACAACCGAGGTTTTTCCCTTCAGTTTTAATATCGTCAAATACCGCCTTCACCAATATTTTATTCTTGAAATCCATAATCGGGCCACCGGCAATCGCCATGTAAGTCCCGCGCTTCGCGGTTTCCACGACGCCAGCATAAGCCGCCTTAATCTCGTCATCTACATAAAAAAGACGCCGAACCACCTTTTTCCCACGCGCGAGATGGAATTCGTAAAAATCGAAGGACTGTAAGAAATTCGACTCTTCGTGGGATTTAATAAATTCGTCCCAAATTTCTCGATTTACTGCTGTTTCTACCCTAATCATAAATGCCTCTTTTTCTTGCGAATTGCTTCCACCATATAATCTTTTAAGTATCCTATTTTCGATAAGACTAAGTCGTGTGCCGGCACGTACTCAATCACTTCGCCACCAAAGCCGGTCTTGAAGGTTGTAACGCCGGCGTAGCGGTGATTCGGCTGGTTTGGCGGAGCAATTCCCCAGAGGTTAAACCGTTCGTAGCCTTCCGCCTTCAAATCTTTCGCAGCCTGCCAGAGTAAAGCGTATGCGCCTGGAAGCTTGCGGTTTAGATCAGTCGAAGCCGCTTCGTAGTAGTCACCTTCCTTGCCACCCTTAATAAACATGCCATAGGCGATCGGCTTACCTTCTTCGGTTTTTGCCACGTAAATCACGATGTTGCCCTTAAACGCTTCTCTTTCAGCGAGTAAAGTATTGAGATTTGGTGGCACAAATCCTTGGCGCTTTGCCGTTTCGGCCTGCACTTTATGGAATTCTTTAAATAATGCCTCCGAATCGTCTTTTTCGACCTTTATACCGAGCTTATCAGCACGGCGCACCTCATAACGAGTTTGGCGACGCATATCAGCGAGTAGTTCGTTCTCAGATTTTCTAAGATCTAGCATCACTGTATGTTCAGCCGCAAGATGCATTGGAGATTTCTTAAGCCCCAATGCTTCGAGGAGTTTTAGATTTTTCTCGTTGCCATTTAGTTGCGGACGCACGCGCACAAATACGCATTTTTCGGCCTTACCAATCCTAGTAATCTCGTCAAATACTGCCCTAATCGTCTTCTTGTTTGTCCAATCCGTGAGTGGCCCACACGGGATTTCGAGGTAGCGTCCACGCTTTGCATTTCGGACAATCATAAGCGCGTGCCCTAGTCCATTAAAATCAGAAACAATCACCTTATCGTGAAGGAGTTCATTCATCTTACCATACTCCGGCGATTGCAAAAAGTTGGCTTCTGGGTATTTTTTTACGACTTCGTCAAAGTTCATAAATACTCCTTTACAATTTCTTTAGCTCTTTCTAGCTCCTTTTTATCATAATGGGCTGGAAAGTTAATAATCGTGCTGGCGACCATCACTGCCACCGGGTAGTCGCTCTCTGGAAAATGCACTTTATTATAATACCTCGCCGGCGAAATCGGCTTCTCGTACCAAAATCCGTCGAAATAGTATCCGGCCTTCTTCAGTTTCTTTAAGACTTCGTCGCGACTTCTTACTAGATAAAATTCGCGAAGCGGCTTCTCGTTTTTCAAGGTTTTAATCTGCTCGAGTGCGAGTTTCGCTTCAAATTTCGCTGGTTTAACCGAGAGATCTAACTTATTATCGGCCGACTTCTCCACCATGTGAAGCTTCAAGAACAATTTCATTATCGCGCCACCGAGGTGTACATAAGAGAGCCCACGGCACATCGCGCCCGCCATCGGATAGAATCTCGCCCGGAAATTATCGGATCTAGCCGGAGCTTTTGCCGGCGCTTTAATTTCGTGCTTTCTTGGCGCCCTAAAAATCACGGCACCACCGGTAATCGTATCAATCGATTTATCTTTACCAAATGACAAAGCGGTCGCAATTCCCACTGTACCGGCTTCGCGCCCGTCCCCATAATTAATCCCGACACAGTGCGCCAAATCCTCGACAATTAAGAGATTCTTCTCTTTCGCAAAAGCTTCAATCGCCTCGATATCCACGGGATTCCCGAGCGTATTTTGAATAATAATTCCCTTTGCGCCCTCGGCAACCTTGCTAATCGTTTCCACCGAGAAATTCAAATCTTCCTTCGTAATGTCGGCAAACACTGGTGTAAGCCCAGCGGCCTTTACCGCCTCATATACAGCATAGCAAGTAAAGCCATTTACAATGACTTTGTCGCCCTTCTCAAAGTAGCCTTTAAGTGCGAGTGCGAGCGCCGAGCGCCCGTTCTTGGTCAGCATAGTTTCACCCTGATAGCGTTCTTGCAAATAGATCTTCAAATGATTTAAATCGTATTTTGAACCGTGAACGAACAGTTGCCTCCATGCCCCCTTTTTCCTCGCCGCTAAACCCAAATAATGATGTTTCACTGTTCTAACCTCGACATTAATACAATTAACGCCCGGGCTAAATCGTCCGGATGCGAAATATACGGCGCGTGCGTCCAATTAGCGTATGTTTTAAGCTCCGAATCAGCAATTTCAGCGTGCATTATCTCAGCGTGGCGCGGTGGCGTGACAGTGTCTTTTTGACCCCATAAAATGTAGGTTTTCACCTTCACGTCCTCAAATTTCAGATTTTTGTCGGATTCGAGCATGTTCGCGAGCGTCTTCTTCATATTCTCCGGCGCTTTCGAATAATCGGTCGTCCCAGTCGCGCGGTGGAATGCCTTATCGATGAATTTAATCTTCTTAAACGGCTTGCCAATCTTCGCGAGTGCCGCTACGGCTTTCTTCTTCTTGGTCATTTCAAACACTCCGGCCGAATCGAGCAAAATCAGATCCTTTAGCTTCCCTGGTTTCTTGACTGAGAGATTTAAGAGAATTCTGCCACCATTCGAGTGTCCGAGCGCGATTGCGCCATTCGGAATCATTTGGTCAGCCCATTTCACGTAGTCTTCAATCGTAAATACCTTATCGCTCGGCTCCGTGAGACCCGGTACATGGAGCATCGTCACCTTAATACCAGCCTCTTTTAGTAGTTCCAGAGTTCTTTTCCAAGGCTCTACCGTGTACGTCCAGCCGTGGATGATGTATAATTCTGGCTTGCTCATGAGTCTAACCCCCAACTTTTACGCCTTTGGACAGCAGCTTTTTCTCTGCGACAGAGTTTTGCCGCGTCCTTCGGATTGGCTAATAATTTCTCAATAATCCATTCAAGATAGTGGCTACCCTTAAAAATCAGCGTTTCCTTGCCAGTAATATGCTTCTCGATGTAGGCAAGTGCCTTCCTCGGATCGGTCGTCGCAACTGCCGAAACGCCAAGTTCCTTAAGCTTTGGTGCCGTATATTTCTTCGTGCGGTGCCCCACTAGAATTACTAAGTCTGGCTTCACATCGGCAATCAATTTTGCGAGTTTTTCGTGCTCTTCGCCCTCAATTGACCCCTGGTCCACGATATCGCCAATAATCAGCCATTTGCGTTCCGCGTGCATTCTCTTTGCCATATCAAGAATCGAAGTCATCGAAATCATATGGGCGTTGTAACTGCTGTCTACAATCTGGATACCCTTCTTACCTTCAAAGTACGAGCTGCGACCAGGTGCCACCTTTAGTTCTGAGAAGTCCGGATTAAATGGTAACTTCAAATATTTCATCAAATCCTGCAAAACAAACAGATTAAAGGAAATATCCTTCGGCTCCGGATGGTTAAAATGGAAAGTCGTGTCGCCGTAGGTAAAGTCGGTCGAATCTGGGTAAACCACGTATTTCTTGAGGTTAGACTTCTTGATTGGAATCACCTTCGCCTTAATGCCCACGGTTGCTTCTACCATCAGTTTCGAGTCAGCATCAATATAAACCCGTTTTGAAGTATTGAGCGGCAGATTGGCAAATTCCGCCGTGATTGCCTCCGAAAGCGAACCAAATTTCCCTTCTGCGACAACTTTTTCAAACTGAATCGCGTGCGAAAGCCCAATCGATACCCAGATCGTCACCTCCGGCTTCAACCATTCGGCGAGAAATTCCGCTTCATGTGGGCGCTCGCCATCAATCTCGACCACATAAAATGGCTCTTTGTGGCGATAAAACAGCCCACGCAGTGGCGCCGCAATTAAAAGCCAGATCCAGCGGATTTTCGACCCGCGAACCCCTTTTAGTCCCAACACATCAAAAGAAATCCCGAATGCCGAGTTGGCATCATGGGAGAAGTGCGCGTGTTTGCCCATTTCGTGCTCCAAGAGGTTTAGCATGGTAGTTTTACCTGCCGAACCAGTGACAGCAATTACGCGTGGGTTCCAGCGCTTAAAAGCTCGATTAGCAAAAAACCGAAAATATTTCGCAACAGAGAAATATAGACGCTTTTTTAACTTGCTAGCAGTCATGCAACAATTATACCATAGAACGCATAAAAGTGCCGATTTCGGCTGATAAGCATTGACATTTTAGTCAATCTATGCTATAATAGCAAACATATACCGTTTTTGGTATATTTTTATGCACATTAAAATCTAGGAGGTCACTATCATGGAAACTGAACATCTCTGGACAGCGATTATTGCTGGCGGAAAAGGCACTCGCCTCTTCCCAATTAGTCACCCGGACTGCCCCAAGCAGTTCTGCCAATTGGATGAGCGTAATACCTTCATTCAAGCGGTGGTGGACAACTTCACCTTTCTCGGAGTCAAACCCACTAATATTGTCGTAATTACCACTTCGGACAGCCAAACCGAGCTCGCAAAAAAGCAGTGTCTGCCAAGAGGCATTCTGTCCCAGAATATCCTGCAGCTGAGCCCGCAACTTGGTTACGCCGGCTCCATGATAAAAGCAACTAGCGAAATCTACAAGCTCGACCCCGCCGCCATTATTATCAATACTCCGGCCGATCAGTATCTGGTCCCGGACTTTGAGTTTAAGGCGGCGATTGAATCGGCCGTGGCTGGTGCCAAAAACGGTAATTCGGTGATTGTTGGCGTTAAAGTCAACGACATCGTGACCGCGATGGGCTGTGGTCACGCGATTTACGAAGAGACCAACTCCGCTTGTTTCCCTGTTACCGGCTTCGTCGAGAAACCGGACAAGAAAAAGGCGGACGAAATCATGCGCCAAGGCAATTCTGCCTGCAACACCGGCATCAATGTCTGGCGCGCTGATGTCGTAAACAGTATCTTTGAAAACAAGCGGTATCGTGGCATCTCTACCAATAAAATGATGGAAATGCTAGGTGATTTACAGGTCGCCGTCGGCTACTTCGAGTGGCATGACTGCGGGACTCTGAAGTCGCTCTACGATATCAGCCGGAAAAGCCCCAATACCAAAAACGCCACGATTGGCGGGGGCACTTTCGAGCGGACGGATTGTCATCGCAGTCTGCTTTACGCTATCGAAGGTTTTGAACTCCGCGTCAGCGGTGCCGAAGATGATGCGGTACTCTTTACCAGCATCAATGAGCGCCCAATTGTGGTGGTCGCGAAACTCTCCGATAGCCAGAAGATCAAGCTCCTCGCCGAGGATTACCTCGTGCACGAAGAAATCCTCACGGACGACTTCTCGATGGGAGCTCGCAACAACACCGTGCTTCGTTCGAATGTTTCGGATGAAATCGTGGTCGGCTTCGTCGGCGTGCAAAACTACGCCGTTTATGTCCATCGGAACGCCGATGGCAACCTCGAAGCCGTCGTTTCTCAGCAAATGGCAAAAGCACGTAAGACTTGAAAAACCTAGAACCATCAAAAATCCCCCTACTCAAGGGGGATTTTTCATTACATCTTAATTTCTGCGTCAACGCCAGCTGGGAGTGAGAGGTTTTGAAGGCTCTCAATCGTCTTTGGGTTAGCGTTCGAGATGTCGATTAAGCGCTTGTGAACTTTCATTTCGAAAGCTTCACCACCGGTCTTGTAAACATGTGGGGACTTCACGACCGTGAAAGTGCTACGCTTGGTTGGTAGAGGGATCGGACCGCTGATTTTAGCGCCAGTACGAATCGCGGTATCCACGATTTGGCGTGCGCTCTGATCGATCACGCGGTGATCATAGGCTTTAAGACGAATGCGAATAGTTAAGCCTTCGTCTTTCTTGGTTTCTGCCATGTGTTTGACCTTTCTTGTCTGATAACCTCGAAAGAATGGAGTTTTTCAGACTTGATAATTAATTTTAATGTGAGTGAATTATACCACACTCAAAATAAAAAGTCAAAAAATCCCCCCTTTTCAAGGGGGATTTTCGTTATGCTACTTAGTTGCGGTAAAGAAGAGTTTGCCTTCGTAAGTGTAATATTCAAGCTTGCTATCGCTATTCTTCACGGTGAAGTAATTAGCGTAGAAAGATTGAATGTTGGCGTGTGAAAGCAAGACTTTGTGGTTGTCGACATCAATTACATCGAAATCAGAGTAGTCATTCTTGCCAGTCCAAATATTATGGCCGACTGGGTTGGTGCGATAGCCAACCGACGAGTACCATTTAGTATCTTCGAGTGGTTTGCCATTTTTATCGAGAATGCTGTAATCACCATCGGAGTTAGCAACCTCATAGCCACCTCTGCTAACTGCGATGCTACGATAGGTGGTTTCGCCGTCGCCAATGCGATTACCACTAGCGTCGATGAGATAATTCTTTTCCTCTTCTTCAGCTACGGAAGCGTGGTGGTGGCGATCAAACAAAGAGTTGATGCTCTCATATTCCTTGCCGCCGAAGGCTTCAGAACCGTCGAGATTGTAGAATTTATATTTGCCATCATTGCGGATTGCATAGTAGTTTTCGTACATTACACCGCTAACCACGTCTGCATCATCTTCAAAGGTTTTGATGACTTCACCGTTGCGATAAATCTCGGCTTTGCCCCCACTCGCTTCGGCAGCGTAGTTATAGGAGTCCTTAAGGGCAATATAGGTGCTGACTTTCTTCAAAACCTTATATTCATTGTCGAGTAATTGAAGTTCGGAATAGTTGTCGTAACCAATCACATGGTTAAGCGTCGTGATTGAATAATACTTAGCATCGGTCAACTCATGAGTTTTTCCATTCACGAGCAATTTGTAGCTCTTGGATTCTTCGGTGTTTTTGATGAGCACCATTGAGCGGTCATCAGACACTTCGTCAATCGAGTAGCGATCACCTTCGAAATCAGCAATCACATTGCCACTACGGACATCGAATACGACGTTTCTACCATTGTAATAAACAGCGCCAAAGTCATTTGAGCTGTCGAGTCTAGCTGAACTAGCATCTTCTTTCACTTCCATCTCGGCGAGGGTCTTACCATCAGGACCGAAAGCGTAGATTTTCTCTGGCGTTTCGGCTAAGGCGTAGGCACTCGATGAGTAACTCGTGCGAAGGCTGATGTTGTCGCCTTCAAGTATCTGTCTGCCATCGCCAGTAAGAACGAAACTCTTCTTAGTATTGCCATCTTTCGCAAGATACAAACCGCCTCTTTGCGTGAGCTCGCCATAGCGTCCGAATTCTACCGACACGCTACCATTATCTCTTACGATACCGACCTGGTTGTCTTTTCTGGCGTAAGCGTAGCCAGCAATAAAACTTGAAATGTAATCGTATTCTTCCTCGCTGACTTTGTTGCCGTCTTTATTCCAGAGCGTGTATTTACCATCGTCTTGGATTGCAAAGGCAGTTGAATAGCTAAGCGCCTTAGACGGATCGTCTGCATCGCCGCCTTTTGGAATAAAGATTACGAGTAGAACCACCGCTACAATTGCAATTAAACCGAAGATAATGCCAAAAATGAGGCCTTTTTTCGATTTCCTTTTCTTGGCTGGTTTGTTTTCTTTTTTCTCTTCCTTTGGAGTTTCGGCCGGCTTTTCAGCCTTTACCTCTTCCTCAGGCTTCTTATCTGGTTTTTTAGTTGGCTTTTCTTCTGCCATATCAACTCCTATTAGTTAACCTCATTATACCAAAAATCCCCCGCTTTCGCGAGGGATTTTGAATCCGGTTTAGATTATTTGATAACCTTGGTGATAACACCAGAACCGACGGTCTTGCCACCTTCGCGGATAGCGAAGCGGTCGTTATTGTTCATAGCGACTGGAGCAAGAAGTTTGACGTTGAAGGTTACCTGATCGCCTGGCATGACAATTTCCTTGTCAGCTGGGAGTTCGACTTCACCAGTAACATCCGTAGTACGGAAGTAGAATTGTGGCTTGTAACCCTTTGAAAATGGAGTGTGGCGGCCACCTTCCTCTTTCTTAAGGATGTAAACTTGTGCCTCGAATTCAGTGTGTGGGGTGATTGAACCTGGCTTTGCAATCACTTGGCCACGTTCGATCTGATCGCGCTCAATACCACGAAGGAGAAGACCAGCGTTATCGCCAGCTTGACCTTGGTCGAGAGTCTTGTGGAATGCCTCAATACC
>CAMHNK010000017.1 GCA_946186455.1 uncultured Candidatus Saccharibacteria bacterium
TACCGGAAAGTAAGGAAATGAAAGATATTAAAGTCGTGTTCGTGGGCGATGCGACGCAAGTTTGTAATACGCTTTGTGACATGACGACTAAAATGGGCATGAACTTCGTGCATTATGGTCCAGAGAATCATAAGATTGATGATGAATGGCTAGATATCGGCAAGAAAAATGCTGAGCAGTATGGTGGTTCGGCGACTTGGTCCGATAATCCAGAATGCTTAAAGGGCGCTGATTTCATTTATACGGATGTTTGGTATGGTCTTTATGATAAGGAAACGCCAAAAGAAGTTTACATGGCGGACTTTTATCCAAAGTACCAAGTAAATGATGAAATGATGGCTGCAACTGGCAATTCAAACTGCAAATTCCTACATTGTTTGCCGGCTAGTCGTAATGAAGAAGTTACCGATTCAGTTCTCGATAGCCCAAATTCTCTAGCCTGGGATGAGGCAGAGAATCGTCTGACCGCGCAAAGGGGATTACTATTGTATTTTTCCGGAGTAGCACAAGCTACGCTCGATTATATAAAACAACAAAAGGAGGCTAATTAATGCCAAAGAAGAAATATAAATTCAGGCTGTTTAGCGCTGTGCTCGCAACAGTCTGTATAATCTTGGTGGGAGATGCTGTAGCGCCAACCGCGGCCATCGGTAATTCGATGTACATCTGGTGGGCAATTATGCTGATCGGTTTCTTCGTGCCATACGCACTTATCAGTGCAGAACTCGGTACGCAATACCCGTCTGAAGGCGGTATGTATACCTGGATTAAAAAGGCCTTTGGTAAAAAGTGGGCCTCAAGAGTAGCATGGTTCTACTGGGTAAATTATCCACTGTGGATTGCTTCCCTCGCCGACCTCATCACTACGATGTTAATGCAAATGTTTGGCATCGAGATGGAGATGTGGATGGTGCTCGCGATTCAAGTATTCTATATCGTGCTCGTAACGATTCTTGGTATGCTTCGTATTTCTCAATCCGATGTCGTATCAAATATTGGTGCACTCATTAAGATTGTACTGCTTGGTGCAATTGGTGTGCTTGGCTTCTATGTACTCTTTACTAAAGGTACAGCAAACCCAATTGAATCATGGCACGATGTGGTTCCACTAGCCTCAGCTGAAGGTGGGGTTGATTGGTTTGGCCTCTCATTTGTGGCACTTATCATCTTCAACATGCTTGGCTTTGAAGTGGTTGGTACATTCTATGATGATATGGACAAACCAAAGAAACAGATTCCAAAAGCAATCATTCTTGGTGGTATCCTGATTGCAATCTTCTACATCTTACCATCCTTTGGTATGGGTGTAGCGATTCCATATGAAGAATTACAAACAAACACTGGTTTCCTAGATTCATATCAAGTGTTACTTGCAAATGCAGGTTTTGCGGAAGCCGCAATTCAATCCATCACAATTGTGGTTGGCGGTCTCTTCATACTAACCTTAATTTCAAATATTTCTTCATGGAATTTTGGTGTCTACTCAGTGATTTCTTACGCTGCGGAAGATGGCATGTTCCCGAAGTCTTGGACAAAGCGCAATAAAGACGGCGTGCCTTACGTTGTTGGTATTTGGACTGGTCTTGCGGCCATTGTACTAGCAGTGGCAGGTATCATCCTAGCGTACTGTTTCCCAGAATGGGAAGATGGTCAGAACATGTTCTGGGCATTCTTCGATGTATCGCTCGTATGTCTACTTTTGTCGTACATCCCGATGTTTGCGGCATTTATCAAATTACACAAGAACGGCAAGCAGGTTCAGAATGGCTACTGGCTTTCGATTGGCCCAGTCCTTCGCTGGATTATGGGTATCGTGCCACTAGTTTTGCTTCTCATTTCGTTGTTCTTTACGTTCATTCCAGAATTCAGCCTCGAAGCAATTCAAGACAATATGATGCTAATTGGTAGCTCGGTTGTCTGTATTGTAATCGGTGAAATTTTGGTGGCCAGAATGTCGATTAATGATAGGAATAAGAAACTATCTTCTGGTAAGAAAAAAGCCGTCGCAAGACGCTAAAAAACAAAAAATAGGGTGGCAGCTTAGTCGGTCTGATTTATCAGCCACTAGGTTGCCACTATTAGTATAAAGGAAAGGAATTAGATGAAATTACAATCAACACCAAAGCAAGACGGATTCTTTATGCCATCCGAACTTGCACCACACAAATGTACATATTTACTTTGGCCAGAAAGGCCAGATAACTGGCGTGAAGGTGCAAAACCGGCGCAGAAGGCTTTTCGTGAAGTAGTTGAAAAAATCGCAAAGCACGAACCAGTTGTACTTGGCGTAAATCAATCACAGTATTTACACGTACTAGGCATGAATCTCGAAAACGTTTCGGTAGTTGAGATTTCAAATAACGATTCTTGGATTCGTGATTCCGGCGCTACGATGGTGATTAATGGCAAGGGAGAAATCAGAGCGGTCGACTGGGGCTTTAATGGCTACGGTGGGATGACCGATGGGATTTATTATCCGTGGGATTTCGATGATTATGTTGGCGCTAAAATGGCTAACATTGAAAAAACAGATCGTTATGTACCGGAAGATTTTGTGCTTGAAGGTGGCTCGATTCATACGGATGGCGAAGGCACTTTGCTTGTAACGGAAGAGACTTTGCTCTCGGAAGGTCGTAACCCAGGCAAAACCAAAGAAGAAATCGAAGAGATTTTGAAAGAATACACGGGCGCCGAAAAAGTATTGTGGCTACCTTATGGTGTTTACAAAGACGAAGATACAAATGGGCATGTTGATAATATTTGTCAATTTGTGGCACCAGGAAAAGTGGTACTCGCATGGGAAGACAATCCGAATGATCCACAACACGAACGTTCACAGGTAGATTATGACTATCTCATGAATGAGACGGATGCAAAAGGTCGTAAACTCGAAATCGTGAAGATTCACGTACCAAATGTAATTACGATTACAAAGGAAGAATCCGAAGGTGTCGATGTCGTGGAGGGTACTTTCCCGCGTAATGAAGGTGACCGTTTGCCGGCTTCTTACATTAATTATTACAACTGTAATGGTGCGATTATTTTGCCAGTCTTCAACGATCCGCATGATGAGGATGCCATTAGGACTTTACAAGGTTTGTTCCCAGATCGTGTGATAGAAACGGTTTATGCAAGGGAAATCCTACTTGGTGGTGGTAATATTCACTGTATTACTCAACAAGTGCCAAAGGCGTAATACTAATAAAAATCCGGTTTTAAGAGCCGGATTTTTGTGTTATAATATGCTTATGGATAAGCTGCAGTATGATGGGCCTGTAGTGCTCGCAATATTAGATGGCGTGGGACTCGCACCAGATGGTCCCGGTAATGCCGTGTCAAAAGCTAGAACGACTTTTCTCGGAAAAGCCGCAAGGGAATGCTATCATATTGCACTAAATGCATCTGGTGAAGCCGTGGGTCTTACGCCCGGTCAAATGGGAAACTCTGAAGTTGGGCACAACACGATTGGCGCAGGTCGCGCAATTAAGCATGGAATTGCTAGAGCGAACGAAGCAATTAATAATGGTGAAGTCTTCGATTCAGAAACTTGGAAAGGATTGATCGAACAAGTTAAGAAGGAAGGCGACCATACGTTACATTTTTCGGGTATTTTCTCGGATGGTGGTGTACATAGTCACATTGGCCATCTTGAAAGAATGATCGAACAAGCTTATCGTGATGGCGTGAGAAAGATGCGGATTCATGCTGTGTTTGACGGTAGAGATGTTGCGCCGCAATCAGAGCCACTATACATCGATAAACTGGAAGATTTTGCTAAAAGATTTACGGATGCTGATATCAAAATTGCAACCGGTGGTGGCAGAATGGTGTTTGTCGCTGATCGCTATGAAAACGACTGGCAGGTCGTGGCTCGTGGTTGGGATGCAATGGTAAATGGTGAAGCGGATTATTATTTCAAATCCGCCGACGAAGCAATCCAGGTGCTTAGAAGACTAAATCCAGAAGTGCAGGATCAGAATTTACCACCATATGTGATTGTGGATGAAAATGACCAACCGGTAGGAAAAGTTAAACCGGGTGATGCGTTTGTTTATTTCGATTTTCGAGCTGACCGCGCAATTGAAATTGCAATGGCATTTACCTATTGGGATTTCCCGTATTTTAATCGTGGCGATTACAAGCCGAGCGACGTTTATTTCGCTGGTCTTACAGAGTATAATTCCGATACACATGTGCCAGAGCATCGTTTGTTTGAGCCGACCTATATTGATAATACTTTGAATGAGTTCCTGTCGAGAAGGAAATTGAAACAATTTGCAATTTCGGAAACGGTGAAGTTTGGGCACATCACCTATTATTTCAATGGTAATAGTTATGATCCGGCTGATGGTGAAGTGTTTAAAGAAATTGAATCTTACACAGAACCGTTTGAGACGCGCCCGTGGATGAAGTGTGCGGAGATTACGGATGAAGTTGTCGAGAATTTGGATAAGTATGATTTTGTACGTGTGAATTTCCCTGGTGGTGATATGGTTGGTCACACGGCTGATATGGAAGCGACGATTGTGGCGATGGAGTCAATTGATTTATCGCTTGCGAGAATTGCGAAGAGAGTTGATGAACTCGGTGGCGTGTTAATCATTTGCGCTGACCATGGTAATGCAGAAGAGTTGCTAGATAAAGATGGTAACAAAAAGACTTCGCATACGACCAATAAGATCCCGTGTATCATTTATGACAATACAGATAATCGTGATAAGTATAAACTAGTGCCAATTTATGAGCCGGGATTATCAAATATTGCGGCGACAGTTGCTTTGATGTTAGGGCAGAACGACTATCCTTCCACTTGGGATAAGCCGCTAATTGTGTTATAATATAGATATTATGATTACGAAAGCAATTATCCCGGTCGCGGGATGGGGGACTAGGCGTCTTCCAATTACTAAGATTATCGAAAAATCAATGCTTCCTGTGGGGAATCGCCCGCTCGTGGATTATTCTGTGCAAGAGCTTATCAAAGCCGGCGTGAAAGACATCTACATGGTGATTTCAAATACCGAGCCGTGCCAAGTACAAGAATTCTACAAGGATAATTTGGCATTAAATCAATATTTGATTGAACGTGGCAAGGAAGATAGGCTGAAACTTGCTAAGACTTTGCCAGATGATGTGACGATTCATTACACGGTACAAGATCCAGCTAGTAAATATGGTACAGCCGTACCAATTGCCTTAGTAGTTAAGGAATATAGAATTGATGAACCAGTGCTCGTATTTATGGGTGATGATTTTATTTGGAACCCAGGTGGCGAATCGGCGGCTGAAGCTTTAATTAAAGCATCTGGTGAGAAAGAAGAATCAGCGATTCTTGGTGTAGAAATTCCAAAAGAGAAGGTAAAGAAATACGGAGTATTATCAGAAAAAGACGGTAAACTCGTGGGTGTGGTCGAAAAACCAGAACCAGAAGAAGCGCCATCAAATCTCATTAACGTTTCGAAATATATCATGGCTCCGGAACTTCTAAAGAAAATTGTTAAGTACGTCGATGAACACGACTTTGGTCCAAAGGATCAGGAATATATGGTGACGGATCCGATTGATGAGTTCATCAAAGAAGGTGGCATCATGCGTGTGGCACCGACTACGGGCGAATACCTGGATGGTGGCTCAGTTGAGGGTTGGCTCCATGCCAACAATGTAGTCTGCGGTTCCTAACTTAAAACAGATTAAAAAATCTAAATTAGCACTCTTGCATTATGAGTGCTAATTTAGTATAATAGGGGTATGCAAGAAGAATTTAGTGAAATTATGAATCGGCTCAGCGAAAACGCAAGGTTTGCGCTGCAAAAGGCCGATTTTTATAGTAAGAGATACAATAATGGCTACATGAGCACGGAACACTTGCTGCTAGGGATTATGGCGATTGATACTTCGACTGGCGCAAAGTTGATTCGTGAAAGTGGTGCTACGCTTGAGGAAGTCGAAAAAGCCCTGAATAAAGTGGCAGTTGAAGTGCCAGGTGCCGATATGGCGATGATGTCGTTATCCGAAGCGGTAATTTTGACTCTCAGAATGGCACAAAATTATACGCAAGAACAAGGCCTTACGGTGATTGGTACGGAGCACTTGCTATATGCATTGCTTAGCCAACCAAATTCGAGAGCTTCCCTAATTCTAATCCAGCTCAAAGTGAATACTGACAAAATCATGGATGAGATTGAGGATTTAGTAGAAGAACAGACGAAGGATGAAAAACTAAAAGCGGAGAAGGCTAAATATTTAAAGAATTCCCCGCTAAAATTCCTGAATCGTTATGGCAAGGATCTGACTGAAGAAGCCAGAGCTGGCAAACTCGATACCGTGATTGGTCGTGAGAGCGAGATTGAAAGAGTAATTACAATTCTTTCTCGCCGGACTAAATCGAACCCAGTTTTAATTGGTGAGGCTGGTGTTGGTAAGACGGCGATCGTTGAAGGCTTGGCGGCACGAATTGTAAATAATGAAGTGCCGGGAAATCTTATTGGTAAGCATATTTATCAAGTGGATTTGTCGTCGGTGGTCGCGGGTACAAAATTCCGTGGTGAATTCGAAGAAAGAATTAAGGGTATTATTGACGAAGCGACTGGTGATGATTCGATTTTGCTATTTATCGATGAGATTCATTTGCTTTCCGGCGCAGGTTCGTCTGAAGGCTCGATGGATGCAGCGAATATTTTGAAACCGGCACTCGCACGTAATTCGATTAATTTGATTGGCGCGACGACGCTCGATGAATATCGCAAATCGATTGAAAAAGATAAAGCACTGTCTCGTCGTTTCCAGACTGTAATGGTAGAGGAACCATCAGCAACGGTGACATTGAGAATTTTGAAAGGCATTAAGAAACATTACGAGAAGCATCATGGCGTGGTGATTCCAGATGAAATACTCGAAACGGCAATTACGATGAGCCAACGCTATATTAATGATCGGTTTATGCCGGATAAAGTGATTGACATTATCGATGAAGCTTCAGCAATTTGTAAAGTGGCAGCCGATAAAAAAGGCGGTGGCAAATACAAGAAGATGAAAATCGAAAAAACGACGCTTGAAAACAAGATTAATGAAGCGGCCGAAAAAGAAGATTACGAAAAAGCAGCGAACTATAAAACTGAATTAGCGAAACTCGAGCAGGAAATTAAGAAACTCGAAAAATCTGGCGTCAAAGAAACTGAGAATCCAGTGCTGACGGAAGAAAACCTAGCAACCGCCGTTTCACTTAAAACCGGTATTCCAGTTTCAAAAGTGCATGGTTCGGAGATGAAGATGTTGATGGAGCTTGAAGAGCATTTTAAACAATCAATTATCGGACAAGATGAGGCGATTAAAGCGGTTGCAAAAGCGATTCGCCGGGGGAGATCTGGAATTGCCGATCCGAGACGCCCGATTGGCTCGTTCTTATTTATGGGTCCAACTGGTGTTGGTAAAACCGAACTTGCACGAGTGATTGCTCGTGAAGTGTTTGGTGGTGAGAATGCACTCATTAAAATTGATATGAGCGAATTCGGCGAAAAGCATAACGTATCAAGACTTGTCGGTGCGCCAGCTGGTTACATTGGCTATGATGATGGTGGCAAACTAACCGAAGCGGTGCGTCGTAAACCATATTCAGTAGTTTTATTCGATGAGATTGAAAAGGCTCATCCAGATGTGTTTAACCTCCTTCTTCAGATTCTAGAAGATGGGGTTCTAACTGATGGTCAAGGAAATAAAATCAAGTTTAACAATACGATTGTGATTCTTACTTCGAACCTCGGTTCGGCTGACATGTACCGCGAAGGTGAACTTGGCTTTACAGCAAAGACGGCCAAAGACAAAAAGGCGCTCGAACAAGAATATGAAGAAAACAAAGCCTATGCCATGAAGGCATTAAAGAAAGTGATGCGTCCAGAACTCATTAACCGTCTGGATAATATCTTAGTATTCCATGCGCTCACGAAGAAGGATGTCGAGAAAATCTTTGATAATCTCATTAATGATCTTAGAAAGCGCCTCGCGACAAAGGGTATTGGTCTGAAAATCGATGAGAAGGCTAAAGAATGGTTGATTAAAGAAGGTTATGATCCAAAGAACGGCGCAAGGCCGCTTCGTCGCAAGATTGAAGACGAAGTCGAATCGCTACTTTCCGAAGAAATTATTTCAGGCGAATTAAAGAAGGGTGATATTCCGGAACTGAAGCTTGAAAAGAATAAACTTAAACTAGTAAAGGAGTAATATGAAAAAACCAAATGATTATTTAGTGCCGACGATTATTGAAGAAACTAATCGTGGCGAAAGAGCCTACGATATTTATTCGAGACTTTTAAATGATAGAATTATCTTCCTTGGTGAGGACGTAAATTCACACACGGCCAATCTGGTGGTGGCACAGCTACTTTATCTTGCACACGAAGATTCAAAGAAGCCAATTAAACTTTATATTAATTCCCCAGGCGGTTCCGTATATGATGGTTTTGCAATTATCGATACGATGAATTACATTGAGCCGGATGTCGAAACGATTGGTATTGGTTTGCAGGCTTCGATGGGTGCAATGCTACTCTCGTGCGGTGCGAAAGGTAAAAGATTCTGTTTGCCAAACGCTCGCATTATGATTCATCAGCCGTCGTCTGGTACGGAAGGGAAAATCACCGACCAGGAAATCATGCTAAAGGAAGGTATTTTCTTAAAGAAACGCTTGGCGGAAATCTTTGCGAAAAATACTGGCAAGTCGCTTGCGCAAGTTGAAAAAGACATGGACCGCGATAACTGGATGAGTGCCGAAGAAGCCAAAGCTTATGGCATCATCGACGAAATCATTAAATAATTATTTAACTGGTTTTGAGATATTAGCACCACGGCCGTAATCGGGCAAAATGATTTTAACGATTTCGCCGTGGTGATTTTTTAATGGAATATTTAATTCGTTTGCCAGTGTGTTTACGACGGCGGCACCAATGCGAAGTCCGGTGAAAGAACCTGGGCCAGACATGAAGGTGATTTCTTCTAGGTCCTTAAAATCCTTGCCGTTCTCTACTAATTTGTCATGAATAAATGCTAATAAATTCTCGGCCAGATCACGACCGGATTCCCATTTATACTCGTGGTCGTCGAGTTTTAGAATTGTCGTTGGGGTGGATGTATCTAGATACATTTTCATAATACAGTGACCTCACGCGTACCGTCATCGTTTAGTTTAATCTCAATTTTAGTGCGGTTTTCCGGTAGGAAGTTTTCGACGCTTTCAGCCCATTCGACTACCACGACGGCATGATTGTTATTTAGGTTTTCATCTAGATCTTCAGCCATTAGTCCAGGGTCTTTCAAGCGGTAAAAATCATAATGAATGAGTTCGCCATTCCTAAAGGCATAGGTTTTTGAAATTGTGAAACTTGGGCTCGTAACTGGCTCTTTTACTCCTAAACCTGCCGCTAAACCACGTGTAAAAGTGGTCTTGCCGGTGCCGACATCGCCAACGAGTTCAATCACTTTAGGAACAGAAATTTTTTCGGCGAAGGCTTTGCCGAAGTCGAGCATTTCTTGTTCTGATGAGATTTTCATTGTATAATTATAACATGAAAATCTATATTTCTGGTATCTCTGGGACAGGGATGGGACCGCTAGCATTAATGGCGAAAGCGGCTGGTATGACAGTTTATGGTTCGGATAAGAATCCTGGTATGATTCTACCGGAACTTGAAAAAGCCGGAATTGAAGTCAAAATCGGCGAACAAGACGGGGAATTCCTAAAACAAAAGATTAATGAGGGCGTCGATTGGTTTGTACATACTTCAGCATTACCAAAGGAGCATCCGGAACTAGTATTAGCTAAAGAAACAGGGATTAAGATTTCAAAGCGCGATGAATTAACAGAATATCTGATTGAGAAATTGGGACTGAAGATGGTCGCAGTGGCCGGTACACACGGTAAAACGACGACCACTTCGATGATTACTTTTGGCGCATTAAAACTTGGGATTAAGGCAGCCTACATTGTGGGTACGACGCTCGGATTTGCGCCGAGTGGTAGTTATAAGCCAGGCGATGAATTCTTTATCTACGAGGCAGACGAATACGATCGTAATTTTTTGATGTTCCATCCGTGGCTCGCGGTTTTTCCGAGCGTAACGTACGACCATCCGGATATTTATCCAACAAGAGAAGACTATGAAGAAGCGTTTTCGCAGTTTAAAGCGCAATGTGAAAATGTGATTGATGAAATCAATGGCGATGTTGACTTTAAACTGGCCGGGGCGGCGAGAAGACGCGATGCGGAACTTGCGATGACGGCACTTCTTAATATGAAGCCGGATTTGAAACCAGAAGAAGTGAAGGCTGTGCTCGATGAATTCCCTGGTGTCGGTCGTAGATTTGAAAGACTAGCGGACGGATTTTATACGGACTATGCACATCACCCGGAAGAGATTGAAGCAACGATTGATGTAGCAAAAGATGAGGCGAGACTCCGTGGCAAAAAGGGTGTAGTGGTAGTTTACCAACCACACCAAAACACGAGACAGCACGAGGTGAAGGATTTGTATAAGGATGCGTTTAAAGGCGTCGAAAAAATCTTTTGGATTCCGACATATCTCACGCGCGAAGATCCGAATCTAAAAGTTTTAACGGCGGAAGATTTGATTAGTATCTTATCAAACAAGGAAGTCGCAGAGCCGGCCGAGCTTGATGACGAGTTGTTTAGAAAACTCGTAAAATATCGTAACGAAGGGTATTTGGTTCTCTTGATGACGGCCGGTCCGGCAGATGGTTGGCTTCGAAAAAACGTTGCGACATTATAGTGCTTATGCTATAATTTAGGCATGGTGGAAGGTGCAAATACAAATCCGACCCGAAAAAATGGAAACACAAAGATACTGGGTGTAGTTTTTTGTGTTTTATGTGTCTTAGTTTTTGGCCTCGCAATTGCAAATATTGCAGTTTTGTTGGTTGGTAAAAACGGCGGTGAGCCGGAACCAAGCGAAGAAAATTTTTCTTGCGCAGACTATAGCGAAGTGACCGACATCGCACAGTGTGTGCGCGAAGAATATGAATATACTGAAGAGAATCAGAAGAAGGGATCTGGCGCTTGTACTGGAATTTGCAATGAATATGCAGAAGTGATCAAGAAACGCATCGAAAAAGACCAGCCGGCCGATAGATATGCTTACATCATGGATATTTTTGCATCTTATTTGTTAGCGGTTAACGATGAAAAATCAGCAGCTGGTTTAGTGTATGTAAGAAATCAAATGCTGTTAATGCTGGGAAAAAGTTCCGAACATATGGATGAGCTTTTAGCTGATGCAATTAAGTCAGATGATGTATTGAAGACGCCATCATCGGCTGATGAGGTAGTTGCGCTTGCATATAGAATGGGAAATAAAGAAGTTGGTGATAAATATTTAGAGATTAAAAGAGCACGAGAAAAAGAACTCGGCATTGATAATTCTGGAGGTCAAGGATAAAAATGTTAAGTCGACTTTCAATGAAAAAATGGTGTCTAGTTCTCGGATTTGTTTTTAGTTTTGCTTTGTCCATGGTTTGTTCTCAACAAAACGCAAGTGCGTATACTGGTTGGCAGTATGAACAATGTATGAATTCAAGTGGTGGACGTGGTCACATTTCATCCGTGGAATGGGCATGTAGCGTAGCTGTGAACTATGCATGTTCGCTTTGGATTGGTTCTTCTAACGGTACAGATACCACGATTGAAATCGATGAAGGTCAGTCATGGGCGACTGCTATTTATTGGGGTATGTGTACTGGCAATCACCAGACGGCCGCAGTTAACGTTTATGTGACTAATGCAAATAATTCAATTGCAGGTTCTGATTATGTTCCACGTGGTTCTTGGGGAAATCCGAAGTATACAAGTACATCAATTGATGTAAATAGATTTATTAGCGGTGTTTCACCTTGGACCAGTGGCGGTGCAAAGTATTACACTCGTAATGTTAACATTCACCGCTGTAACGCAGAAGACCCATCCAGCTGTTCGGATCAGTATTCGGAAGTTACGCTCGTGGTTCGCGAATCGAACAAAACACTTAGAATGAAGGCGATTGATACAAACGGTAATTCGCTTTCGTGGTATGCGCCGGACCAAACAACGACAGTAAAAGCTGGAAGTTATGCATCGCTCACAGCTTATGATTTGTATTCTTACGGTTACAAGAAGGTTAAATGGGGCTGGAGTACTTGGGCTGGTCAATGGTGGGATGATACTAATAGAACTTATAGTACGTATCTAAATGACGATACGACGATTTATGCAATTTACCAGCTTGATCAAAAAACACTTACGATGAAAGCGATTGACCACAATGGTAATTCGTTGTCGCATCTCGTGGCAGATAAATCAACGACTGTGATTAATGGTAATTATGCATCGCTGACGGCGAGCGGTCTTACTGGCTATACGAAAAAGTGGTGGGGTACTAGCACTTGGAGTGGAAGCTGGACCGAAAATTATGACATGACATATGGTAAGTACCTGTATAATGACGAAACGATTTATGCAGTATATGAACGACATGAGTTTTCGGGGCGGGCGCGAGTTTTTGAGGGCAATAGTACCTCGGGCTCAAATAGCAAAAATACCGGGTATGTAGAAACCAATAATACGCAGACATTAAATATTAATTGTCTAAATTCTGGATGTACGGCGACCTTTGATTTGGCTTTGAAGACAGTACGAGGTTCGGCGGCAATTTCTTACACAGTTTATCGTTCACAGAATAATGGCAGTGGTATTACGCAATCAACCTATCCTTTGTACTATCCATCAACGAGTGGCACCACGGTGCAGATTTATCGAAATGGTCGGTATGAAAGCGCCTTTACAGAAACGATTTATCCTGGCCAGACAGTTTGTTACTATGTGACATTCTATCCGTATGGTTCATATTCAAATACAACAACGGCTACGGCTAAAGCTTGTGCTCACGCAAATCCATCGACCTTCGAGGGTCTAGCTAAGGTTACAACTCCATCTGGCACGAAGACGCTCGGTTGGCGTAATACCAGTGTGACGGAGACTCAAAATATTACTGGTTGCACTCTGTCTGGTTGTACAGTAACCTTTGAACATCATTTGAAGAGGACTGCGGGGGTTGGTTCGACTGCATACACAATCACGAGAACTTCGAACTTCACGGGTAGAACTGGCAATGCGACCTTGAAGAATGAAACGGAATACTTTACGGGTATCGCAAATGGTACAGGTAAGAAAGAATATAATGAGTCAATCACATTAGTGCCAGGGCAGGTGGTTTGTGAGATTTTGACCTTTAAGCCAAATAACGATGTCGTGAATGTGGCTTCAAATACGCAAATTAAGATTTGTGCTTCGGCGCTTGGTAATGCCCAGCCGGAAGATCCACGCGATCCAGAAAAGATGAATGATGATAGTTATAGCGACGCATTCCTGGATATGCGCGTAAAGAACCCGGAAGGCCCGACTAAGTATCAAAAGTATCAGAAGAGTGTCTATGCTAAACCGGGGCAGACTTTAAACTATCGTTCAACTTACAATCCGCTACTTCAGTATGCCTATAATGTGGTTTCACAAAAGTTTAGGCTAAATGGTACGGGCACGATTTATCCGACCAATTATGTAAATAACAGTAGTACACTTGGTACTTTGTATAATTCGTATAAAGGCAGTGGGTACGGAAACTGGAATAACTCGTACACGGTGAAGAGTGATGCAGGTAGCTTTATCACGGCATATTCCGAAAACCATTATTATTCAAATGGACAAACGGTGAAGCGTGTTTCGACAAACCAACACCGCGTCACGATTTCGGAAGTGGGACGTAATCTTTCTGAAACGGCAGCGACGAACTTAAATAGTCGTACACAGACTACGCCAGGTCAGATTACATTTACAGCAGATGGTAGCAATAACAACGTCGGCAACGTTTACACGACGAATCGTTCAAGCCAAGCAAGTGCTTATGTGCCATATAACTACGACACGAAGTTAGTGATTGAAGAGAAGCCGGATGGAACCGAACAAGATGTGATTTATGCCGGTGAAGAAAAAGATATTAAATACGAGATTGATGTGATTCCAAAGACGAATCCGGAAACGACGGATGGTTCGGATGCGCAAAAGTACGCGACTGTGATGCGTGAGGCAATTTCGAAAGTGGTGATTTATAAAGGCGCCGAGAAAGGTGCAAGCGATGGTTGGGGTAGTGGCAAGAACGATGAACTTTGTAATTACTTTGGTGTAGCACCAGGTGCATCGACCTGTTTCTATGCGGATGAACAGTCGGCCAGAACCTTGAATCCATCTGGCAATCTTAATGGTGAACAACACAAATTGCAATTAACGATGCAGGTGCCAGACATCGCAGCCGGTTCACAAATTTGTGTGGCGGTGGCAAGTTATCCATCCAGCAGTGGTTCGGCAACCAACTGGAATGATCCGGAAGGTAGTCACAAGTGGCGTATTTCGAAGTCACGTTGTTTCACGATTGCGAAGAAACCATTGTTTGAAGTTTGGGGTGGTGGACTTTATTCCGGTGGTACGATTAAAACTTCGGTAATGACGAAGAATAATCTCAAGGGCATCGGAAACATTACTGGTGGCAAGATGGTATTCTCGTCATGGGTTGAGCAAATTGTGAATGCGCAAGGTATTGCGAATGGTATCGCTTCGGGCGCAGCAACTGGCCGAGCTAGCAATGTAGCCGGTGGTGGTACACTTGAAGGTGGTAGCCAGAATTACTGTAATAACCGGGTGCCTTTGTCGTTAGCGAACTACTCGAGCCATGCGACGACTGGTATTTGTCCGAACAACCAAGTAACAGGTCGCTCTGGTATTTCGGCGGTGATTTCAAACAAGGAATCACTCGTTGGTACGCTTCCAAACGAAGATGCGCAAATATATGATTATTCTGCTCCGGCGACGATTACGCTTAATAATAGTACTGCAAAGTCGATTATTCGTTACAATTCGACTAGCGACCTTACGATTAATGGCAGCACAGCAAATACTGGTAAGACGCATATTATTAAGGCAACTGGCAATGTAGTGATTAACGGAAACATTAATTACCAAGGCGCGACGTATAGCAATATGTCTGACATTCCAAAGGTGATTATCTATGGCGATAATATTACGATTGCTTGTGGAGTGTCGGTAGTGAAAGCGATTCTGATTGCGGAGAAAGATTTGGATACTTGTCCAACCACTGATATTAATGCAAGGCAAAATTCGCGTAGACTAACGGTGACGGGTGCGATTATTACAAATAAACTATTCTTGAACCGTACTTACGGTGCAGCGACGGGCGTGAACTCGAAGGAACCGGCAGAAATTGTGAATTATGATGTTTCAACCGTGCTATGGGGTCGCGCAAAGTCTGATCCAGACAATGAACACAAGAACCTGACGGCCGTCTACCAGCACGAAATTGCTCCAAGATACTAGTGTGCTATAATATATAAAGTGAGGAGTCAGTTCGTCTGCCAACAATGTGGTGCGACTTATAATAAGTGGGTTGGGCAGTGTAATAACTGCCAGGCTTGGAATTCTTTGGTTGAACAAGTAGTTGAACCGGAAATTGGTAAAAAATCGGCCATTGAAAAAGGTAAACAATCCGGCAAAAAGTTGGAATTTGTGAAGCTAAAAACTATAGTGCCGTCTGATAAAAAGGCGAGACTCTTAACAGAATTTCCAGATTTAAATGTGGTGCTTGGTGGTGGTATTTTGATGGGGTCAGTTTCGCTACTTGCGGGACAACCGGGCATTGGCAAGTCGACAATTTTGATGCAGATCTCAGCG
>CAMHNK010000018.1 GCA_946186455.1 uncultured Candidatus Saccharibacteria bacterium
AATGTGGTGCTTGGTGGTGGCATTTTGATGGGGTCGGTATCGCTCCTTGCGGGACAACCGGGCATTGGCAAGTCGACAATTTTGATGCAGATCTCAGCGGAAGTCGCGAAAAAACACGATGTATTATACATATCCGGCGAGGAATCGGCAGGGCAAGTGAAACTCCGTGCTGAAAGACTGGGTGCAAATTCGGAGAGACTTAATTTTGCTTCTTCGACTTCTGGTAATGATATCGCCAAAACGATTGAATCTGGCGAATTTGATTTAGTGATTGTGGATTCGATTCAGACGCTTGCGATGGATGAGATTTCGTCGGCGCCAGGAACGGTGTCGCAAGTTACAAACTGTGGTAATTTGATTATTCGGGCAGCCAAAGCGACTGATACAGCGGTAATAATTGTTGGTCATGTAACAAAGGAAGGAACACTGGCCGGGCCGAAAGTTTTGGAGCACTTAGTAGATGTAGTACTAAATTTTGAAGGTGACCGCTATGGTGGTTTTAAGACAGTTAGAGCGGTGAAAAACCGCTTTGGCTCAACTAACGAAGTCGCGATTTTTGAAATGGGCGAGACGGGGCTAAAGGAAGTGCAAAATCCGTCAGCGGCACTGCTCGCGGAACGTACAAATACGGATGGTTCAATAATCTTAGCGACACTTGAAGGGAATCGCCCGATATTGGTTGAAATCCAGGCACTTGCTACACAGACGAATTTTGGTTATCCGAAACGAACGGCCTCTGGATTTGATATTAATCGTTTGAATTTATTGATCGCTGTGATTGAAAGACGCACGAAATTGAAATTATCCGACAAAGATATATTTATTAATGTGGTAGGCGGAATGAAGTTAAATGATTCGGCAGCTGATCTCGCAGTATGTATGGCGATTGCTTCGGCAGTGGCGGGTAGGAAACTCGGTGAAGAATACGTAGTATTTGGCGAAGTGGGGCTTGGTGGCGAAATTCGTTCGGCGTTTAGAGCGGACCAGAGAATTGCAGAAGCGAAGAAACTTGGATTCTTACATGCAATTGGACCAGCAACGGTACATGATAAATTTGTGATTCCAGCAAAAGACCTACGTGAAACTTTAATTAAATATGTGAAATGAAAATTCTAGGCATTGATCCAGGTATCGGTATTTGTGGATTCGGGCTGATTGAAACGACTTCACGCGCAAATGCGAAGGCGCTGGATTATGGTGTCATTACGACGAAGGTGCGAGCGCCACTTCCATCTAGGCTGAAGGAGTTATATGAATCATTGCAGGAAGTTTTTGATACGACGAAGCCGGATGTGGTCTCGGTAGAAAAACTATTCTTTTCGAAGAATATTACAACTGGCATTGCGGTGGCAGAGGCGAGAGGATTGGTGCTGCTCGTGGCTGAGCAAAAAGGGCTCCAAATCTTTGAATATACGCCAAATGAGATTAAAAAGACTCTGACGGGTTATGGCTCGGCGAAGAAAGGTCAGATTCAGGAAATGGTGCGGGTACATTTAGGATTGAAGGATAAACCAAGGCCGGATGATGCGGCAGATGCACTAGCGGCGGCGATTACGCACTCTCTGAATATGATGGTATAATAGATATATGATTGCGCATATTAGAGGTAAAATTACCGAAAAGTTTGGAAACTCGTTGATTATTGATGTGGCGGGGGTTGGTTATGAAATTACAGTACCAACACCAGATTTTGATGCGGTAATGCTGGATGAGGAAAAGAAATTTTTCACTTATCATTCGATTAGGGAAAATGCGGAAGAACTGTACGGTTTCTCGAGTTTGATGGCAAAGAAGTTGTTTGAGCTTTTGATTTCGGTGCAAGGAGTGGGACCAAAGGCTGGAATTGCGATTTTGTCGCTCGCGGAGCCGGAAGAGGTGAGAAATGCGATTGCGAATGCTGACACGGCATTCATCTCAAAGGCCTCGGGTGTCGGTAAGAAGTCTGCGGAGCGCGTAATTGTCGATTTAAGAGATAAAGTGGGGATTCCATCGCATTATGGTGCGACTGCAACGAAGTACACAACAGCGGCGGACGCGAATGATGAGGCACTTGATGCGTTAATGGCACTCGGTTTTTCATTAAAAGAAGCGTCACTGGCGCTTGAGAAGGTAGACAAGTCACTTCCAACTGAGGAAAGAATCAAATTAGCCTTGAAAAAATAAAACAAGTGTGTTAAAATAACAGGTAATTGTTTAATATAAAGGTATAATATGAGTTTTTCTATTCTAAAGCAAATCGGTGACGCCCAGAAAAAGAAGGCTGTTGTTGATGTTCGTTCCGGTGATACCGTAAAAGTCACCCAAAAGATTAAGGAAGGTAACAAGTTCCGTCTTCAGACGTTCGAAGGTGTAGTGATTCGCGTTGATCGCAAAGAATCTCACACTGCTCGTATCGTCGTACGCAAGGTTACCTCTGGTGTTGGCGTGGAGAAGTCTTATCTCATCCACTCACCGCTCGTAGAGAAGATTGAAGTAACCAAGCGCTCGAAAGTTCGTCGCAACAATCTTAGCTACCTACGTGAACGTTCTGGTAAGTCAGCACGTCTCTCAGCTAAGGATTTTGACCGTGCAGCCGTTAATGATGTGACTGTTCCAGAAGTTGAAGTCGTAGAAGCTCCAGAAGAAGCCAAGACTGAAGAACCTGCTGAAAAAGCAGAAGAAAAAACTGAAGAGAAAACCGAAGCCTAATGGCGATTCTCGGTATCGATGAAGTTGGACGCGGACCCCTAGCGGGTCCGCTTGTTGTTGGTGCGGTGGTTTTACCGGAACCATATCCAGAGTGGGTGAATGAATTAAAAGACTCAAAGAAACTAACTGCCAAGAAGCGAAAGGCGCTTAGCGAAATAATTTTGGCCGAAGCGGTGGGGACGGGGCTTGGTTGGGTGACGCCGACCGAGATTGACGAACTCGGGATTATCGGGGCGCTGAGACTCGCAACCAGAAAGGCGATTAGGGAATTACAAGAGAAAAACGTAAAGTGCTCGAAAATAATCATCGATGGTAATATTAATTTTCTTTCTGGTACGAAACTTGAAAAAAACACCACGACTTTAATTAAAGGCGATAATCTTATAAAAGAGATCTCAGCTGCATCAATTATTGCCAAAGTTGCAAGAGACGAATATATGATTACGCTCGGTGCCGAATTTCCCGGTTATGGGTTCGAGAAGAACGTAGGCTATGGCACAAAGGCGCACATTGAAGCGATTAATACGCTTGGGCTAACATCGGAACACCGACTATCTTATGAGCCATGTAAAAGCATCTCCGGATTTAAAAAAGAGGATAATAAGAAGAATACAACGAAGATTGGCACGGAAGCGGAAGGGAAAGTGGCGGATTATTTGAAAGCACATGGTCACAAAATATTAGACAGAAACTTTAAGACAAGATATTGCGAAATAGATATTGTCTCAAAAACTGAAACGGAAGTTTATTTCACAGAAGTTAAATACCGAAAGAATGATGATTTTGGGGGTGGTCTAGCGGCGGTTGATGCGAAAAAAATCGAAAAAATGAAAGTCGCGGCAGAAATCTATTTGAAATATCACCCGGAATTAAAAAAATTGCAGCCATTACTGGCAGTAGCAAATGTGTCAGGTAATTTTGAAATAAAAAACTGGTTTACGATTTAGACGTTAAATCTGAATTCGACGACATCGCCGTCTTTCATGACGTAGGTTTTGCCTTCGGTACGAAGAAGGCCGGCTTCTTTCACGGCTTTTTCAGAGCCAAGGCGCTTTAGATCGTCGTAATTGCAGATTTGAGCAGCAATGAAGCCGCGTTCAAAATCAGTATGGATAGTACCGGCGGCTTCTGGGGCAGTGGCACCTTGTTTGATAGTCCAAGCGCGACACTCTTTTTTACCGGCGGTAAGGAAAGATTGAAGACCGAGCGTTTTATAGGCGGCCTTAATTAATTCGCCGAGAGCATCCTCTTTAACACCGTAACTTTCTAAGAACTCTTTTCTTTCGTCACGGTTCATGCCGGACATTTCTTCCTCGAGCTTGGCATTTACGAAGATAGCTTCAGCCGGAGCGACAAGAGCTTTTAATTTGGTTTGCAAATCAGTATCGGTGAGGCCGGACTCATCAACGTTAAACATATAGATGACTGGTTTATCGGTAAGAAACGGAATATGCTCGTCGGCCGGATCTTTTTTGCGTTTTGCGGCGATTTTCTCCTTGGTTTCTTCGTCGGCAAGCTGGAGCTCGAGATTAATAATATCAATGTCTTCTTTAGCCTGAGCGATGATGTCTTCTTCGATTTTATTGTCGGCGCGGACAATATCGTTATTAACAAAGGCACGAACGACATGGCAAATGGCTTGACATTCGCGGATGTGAGCGAGGAATTTATTGCCAAGACCTTCACCTTTGGAGGCGCCGGCGACAAGACCAGCGATATCGACGAATTCAACGGTAGCCGGAACAACTTTGTCGGTTTCGTACATTTTGGCGAGAACATCTAGGCGTTCGTCAGGAACTGGAACGATGCCAACATTTGGTTCAATCGTAGCAAAAGGATAGTTGGCCGCCAGAGCGCCAGCGTTAGTTAAGGCATTAAATAAAGTAGATTTACCGACATTCGGTAATCCAACGATTCCGATCTTTAAATTCATAGCCAACCTGTGATATCTGTTATTACAGATATAATTATATCATATATCAGACGATTCTGTAAGTCTAATGCCAGGTTAGCATAAATGTTAGCATCAAGATAAAACTAATAGGCCCTATAATTAGACTAACGATAGCCATAGTTCTTTTCTCGGATTTAAGACCAAGAATTCCACAAATAAGCCAAACTAGGGCTAGCGGTACTCCGATGGTGCAATAGTAAATAAAGAATAACATTCCGGCCTGGTTGGCACCAGATTTGTTAGATGAGAGGGAAGAAAAGAATGTAATAGCTAGCAGAATAAGCGGAATGATTGCCGAGACCAGTGACGCAACCGAATTGGCTGGACTATTCTTTTGTATAGATGACGATTGTTGTGCGTGTTTGTTTTGTGAGATAGTTAAAGCATTCTTTTTGACTTTTGAACACTTTGAAGTTAATTCAAATGCTACGATTAACGAGCAAAAACAAACCACAGCTGACACTACCATAGGCCAACCTTGAAGTGTTTGGTCCGGATACCAATCCGTTTGCATGATGGCATACGAAGCAAAAATCATAATAAAACTAATTAAACAAATCGCCCAGGCGGTATTTCTTTTGATTATCAATTCTTTCATAATACTATTGTAGCAAAAAACTTTTGCTTTTTTGTCGAATTTCTCACTTGACTTTTTTCTAAAACCTTTATGAGTGTAGGTAGTATAATAAATAGAAAAGGAGGATACTAAATGTCTATGCTAGATAAGATGATGGAAGAAAATATTGAAAGAGCTAAAGAAATGCAGAAGAGATTGCTCGATATGCAAGAAGAGCTTTATAACGAAAGAGGCGAGCAAATTGAGCGAATCAATAAGAAGAAGGAAGAGCTAAGCGCAGCTGGGACGAAGATTCATTACGAAGCGGCGGCTAGCGGGGTAAAAGAAGGTCTTGAAGGCCCAGAAAAGAAGTTTTGCACGGAATGTGGCAAGGAAATTAGCGTTTCAGCCAAATATTGTAGTGAATGTGGCGCCAAGCAGTAGAATAATGAAGAAACAGCTTTTATTTGAGAATCAAGTTAGTTTTGGAGTTTCAGATATCAATGATGGAAAGATGCGGTTTTTTGGTGGTGATGAGCAGGAAATTATCGCAAACCAAACTAAACTTGGTGAATTGATTGAATTAAACGGGGAAGCAGTTGCGAGAGTCCGGACAACTTACGATACGAGAAGCGAATATACGGATTACAGAGAAATCACCGAAGAAAATCTCAAAGAATACAGTATCTTAAACTCAGAGGAAGATATCCCGGTGACGGATGGTTTGGTGACGAAATGTAGAAATGTGGGAATTCTGCTCCCACTGGCGGATTGCCTTGGTGCAGTGGTATTTGATGAAAGACAGAAGATCGTTGGGATTCTCCATGCTGGTCGGCACAATATCGAGCAGAATGGACCATATAAATATATTCAGTTTTTAAAAGAGAACTATGGTTCTAGGCCAGAAGATTTAAAGATTCACTGTTCACCATACGCAATGAGTTATCATATTACAGCACTAAATATGACCATGGAAGAGGCGGCCATGGAACAGTTCAAAAAAGCTGGAATTCTCCCAGAGAATATCGTCGATGAGCAGATTGATGTTTTAAAGAATGATAATTATCCGTCAAATTCCAGCGGTGATTTAGATAAGCGTTTTGCAATTGTCGTAAAGCAAATATAGAGATATAATGGAGGTATTATGAAATTCAAAGTGAGGAAGTTTCTAAAGAAGATTTTTGGTGGAATTGATATGACCTGGAAGAGGGTGATCATTTTCGCCATCATCGCCGGCGTTTATACAGCATTAATGGCAATGCTGGTCCCGGATGGCAATTCATTTCACGATATTGCCGTTTTACCGGAGGCTTGGGTTTTATTAGCGATTCTAATCATCGTAAACTGCAAAACTCCCCTTGATGCTGCGCTCAAGACTTTTGTCTTCTTCTTAATCTCGCAACCTTTAGTTTATCTAATACAGGTACCATTTAATTCGATGGGCTGGGGCCTATTTGGTTATTACAAATATTGGTTCATGGTTACGCTCGCGACTTTTCCAGGGGCATTTGTCGCTTGGTTCATTAAGAAAGATAAGTGGTATTCTGGGGTGATTTTGTCGGTCGCGACGGTGCTTCTTGTGTGGGTTGGTGTAGACTATGCTAAGCAGTGTCTGACGAGTTTTCCAAATCATCTTCTTAGCACGATTTATTGTTTTGGAATCATTCCGGTGTTTATTCTCACGATATTTAAGGACAAGGTGCCGAGGATAATAACGGCGCTAGCTTCTCTAGCGATGCTAATTGCTCTACTAATAACAAATGTTGGAAAAGAGGAGTACGAGGTCTATCGAAACGATTTTGTGACAGAGAGCGGTATTACTTTTGTAGGAGAACCGTACGTCTCGTCATGGGCGACAACAGGTATGACGGGTAATGTCGAAGTGATCAAAATGGGCGAAAACGAATTCAACTATAAAATTCGTGGCTTTAAGGGAGAAAGGTATAACTTCTGTCTCTCGGATGATACGGATAATGAGTACTGTTTTGACTACTGGTTCGCTAAAGATATGAACATGGTAGAAGTGAAAAAAGTTGCAGAATAACCTTGACTATTTTGGCAAAGTGTGCTATAATATAAGTATTGCCATATAAAGGGGGTATAAAAATGGGAATGCGTGATTTAAGTCATGTAAGATTGACTGACAGCGTAATTAACCTGACTGGCAAGCATATTAACCTGTACGAAGAAACAAGCGGCGAAATACATGGTTTTGCTCCCATGGACGAAGAAATTCCGGCTCAGCCGGTTTCGGATCTTCATGGAAAAGGAGAGATTGTTCACTATGTTGTGAACGAAGATACTCTGGAGGAACTGAAGCGGACTGGTCGTTCGCTTCGTGATATCGCTATTGTTGGCGGCGTTGGAGCCGGAAGACACGGCATTGAAATCGCATCTTTAAAATGGGCGCACGATCTTAAAATACCAGTGCGACTGTTTCGTGGTGCTCGTGATACTTCGGTTCGCCACCTCTAATCTTCGTACCTTATCCCCCGAAATGGGGGATATTTTTTTAGAAAAACTTCTGGAGAGCAGAGCGCTGGAAGAGATAATCCTTACGACGACTTTTGGCATATGCCGAGGCGGCTTCGAGGATTTTGCCATCAACGCCAAAATCGAGCGCTTTCTTACAGATAGATTTATAAGGCGAGAGCTCGTTTTCTTCGGAAATACCCTTAGCAATCGCGGTGATGATGCTGGTAACAACATCTTTAGTGTCTTCTTTTGCGTTGACGGAGTCGGTGGTCATGACTTCGACGAATTTATCAAAGTGATCTTTAATATAGGTTAAGAGGTATTCGCCAACACCGATAGAGTTTGGATTAATAAAGAGTTGCTCGAAAGTGGCGATACGATTGATGCCGATAATACGTCCATTTGGATTAAACAACTCCTCTAGGAGCACTTTGGCTTCTTCGATGTTCTCTGGATAGGAGAAAACGCGGGGGTAATAATCTGGATTATAGAGGTTTAGGAGTTTTTCGAATTTTTCTTTTGGTGAGTAATCCCTAAAGGTGATAGTAACGGCACGATTAAAGACGCATGTTGGGACTTCGATGCCGTTTTTGATAACCTCTGTAAAGTAGTCGCGGATTTCGTGATTTCTGGCATCAATGTCGTTTAGGCACATAATCCAACTAAGTAATTCATTATAGATTTTTTGCTCGGTATTAGATTCAAATTTGAAGTGAGTGTAATTTTTGATTGGCCAAATCGAGCCAAACCTTGGCCAGAAGGATTTATAAATCTGATCTCTAAATTTGGTTTGGGCCTCGTCTTTTTCTTCGAGGAAGCGCCAGGCTTTATCAATCACTTCACAGGCCAGCCAAAAGAGATAATCGAGGCGTTTTTCTTCGTCGCTCAAAAAAGGCATGGTTTCAACGATATGAAAAGCAGCTGGGAGGATAATCGTGTAAGGGATGCGCTGTTCGCCGAGGACGAAATTCGCAAGGAAGAATTCAATTGGAAGAGCATTTTCTTCTAGCTCAGCGCTGTTCATCTGGGCAATTTGGCTTATAATATCGAGTTGGACTTTCGGGTCAATATTCATTAGGAGAGGATACTTACTATAGTGCATGATGGAACCAGGGCCGGTACCAAAAGGGTCGGTAATCTTGGTGTCAGTGTAGTCGACTTCTTTAAAGAAGTTTTCGATTGGCTCGAAGAGATATTTGTCAAATTCTTTGATGATTTCAACGTTGTTGTCTTTAATGAGATGGACGAAGATTTCGTCGACTTTGCGCCAGCCGATTTGATTAACCATGAAGAATAGACGGTATCTTGCGACATTCTCGATGCCATCAATGCGATCATTATTCGCAATATTAAAGTCTTCGTAATTTTTCCAGCGGAGATATTTAATGGTGACCCAGTAATCATCAACATCCATCTTGTACTGAGGAAGATTGGCGTCAGCCTCCTTAATTACCTCAGTATACATATTTATTAGCGCAAGGTCGTCGGTAGTTTTAAATTTGCCGTGGTTTTTCTTAATGAAATCTTGGAGGATGGAATAATCAAGGTCGCGGTCGGCAAAACGAGTAGCGACATTCTGATAAAGACCAGCATTTAGCGACTCGATTTTGAAAGATTTTTTACCGATTCTATAGATGAAGCTGTTATCCTCATCGCAACGTTTAAAATGAGTACCAACTTTTTTCCAAGCGTGAGTGCCATAGCCGGCATTATCGTAAATAAGGGTATAATCCTTGGAAAGGGAAATAAGGACATCATAAACCTTATTAAAGAGTTCGATGTCGGCTTGATTTTTGGCATCGGCGATGTCTAAATAATACAGATTTAGCTTACTACCGGTAATAGTGTAGATCCTGGCGATGCCGGGTTGCCCCATGGCGTTACGATCGGAAATCTCGGCATAAATGACGGATTTTTTAAGAATTTTGTTAAAAATTGTCTCTGTGAGTTTTTGACCTTCCATACAGATTAATTATAAGGGTTTTGAATCTAATAGTCCAGCATAAGCGGTTTCTAAAATACCCCTATATGCTATGATATTTACATGAAGATAAAACACCGGAGAATATTGATGACGGTTCTAGCCTTTATTGGGGTTGGGACGTGGTTGTTTTTCAATCCGGATAGTTACGAAAAATTCTTTACCAAGGTCGAAGACAACAATGATGTGGTGGCAGTGCCGAGAACGGACGGGGCGCCACTCGCAAGCGAAATTCTAGAGAAACTAGAGGTGAAGGGTCGGGCGCCAAAGACTGGCTATAATAGAGAACAGTTTTACGATGGTTGGCCACTGGTGGATGGGTGTTCTTTGAGGCAAAGGATTATTAAACGGGAGCTAGGTGATACGGCGAGATTAAAGGGTTGCAATGTAATTGCGGGTGAATTTGACGAGCCGTATACTGGCGAACATATGGTGTTCACGGATAAGTCGCAGATTTCGAATGCGATTCAGATTGACCATGTGGTGGCGCTCTCAGATGCGTGGCAAAAGGGCGCGCAATATTTATCTTACGAAACACGATATAAGATTGCGACGGACCCGCTCAACCTCCTAGCGGTGGATGGTCCGGCGAATGAGAATAAATCGGATGGCGATGCGGCGACGTGGCTCCCACCAAACAAGAAGTTCCGCTGTGAATATGTGGCTAGACAGGTGTCGGTGAAATACAAATACAGCCTCTGGGTGACGGAGGCGGAGAAAAACGCCATCAAGGGAGTTTTAAAAAACTGCCCGAGTGAGCCGGCAATTGGTGTATAATATAAATAATATATAGTGGAGGAAATATGAAAAGATTTATCTGGGGAATTGTGACCGGGGTGGCGCTTCTAGTGATGGGCGCATTTTTATTAGGAAGATTTGCTTTTCCAAATACGGGCCTAGCGCCTTTGCCGAAGCCAGAAAAATCGGAAGGTCAAAGGGGTGAACTTGGTATCGATAAGAATATCAACGAAAGCAATATTGACGATTACCTAGATCGTCCGGATGCGGTCTATCGCGATATGCGCATGCTAAAGGATCCAGGAAATTACAAGGCAATCGGTGGCGATTCCTATCTATCTGGCTATGTGAGAGGATTTGAAGTGGTGCCACTACCTTATATCGTGAATGTGTCGGGGCTTCCAGAGGAGGTCGGCAACACTTACACCGGCAAGACTCTCTTTACGATGAAGGCAAACGAATACAAAGTGAATTATTATGAATCAATGGCGATCCTTGAGGCACTCTTCCCGAAGGATAAAATCATCTTCCTGATGTGTGGTGGCGGTGGCTACGCTGGGATGACGAAAGCGCTCCTCGTGGCACTCGGTTGGGATGAAAACAAAATCTACAATGTCGGTGGCTACTGGTATTACGAAGGTAAGAATAAGGTGGAAGTTAGAAGAGACAACGTAGAGGGCGAGGCAGTTTACGATTTCTACAAGGTGCCTTATCACAATATTGACTTTAGTACGCTGGTGGAGAAATAATGCCAAAGAAACGTATCGCTTATCTAATTCTCGGACTAGTCATGATTGTGACTGGTAGCATACTCTTTGCACTGGCGGTCAGTGGCGTATTCGACCCATTAGAAACTGAACTCGATGCCGAATATTACTGCGAAGGCACTTGTGAAGAGGAGTTTACGGAACTCAGCAAGGAAGATTATGAAGATTTAATCAAAAAGAAGAAGTCATTCGTAATTTTTGTAGATCAGAGTGGCTGTGACGGGGCGGATCGATTAAGGAAGTTTTCCAAAGACTATTTCCCAGAAAGCGGTGTAAAGGTCCATAAAATGATGTTTTCGGACCTAAAGGAGACCACATTGCACGAAAAAGTAAAGTATTATCCATCATTAGTGGTGATAAGAAAAGGGAACGTACAGGCATTTCTAAGGGCTGATTCAGATGAAGACGTGGACGCGTTTAATCAGTACGGTAGCTTTATTGATTGGGTAAATCAGCATATTCTTCTCAAGAACTTAAAAAAGGCTTAAAAAAGTCTTGACATTTTTTAAAGCTTATGTATAATTAGAATTGTTAAGGGTTATACACCTAAAACAAACAAAAAAATAAAAAATCCACGGAGAGTGGAAGGAGTTACAAAATGAAAAAACAATTAATTGCGGGCGCAGCATCTTTGGCTCTTGCTGCTATGCCAGTTGTCGGTGCTTTTGCAGCCGATAATATCGAAGTAGTGGATACACTCACGGTTACCGTCGACGAATCTTGTACGTTCGATCACGATGGCACGGGTGGTTCCTACACTAAGGCAATGGAACCAGGTGCACTTGATTCGGCATTTGCCACTAGCTCATTCAAAGCTATGTGTAACAATGGTAATGGTTATACCGTAAGCGCAGTGTTTACCAGCCTCGCTCATACAGGCAACGCTGGTACTGCTATCACCTATTCAGCAGAAGATCCAGTAGCTAATGGTGGTACTTGGACTGCACAAATTGAAGGCGGTACCAACATCGCTGCAAATGATGGTGTCCTTATGAACACGAATACGCAGGATCCAGTTGGTGGTACGACTGCAACCGTTATCTACAAAGTTAGCTTGAATGCTGACCAGGCTCAAGGTACATACCGTGGTACTGCTACCTACACGCTAACTCAAAAGAGCTAATCAAGATACTGCAAAAGAGAACTCCCGATCGGGAGTTCTTTTTTTGTGGGGATTGCATTTTGTTTATGGTTTGCTATAATTAGAGTTAGAAAGTGTCATAAGGAGGTGTTTTGAAAACGAAAGTTTTTGGAATTGTTGGTGTTTTGATGTTAACTGTTTTTTTCTGTGTGGCTGATTCTTTTGCAGCTTCAGATCCAGTAGCGGTAGTCGATACTCTCACGGTGACCGTGGATGAGATTTGTACCCTTACGCGTACGGAGGGCACTGGTACTTACACGACATCATTGCAGCCAAATAAGACCAATATGAAGCTTGGCACCAGTGAATTTACGGCGGTTTGTAACTCACCCAATGGCTATCAAGTGGTAGCAGCGTTTACGGCACTTACGGGTAGCAAGAATGGCAGTATTCCTTATGTGAAAGCTAAACCAACTACTTCTACGGCTAGGTGGACAGCGGTTTTAGGCGAGAATTCTAGTACGACGTATCTCGCGACGAGTGGCGCAAAACTCATGGATACTGATGGACCAGATACGTCTGAAGGGACAGTGCAAAAAGTGAGTTACAAAGTTTCGACTGGTGGTGGTTTGTCGGATGGTACTTATACTGGCACAGCGACCTATACTTTGACTGAAAAATAGATCAGAGCCTGTGGAAAACTTGCTTAAAATAAACATAAAAATTATGCTTGACAATGAATTTGCGCGTATGTAAAATAAGAAGTGTTAATAGGGTTCATACACAATTAACGAAAAATAAAATAAAATAAAATTTTTCCGTTTCTTGTTGAGGGAAATGGGAGGGAGACAAAAATTTATGAAAAAAACATTAATTGCAGGTGCAGCATCACTCGCATTGGCTGCTACGCCGGTTTTTGGTGTATTTGCTACCAATCCGGCAGCGCTCACCGATACTTTGACGGTGACGGTAGCTGTGTCGTGTACTTTTGCACGTACAGCTGGTCAGGCAACTTATGCAAAAACGATGGTGGCAAATGATGTCGATGCGGAATTCGGTTCTAGTACTTTTACGTCGCATTGCAACAACGGTACTGGTTATAAAATTACGCCGACCTTTACGAGTTTGACATTCTCTGGTGCAGCACAAGCGATTACTTATTCAACAACAACACCAACAGCTGGTACTGGAACTTGGACGGCAAAAATAAGTGGTGCATCGGAAAATCTAACTAGTGGTACGGCGTTTGGTTCGCAAACTTCACAGGACCCAGCCGCTGGTCGCGCGGTCACGATTCTTTATACGGTTAGCACCAAGAACAACCAGGCAAAAGGTACTTATACCGGTACGGCCAAGTATCAACTTTCAATGAATAGCTAATCGACAATAAAAACGGAGACAAAAAATGAAAAAATCTTTGATAATGGGAGCAACTTCGCTCGTACTAGCTGCAACACCAGTGTTTGGCGTGTTTGCAGCAACCGGTGACCCGGCTGCCGTAACTGATACTCTAAAAGTGACGGTTGAAGAAATTTGTACGTTTACGCGTTCTTCTGGTAATGGTTCTTACTCAAAGAGTATGACGGCAAATAGTTTGGATGATAATTTTGCGAATACGACATTGAAGGCGGTTTGCAATGCTGATGATGGCTATAAGGTTGTTGGAGTATATACTGCATTGGCGGGTACGCCTGGTGGTTCAATTCCTTTCGGCAACACTAAGCCTGCAGCTGGTACAAGTAAATGGGCAGCGCTAAAAGGAACGTCAGGTAGTACGTATTTTGCCAATAATGCGAACGTGATTACTAATAGTGGCGCTGATACTTCTGCTGGTACATCGCAAGCAATTAGATATCAAGTAGCAACTGCGGATAACATTGCTCAGGGTACTTACCAAGGTACCGCAACGTATACCTTGACCCAAAATTAATACACACCCAATAAAACTTTAAAAAGGATCTCCCGGCTCTAGGGAGTCCTTTTTTATCTGTTAGACTTGTGGAAAAGTCAGCTTAAATAATTATTAAAAATTGTTATTGACATTTTATAATGCTCATGTATAATTAGATTTGTAAAAGGTTTCATACACCAATACAAAAAATTCAAAACAATATAAAAATAACAATAAATATAAACAACAAAAATAATTTCCATTTTGATGGAAAGGAGAAAACAAAAATGAAAAAATCAATCGTTGCTGGTGCAGCATCTTTAGTTCTTGCAGCTATGCCTGTCGTGGGTGTATTTGCAGAAAATCCGAATCCAGTAGTGGATACCCTTACTGTTACCGTGAACGAATCTTGTACTTTTGAACACAAGTCTGGCGATGGTTCATATACTCACGCGATGGCTGCTGGTGCTCTTAATGCTGAGTTCGGTACAAGCACCTTTACATCTGCTTGTAACAATGGTAAGGGTTACGATATCAATGCT
>CAMHNK010000019.1 GCA_946186455.1 uncultured Candidatus Saccharibacteria bacterium
AACAAGGCATCGGTACGAGAACGTGTCGATGGATTACCTCCTTTCTTGAGAAGGAAATGATGCGCCTGAAGCAGCAATGTTTTAGGTAGCTAGGTCGGTTACGGTTGTGTTAGTAAGCTTAGAACACAACTTCATCTTTAAGACGTAACGTTAAGCTTTCGAAACTACGATGAATTGCACAACTAAGTTGTTAAGCGAAAAATCCACCCCTAAAAAGGTGGATTTTTGCTTGATAGCGGATTAAGCACCTTAAAAAATGGCCAAAAAAGGGGGAATTACTATGAAAATTGGCATTATGGTCGCAACCAAACCCGAACTCGAGCCGTTTATTCATAAATTCGGCTCACCCGCCGTCCGTTTCTGTCGTAAAAATAGTTTTGACGTCATGAAATGGTCGTATGGACCTCGGCATTCAGTTTTCCTGATCCTGAGCGGAGTTGGTGAAATCGCCTCCGCCATGAGTGCTCAATATCTTATCGACTGTTTTCATATCGATGGTATTATCAACTATGGCGTTGCTGGCGGTTTACACCAGGACACTGATGCTGGCAAGCTTGGTATCGTCGAAAAGGTCATTCATACCGATTTCGACATCACGCTTTCCGGCAAGCACGTCATCGGTGAATATCCGAACGGCGTCGGCCCGCTCATCGCGCCGAAAGAGAATTTCGTTCCGGATCAATTCATTAATCATCTGCCTAGGTTCATCTGCGCATCTGCCGACAAATTCATTGGTGCCGGCGAACCGAAACAGCGTTTAAGAAGGGAATTTAATGCGGATATTTGCGAAATGGAAGCCGCTGGCGTCCTCTTTACTTGCAATCGCAATAATACCCCAGTTACCCTGATTAAAGCCGTTTCCGACGGAATGGATGAGGATTCGGATGCCTTTGACTGTAATGTCTATAGGGCATCACTGTCCTGTGTCAAAATCATAGAATCATTTGTCCATTCTTATTAAAAAGGTCGCATCTTTTGCGACTTTTTTTAACTCATAACCCCTGGGGATAAGCATAAACTATTGCATTTTTTGACAAAGTGTGGTATAATATCATTAAGTGATAGTCAAAGGGAGACTAAAACTAGCATCCATCTTACGTATGTAAGTGGAAATATTAAAAAAGGAGGTATTCGTATGAATACCAAGGAGTCCAACTTCAATCAGTTCAACATTGAGAATGGTCCGCCCCTCGATCGTCTACTTGATATGTTCAAGTATAGCTTCGAAAAAACTGCGGTCATTCCCGCCACCTTCGTGATTGCGGAAGGGTATACCTGTCCGCCTGGCGAACCCGGCTGTGGTTTCACTTTGTTAGAGACGAGCAATTTTCACATTGTCTCTATTTCTCATGAGAGTGGGGATGACCACAATTACATCCTGACCGGCTGGTGCCGTGTCGCTCTTGGCGAAGCCAAATCTAGCTCCAAAATGGAAAACGGCATCAATGTTTGTAAAGCCTGGCGCGAACTCGTGAATGCAAGCTACGAAGCTTACTACAACACCCGCTCCAGGAAGGGAAACATCACATTCTTTATTTGATACTACTCCCCTACTATACCTCCTAACCAGCTCCCCTATCCCTCGCACCCGGCCCGAGTCTCTCCACTCGGGCCTTTCTAATGCCAAGAATTATTTAATTTCAACAGTAAGTGCTCGGTGGTCCGAGACTAAATCCGGCAGCATTTCAAACCGAACCACCTCTACTAAGTCATTTACGAGGATATGGTCGCACGCCACTTCGCCGTTAAATTTCAGCCCCGAAAGGGTATTTTTAATCCCATTTTCCTCTGTTAAATCACGCAAAAAGTCCAGTTTTCGCATCGCTGGCGCCTCGTGGACGATGTTCAGATCCCCACACATCACGACCGGCCCCTTAATCTCGTGTACAGCTGCCGCTACTTTCTTCATCACCTCAACCGTCGTCTCATTGCCGACCGGCGTCGGTTGCCAATAGCCGTGATGATTCACAATCGTCACACCATTATCTAATTCCGCTATCTGTAAAGTATAGGCGTGCTCATAAAAATCCTTCACTGTTTTTGCTACGCCATATTCACCATGGACCAGTTCCGACTCCTCGCGCTTAATCGGATACCGGGAGAGAATCACATTGCCTTGCTCCATCCGGTCATCCGCGAATATCTCCATCCCCCAGTTGGAACTCTTTAGTTCATATTTTAGCCCACTCGCCTCCTTAATCTGCTCGACGGTTGCAAAAAAGTTCGCGAGCCTTTCATTATCACCGGCCCACACCGCTTCTTGTAAACAGATTACATCAAAATCATGGGTCTTAAAGAAATCGATTAAAGCGCCCTTGATTCTTCCGGTCCAGACGTTGAGTTGCAGGATTTTCACCGCTCATCTCCCTCACCGTGGAGCTTATCTCTCTGTAATCTACTCTCTAACTTGTCTAAATTACCCTGCGCCACCTCTGATAAAGGCACATTAAGATACCGGGAAATCCCTGCGAGATACCACAAAGTATCCCCGAGTTCTTTCGCAACAGCCGCCCGGTCCTCGTCATTTACCACCCCATTCTTATCGCGAATCAGTTTTTTGATCTTATCGGCCGTCTCGCCGGCTTCACCGACTAACCCCAACACTTTCTCGAGAAAACCCACCTGGTTGGCATCCTCAGTTGCCTCAAAAAAGTCATATTTGGCCGCCAGTTCCTGGTATTCATCAAACTTCATAGTACCTCCTTATCTGTTAATATTATACCATATGGTATAATTAAGGGATGGAAGATACCAGAAATCTCATCGACGAATTTAAAGGACTCTCAAACGAGCAAGTTTTTGATGAGCTTAGTAGAAAACGTACTGGCCTTGAAATCGCCATCGAAAACGTTGAACACGACTTCAACATCGGTTCCATTGTCCGTACAGCTAATTCTTTTAACGTTAGTAAAGTCCACATTATCGGTAAAAAGAAATACAACCGTCGCGGCGCCATGTGCACCGACAAATATCTCGAAATCATTCATCACGCCACGCTTGAAGACTTCCTAAAGACTCAAAAAGACAGGGAATTAGTCGCCATTGAGAACAACACCCCACGCGCCCACGCGCTTCACGAAAAAGCCTTCAAAAAAGATACCACCCTCATTTTCGGCTCCGAAAATAACGGCATCACCCCTGAACTTCTCGAAAAAGCCCACGACGTTCGCTACATCGAAAGTTTCGGCTCCACTCGTTCCGTGAACGTCGGCGCTGCCGCTGCCATCGCCATGTACGAATGGACGCGCCAAATTATCTTAAAATAAAAAACGCCCCCTAGGGGCGATTTTTAATGCGACTTAAACAAGAACCCAAATAACAGGTTGAATACAAACAACAGTAAGTTTGAAGTCGTGAGTAAACCAATCACGACTGCAATAATCCCAAATAACTTCACTTTTTCGTAGGACGACACACCATTCGCGAGATTCTCGGCAATCGGACGGTAGAAAATGACAACTAAAGCTCCGGCCAGCGTAATTGCTAGCCCTACTGCCATCCACCCAAAGTTAAATTGATAATCATCCATACGTTAATTATACCATAGTTTATACTTGCGGCGGCAGTGGTGGTGTTTTCTGCCCGTTTCTCATGAGTATAAATACGACCACGCCGATAATACCAAAGCCGAGCAAAATCGGCCACACGAACGACAAATTTCTCGTAAACCATAGCACAGCGAGAAATGCACCAATTACACCGGTATTTCTAATTTTTTGATCCTTCATCGTGAGACCAAATAGCATGACAATAACCGTTTCTACGAGGAAGAGATACATCGCCCATTCGGCGCCACCAATAGCGATACAAGCCATCACAAACAGCAAAACGACTGACCCAATCAGTATTCTAGTGTAAGGAGGTTTTTTGCCACCCCACATTGCTTGTGTGATTACTAAAGCAAAGATCGCAAGATGCGCCGCAAATGCAAATCTAGTCCGATAATCAGCCCACCACGTCGCATTTACGCCAGCCCAGTCGATAATAAAGAAGACTCCAGACGCCACGCAATAAACGGCGAGTTCCATAAAATCAGTCTCGTTGCGGTACATTCCCCGTACAAAGAAACACATCGCCATTGCTAAGAAAACAATCGCCTGCAAATGTTCACTCGCACCTACCACCAAGGCTGCTACCCCAAAGATACCGATTGAAATCGCCATCAAATGGTTGCCGCTCGCCTCGCCATTTCTCCAGAACAATGCCTCAATCCCCATCATCTCTAGGATGTACACCGCCGTAAGTATGATGGAAGTATTCGCCCACTCTAGACTAGAAGCATTTAAAATTGAAATCGGAAGCAGAATGCCAGTTAATAGTAGTCCCATGTACCATGCATCCTGTTTAAACAGACATCTCGCCACGAATAGCGCCACTGTATCAATCGCAAATGCCACCGACAACCATCCCCAGAATTCGATGTTGTGACCAGAGCCAATTGTAACCCCAGCCGCCACCATCAGCACCAGGGAAGCAATCATCCAAGCTACCTCGGTTTCGTTACGATACATCTCTCTGTATAGCCCTAAAATCGCATTGAGAAAGACTAATCCCATCTGCGCTAAAGCGGCACAACCTAGTGCGATGCCAACCGCGTCATTATTTGGCCAAATCACGTGTACTAATAGAATTACCCAGGCCGGAATCGTTAATCTGAGCAAATTTTCGTACGCAATGTTCGGTTTTACAGCGTAGTTCACGATAAGATGAAGCACCAAGACACCGAGTACAATCAAATAATCCAACTCCTTCAGGCTTGTCGAAGCGAGAAAGCTTGCCATCATCGCCGCCACCGGCAACCAATCACCAGTATTCTGAACCGCCTCTTGCATCACACCAAGTCGCTCGCCATATCCCAGGATAATGAGGAGTTTAAAGACAATACCAACAGCCATCACAAAAACGAAGTACCAAACTAGCGATAATCCCATCACTGAGGCGAGGGAACAACTGAGCGACACAAACCCGAGAATCGCAAAATACGAAAACACTTGGTTTTGCATCACGTAAGCCGCATATAAATACATTGGTACACCAACGAGGCTTAGAATCATCCAAAGTATCGTGGCGTCCATCTTGGTAATATCATAGATGAGCAGGCCGATAAATGGCAACATCATCATGCCGGTGCCCACAAACACGTGGCTCGCCTGCTTCAAGGTTTCATTCTCACGAATTAACAACCCACCGCCATAGAATACAGCCGTCATCAAGAACAGTATTAATAAACCAATCTCTTTTACACCAGATAGGACTAGTCCACCCACACCGGCTAAAATCAAAAGGCTGCCAACGTAGAGTGCCACGGTTAGTCCATTCGTGCCGGATCCTTTTTTAGCGCTCTTTCTCCCCGAGCCACTTCCAGTCATTCCTTCGGCCAGCAGTGTCGCCTTCTGGTTGTTTAGCTCGTCAATCTTGGCCCTCAGCGCCTTCATCTTGTCGTAATCTGGATTTTCCTTCGCAAGTTCCGCGAGAATCTCTTCGTTGATATTTCGAATATCGGTATTAATTCGTTCTTCCATCGTACCGATCTTCGCATTTATGCTAGTATCGCCTTTTGCCCGGCGATTCCGCACAACTAGTATCAGTATGACCACTAAGAGTATTATTAATAAAAACATAAGCATATTATATATAATATGTCGCCGTTTCGCAATAAATTTAAGGCACAAAAAATGGTGGGGATATCAGGACTTGCCTGTCACAGACTGCCAACGTCCCACTTTTTTGAGGTTTTTTGTGAAACAAAAAATGGTGGGGATATCAGGACTTGAACCTGAGACCTCGTCATTATCAGTGACGCGCTCTAACCAGCTGAGCTATATCCCCATCATCGAATTGTTAATTTGGTGGAGTAACAGGGACTCAAACCCTGGACCTCTGCCTTGCAAAGGCAGCGCTCTAATCAACTGAGCTATTACCCCAGTACTCCCAATTTTACACCATAAAGATCAAAATGTCAAAGGGAATTAGGCAAAAAGAAGGAACCGTCTATTTTGGGCGGTTCCTTAGGTCATACATACACTTAAGTAGCCTCGCAGTTTAATCTACTCAAGTTAACTTCATTTTATATCACGGCATGCATAATGTCAACACCATTTTTCCACAAAATGTGCATAAAATGAACAATCAAATGTTCGGGAATTTTAAAAAAATTACAACATAATTTTAAGAAAAAGCATATTGACAAAACTAAAGCGCTATGATATAATTAGGTCATACACTCATAAAAGGGTGGTGTTTTATTAAGATTACGGTGGGCAGAAGGAGTTCTAGATGTCTGGAACTAAAGCTGGCGGCATGAAAGCTGCTGCTACCAACAAAGCCAAATACGGCAAAGAATTCTACGCTCGTATTGGTAAAAAAGGTGGCCAAAATGGTCACACTGGCGGTTTTGCCGCTAACCCAGCACTTGCTCGCATTGCAGGCGCCAAGGGTGGCCGCATCTCCCGTCGTGGTCCAGCTAAAAAAGCTGCCTAATTATTAAAAAAGAAGTGTTCCTCGCGGACGCTTCTTTTTTAATACAGTTCACATCTTGGACAGTGATAGACCCCGTCTGGCGTCTGATAACGCGTCAGATGGCACTTTGGACACCTAGACTTATGATCTAGCCAATCGCGGTACGAATCAAGCTCATTTTCCATCAAATCCTCGTCAAACGGCACATTATACTGCTTAGCGAGCTCTCGTGCTTTTTCCCACGCTTCACGCTCCATTTTGAGCCGCTTTGCATCCGTATCAAAATCCCGGTGTCCCGACAAAGCGTGTCCGAGTTCATGGAGCAAAAGCAGGGAATCACCCGTTTCCTCTGGCCCAATCATAATCGTCTTCGGTGGCCGGAACATAAACTTCTTCCCAGTACGAAAAACAAACTCCGGATAATCTTCTTTTAGTTTCCACACCAAATCTTCCATCGAAGATTAGGCCTCTTTTTTCTGCTTCTTGCCACCCTTAGTTTTAGTTTTCGTCTCTTTTGGATCATGTGTCTTCGCATAGAAATAGCAACCATACACTGGCGATTCCAGCGGACGACGTGGACGCACGTACTTTACGCCCTTCGAGACTGGAATAAATTTGGCATAACGCCTGAAAATCTTGCCCATCGGCCCACCGAGAATAATCGTCTTCGGCTGATACTCAGAAATTACATCCTCAAGCCCGAGCCACATTCTCTTCGCGACATCTTCCATCACCTCTTTCTTACGGAGATCAGTCGCCATATCGACATGATAAAACTTCTCGAGAGCACTCGCGGCTGCGATATCCTCCCACTCGGCCTTTTTACCATTATATTCATAGATTTTATGGCCCGGTTCAAACTTTGCCGACTCCGGCAAAAGCTCGCCATTTTCGACTACGCCACCACCAATTCCGGTCGAAAAAGTGAGGAAAACGGTCTTGCCTTTGTAGAACGAACCTTCATAAAGTGTCGCGAGATTGGCATCATTTTCAAAATAAATTGGGCACGTGAACAATTCTTTTAAAGGGGTAATTAGGTCCAAATCCGGCCAATCGCGGTTGCCAAATTTGACTATATAATTTTTTTGTACAACGCCCGGAATCGTTACGACCACAACTTTGACGGACTTTCGGACAAAGCCATTTTTTAGTGCTGTCGTTAGTTCGTCTACAAAACGTTTCGAGCCACGCGGCGTCTTGAACTTAAAACGTTTGACGATTTTGCCCCAATCGGTAAACAGGGCAACTAAAGTTTTGGTACCTCCAATGTCTATCGCTAAATACATATCTTCACTATATCTAATGACTAGACATTTTGCAAGAGATTTGGTAAAATAAGTATCAGTTTTAGACTCATTCACGGGACTCGCTAAAACGCTTGCGTAAGCGCATTCCATGAATGAGTCTAAAGGAAGGAAAAATTTAATCTATGGCAAATGCCAAAATGACTATGGATGAACTTCTTGCTTCTAGCGAAGAAGCATCCAAGAAAGTAATTGCTGGCGATACTGTCAAAGGTACAGTTATCTCAGTCAAAAAGCACGAGATTTTGATTGATCTCGGTGCGCAAGGTGTTGGTCTTGTACCACGCCGCGAAGCGTCTTTTGTACGCAATCTAAACGTAGGCGACGAAGTTTCCGCCTCTGTAATCGAAGCAGAGATGGACGACGGTTACGTCCTATTATCACTCCGTAAGGCCGTGAAAGATAAAGGTTGGGATGAAATCCAGGCCAAACTCGACAACGCCGAGACTGTGGAAGTTACTCCATTTGACGCCAATCGTGGCGGTCTCCTCGTTGAATACGAAGGCATCCGTGGTTTCTTACCAGTTTCACAGCTTTCTGCTGAGCACTACCCACGTGTTGGCAGTGCTGACAAAGACGAGATTTTGCAACGTCTTAACTCGCTCGTTGGCAAATCCATCAAGGTCCGCATTCTTGATGCTATCAAGAAGGAAAACAAGCTTATCTTCTCTGAGAAGGAAGCTATCAAAGATGGCCTTGCTGAACGCTTTGCTGAGCTCAAAGTTGGTGATGTTGTAAAAGGTGTTGTTACCGGTGTTGTAGACTTTGGCGTCTTCGTCAATGTTGATGGCATCGAAGGCCTCATCCACATCTCTGAAATCTCTTGGGAGCGCGTCAACAACCCATCTGACTACGTCAAGGTTGGTGACACTATCGAAGCCAAAATCATCGCTATCGATAAGGAACGCCTCAGCCTTTCTATGAAACAACTCGTAGAAGATCCATGGATTTCTGAGGTTGAAGGCCTGAAGAAAGGCTCCAAAGTTGAAGGTACCGTTACGCGTATCACTCCATTTGGTGCATTCGTCCAAATCAGCCCAGCTGTTGAAGCTTTAGTCCACGTTTCTGAACTTGGCGAAGGTTCGGATGTAGACCCAGAAAAGGTCTTCACCTTGAACGAGCGCAAGAGCTTCAAGGTTCTTGATATTGACAAAGAAGGTCGCAAGATCTCACTTTCGATTTCGAAGTAAATTACAAAAAAGAAGCATTTCCTCGAGACAATTCGGAAAGTCTCTCGGAAATCGCTTCTTTTTTGTGCTTTAAAAGTCGAAAAAAATAAGAGTATTTTCTCGCGAGACTTTCCGAATCGTCTTGCGAAAAATACTCTTATTTTTTACCTCACTTTTTATTGACACAAATAAAGATAAGCGCTATCATAAAGAAAAGCGCATAAAGAAAGGTCATACAAAATGCAACAAATAGACGAATTTTTAGCTAGTCTCTTGGCTGACAAGGGAATTACTGACATCGAGCCGGATGTCAAAGAAGAACTGATTAAAGACATGCGAGAGCGATTCATGTCGGATGTTCAGAAAGCTGCTATTGCGAAGCTTGATGAAGAACATGCCGTCGAATTCGACAAACTCTCTGATGACCCTTCTTTCACTGGAGAAAAAGTTACTGAATATCTGCAAAATGCGGGTGTAAATTTTACCGACATCGTTGCAGATGTTGCGATTAAATTCCGCGCCTTTTACTTAGGGGGATTAGGAGAATAAAATGGCCGGCGAGAAACCAAGTTCTAGCGCGCCTGAAAGCTCCGCCAGCGATTGGTACAAACCAGCCTATGAATCAGGCTGGGACAGTCTAACCGAAGCCGGTAAAGCCGAAGAAGGCGACAAACCATCCACACTAGAAGGTGACAAAAAGGCCGAAAAGGTCGAAAAAGAACCTTCCTTTAACGAACGTGAGCTCGACCGCATTGCGAAGCTCACTGGTCGCGTTCCGGATGATCCGGAAGTTTTGAAGCTCAATCTGGTTTTGCGCTATCAGAAGTTTGAGCAGTATCGCGAATTGTATGACGGACAAAAAGAAAAACATATCATGATCCAACAACAGACCTACGAGGACATCGCTACGGCTAAGCGTGAACTCGAAGAGGCCATGTATCTTTATGACGAAACCTTTAAGAAACAAGATGATAAAATCGCCGGTTTGACCGAAGAACAACGTCGTCACGATATCAAGGATAAACTCCGTGAAGACAAGCATTTTGGCGAAGGCGAAGCCACTACTGGCAACTCTTGGGTCAAAGCTCGCCTTGAGCGTAACAAAGCCTACAACGGTAAACGTGGCGAAGTCGAAGAGTCTCGTCAATCCGCTGCCGACCGACTTTATGACGAGCTCGGTAAAATGTCCGCAGATATCAAAGAAGATGAAATCTTTAAGACCTACAATCTTCGCAAGGACGAAGCTCCGGAAGAACCGATTTCCGGTCGCCGTGACGGCTTAAATGCTGGTAAAAACGGTCTTTTCGTCACTGATAAGGATGGTCATATCGCACCGGAACGCCCAGTCGATTGGGCTCTTTACCCACACGCACCAAAATCTGCCGAAACCCCAGCCAGTGAAGCCGATGATAGCAAAGATGGCAAAGGTGGTAAAGGCGAAAAAGACAGTGACGATGGCGAAGATGGTGGTGGCGACGACAAAGGTGGCAAGGGCGAAAAAGGCCCAGGCGAAAAAAGTCCTGAAGATATCCTAGATGAAGAACGCGCCAAAGAGCTTGAGCGCGAACGTGCTAAAGAACTCGAAATGCAAAAAGCCATGGAGGCCGAAATTGCCGGCATGTCGCAAGCTGAAAAAGATAAAGCTCTCGACGAAACCGAAGCTCGTCTCGAAGCGGCTGAACTCGAACTAGGTATCAATAAAGAGATCGAAGGTAAAACCGAGGAAGAATTAAACGCTTTACTCGATTTAACCGATGAAGAAATTGCAAAAAGGGAAGCCAGAATTAGAGAAATCGACGAAGACCTAAGTGGACCGCTCGTTGCCGTTAATGCCGACTTTACGCTCGACAAAAAAGATCTCGCTCACGATCTCGCCGAACAAGAACTGAACAAAGAAGTGGCCGAAGGTGGCGCTATTAAACGCCTCTGGAAGGGCACGCTCTTCAAGAAGTATTTCGAACTTAAATACACCAAACAATTTGAAAGCGGCGACCGCGAAGTCGAAATTGATGGTAAGAAATACGGTGTCGATGATCTCATTGCTGGCCGCAAAGACGCTGCCATCCAACGTTTTGTGATGAGCGTTGTTGAAGATAGCAAAGCCTTTATTCACGACAAAGCCGGTGAAGAAATGGAAGATGCTGATGCTGAAACTACGGCAAACATCAAGAAAGTCATTGAAAACTTCGCTACATTCGAAATCCCGGAAGGTCACAGCCTCGACGATTTGAAACTAGTATTTAGAAATAAGATGAATGAGCTGAAAGCCATCTCTCGCGATAAAGGTGATGATACAGACCCGTTACTCTTTGATAACTATCTCGAAGTTGCCATCAAGGCTCGTGAACGCTTTGAGCATGGCATGGCGATTGAAGACGTCATGGAAGGTTTCCGTGTCGTTAACGCCACCGCTCGTGATGGTATCCGCACCGAAGCTCACCGCGATGCGCTTGATCGCCTCATTAACAAAGCCGAAAGTAGCAAACTTGGTCAATTCATCCCAGCCGAAGCTTTGGCTGCCGGTATCGGTATTGCTACAGCCCTTACACAGCCTGGTTCCAGGGCTCTTCTTGGCGCTGCGGGTGGTATTGGTGTTTCCTCTGTCCTCGCTGGCCTGAAAGAACGCAACCGCGTCACTGAAGACCGCGCTCGTATGCTAAGAGACATCGCTAATGGCATGAATTACGAAGGTAACGGTGCCGAAGACCCTCGTGGCAGAACTGCTCGCTACGAAAAGAGAATTGGCGACACCCTTTACGCCACCGAAAAAGCCTCTGATCTTACCTCTAACATCGAAAAGGCTCTGAGCACAGAAGGTGAAGGTAGGAGCAAGGCGATTCTTCACGCCATCGCCGAAGCCAGAGTTCGTATCGACTTTTCCGATGAAGAACGTAAAGATCTCATCGCCTACTCGTCCGAAGACAAGCGTGGCGACGAAAGACTTGCTCTCGATATTGCGACGATTCGTGCCGAAAAAGCCCTTTCCGACGAAGATAAGAAGAATCTTGAGGGCATCAAAAAGCAAATCCGAGAAGAAATTGCCAAAGATGTTGACAAAAAAGACGACGACTTTACCCGTACCCGTAGAAGAATTGCTACTGGTAAAGCTATTAAGACTCTCGCTCTTGGTGCAGGCGTCTTCTTCATCTCGCAAGAAGCTATGGCATTAGCGGACCCAACCAAGGTTGGCATCTTTGAAAAACTCGGTGTAAAGGTCAGAGAAAACGCTGAAGGTGCTGAAAATACGATTCTAGGCGCCGGCCTCGACCGCATCCGTGGTGGCAATCTCCAGCCAACTGGCTATACGGAACCATTACCAGTCCCAGCCAACGACCCAATCCAGGTTGAACAGCTCAGTAACAATGGCTATGAAGTTGTCAGTAGAACTCCTGGAACTACCGAACCAATTAGGACTTTTGAGCAAGTCTCGCCAGCCGCTTCAGATCACCAAATTCGCACCGCCATTCAATATGCTAATAATGGCACTAGCTGGTCCGATGGCGCTGAGCTTGGTCTCCATGCCAGCCAAGGCGGTCTATACGCCGATATGGCTGGTATGACTTCAACTATGAATGGCCAATCCTTTAACATCGACTCTCTAGTCGCTGACAATAAGATCAAAGGCTTTGTCACCGTTAATGGTGCTACCTTTGAGGTTTCGCCAAGCCTCACCCATGGTGCACTTAGCTGGGGTGAAAATGGCGTCTTCACCACTACGGCTGGTGATACCATGCGTCTCATGACCGAAAATGGTGCTCCGCTTTACGACTCCTTCATGGTTGCCGTTGATAATGGTGATATCGATGGCGTCAGACAACTTGTCTCGCTGTCTACTCACGTCGCTGGTGGCGGATTCCGTGGCACAATGAATCAAGTCGTTGATTCATTCAATACCACCGCAGACACGCTTTGGTTTTCTAAGCCAATCGGTGGCGTTGCCCCACATGTTAATGCGAACGGCCTCGCCTTTGCGCCAATTACGGCCCGCACCGGCCTCGGTGAAGCTCGCCGTAGTTCCACTCCGGCTTCTGAAGCGCCGAGCGCTACTCCGGCAACCGGTGAATCTGGCCCAGTCGAGCCAAGCAAACCAGCCGAAGCTACCCCAGAACCAATCATCGACACTACCTCCGAAGAAGCTCCAGCTGAAACTGCACCGAAGCCAGTAGCTGAAACCTCAGGAACCTCATCCGAAGAAGGTGAATCACTCGAATACACTACGCCAGCCGAAGAACGTGCTAAGCATCCAGAAGAGCTCCTTTCCGAAGAGCAAAAAGACTATCTCGAAGACGTCTTAGCCTCCGAAGAAGCCAAAAGAGTTCCACCAGAAGTCTTAAACTGGATCAGGGAACCAGATGAAATCGACATCGTCCGTTCTGACGACGAAGATACTGCCAAACAAAGAGAATATGCCGATTGGTGGGATAAGCAATCCGAAGAAACCAAACAGGCCGTCAGTGACCTCGTCCGGATGATTATCAGAAGAAACCGCGAAGACACCAGCCGTATTAGCGAATTTGGCCGTAGCTTTATGATTTGGATGACGAGCAACAGCCACGTCAAACTCTAAATTCAAAATCCTTTGCGTTTATGATATAATTAATGCAAAGGAGTTATTGTGAAATATAGTAAAAAAGACTATAAGGAGCGCCCATGGCTCAAATATTATGAAGAAGAGGGCATTCCTGCAAATATTGAATATCCAGATTGTTCCATGGTAGATATGGTGATGCAATCGGCTGAAAAGTGGCCGGACAACGTTGCTATTTCTTACTATGGCCACAAAGTGACTTACAAAAATTTTGTCAAAAAGATCGAAAAAGTCGCTCGCGCCCTCAAAAATTACGGCGTGAAAGAAGGCGACCGTATCACCATTTGTATGCCAAACACTCCAGAGGGAATCTTGATGGTTTATGCCGTCAACATGGTTGGTGCTGTTTGTAACATGGTCCACCCACTTTCCTCTGAAAAAGAGCTTGAATATTATATCAAAGTTGCCGATTCTAAATACGTCCTCGTGATTGACGCTGTTTTTGATAAGATTTACAGATTACGCGATACGGCTCAACTTGAGCGCATCATCGTCGTGCGCCCATCGGATGGTCTTGGCTTCCTCAAGAAAAAGCTCTACACCACACTCCATATTAAGAAAGTTAAGCTCCCTTCAAACGACAGCCGTGTTGTTTTGTGGGAAGATTTTATTGCCAATTCCTACTTCTATCAGGGAAATATTCACGAAGAACGCGGTGCGAACGACCTCGCCATTATTATGTATTCTGGAGGTACCACCGGCGCTCCAAAAGCCGTGATGCTCTCAAACCTTAACATCAACGCTGAATCCATCTGTGATGGCACTGTAATTCGTCAAATCGTCCCAGGTGCAACCGTACTCTCGATTTTGCCACTCTTCCACTGTTTTGGTCTCGGTGTTTGTATCCATACGCCACTCTGCAAAGGTATGGGTTGTATCTTGATTCCGGCTTTTTCGCACAAACAATTTGCCGACATCATCAAGAAAAACGAGCCAAATTTCATCGTGGGTGTGCCAACTCTGTTTGAAGCTCTCGTGAACACGAAATTAAAATCCGACGATCTGAAGTCCGTTACCGCTGTAATTTGTGGTGGTGATGCACTTAACCAAACCCTTCGCGACAAGATTAA
>CAMHNK010000020.1 GCA_946186455.1 uncultured Candidatus Saccharibacteria bacterium
GTTTGAACCGTTTGCCCCTTGGGCCGCTTCGGTTCCCAACTCTTTAAGTGTTTCTGGAGCAAAAAAATGGAGCCGACTGTCGGGCTTGAACCGACGACCTACGGTTTACAAAACCGTTGCTCTACCAGCTGAGCTAAGTCGGCAAATGTACTAGTATTATAACACATTTTCTATGCTATAATAAAGAAAATAATTAAGGAGTTATCATGCTAAACGCAGAACTTGAGGAACTACTTAGTGGGGCTACTAATACTGAAGCCTTCGTAAGTGGTGCCGTCGTCGGTGGGGTTATCGCATTCTTCGCTGGAATCGCGATAATGTTCGCCGTTTTACAAATAATTGCCGCTTGGAAGGTCTTCGAAAAAGCCGGCGAAAAAGGCTGGAAATCTCTGATTCCTTTCTATAATATCTATATTCTCTTTAAAGTTCTCGGTATCAAAGAATGGTACTTCTGGGTCTTTCTCGGTGGCATCGTCGTTACAAGCGCAATGACCGCAAACGCCAATGTCGAAATTGTCAAAGTTGGCACCGAATACCAATATGTCTTTAACGGTTTTGATACTCCAGCCGTCATTATTGGTGAAATCCTCACTGCTGCACTCGCCATCGTTACTATGGTTTGGGTGGCCAGAAACGGCGCCAAAGCCTTTGGCAAGGGCACTGGTTTTGCCGTCTGTCTCTTCTTCTTCCCAGATATCTGCTGGCTAATCCTAGGTCTAGGTAAATCCAAATACCACAAGAAAGCCGTTATCGAAGCATAAGCTAAAAAAAGACAAATAAAAAATACCCCCGGAAACGGGGGTTATTTTTTTTAGTAGTTTTCGGCTTTAATTTCGAAATAGCTCTGTGGGTGGTTGCAGACCGGACATACTTCCGGTGCCTTTTTTCCTACCACAATGTGGCCACAGTTGCGGCAAACCCAAATACAGTCACCGTCCTTAGAAAAGACCTTACTATCTTCAATATTCTTTAGAAGAGCGCGATACCTTTCTTCGTGGTGCTTTTCAATCTCGGCGACAGCCTCAAATTTCTTAGCCAGTTTTTCAAAACCTTCCTCGCGAGCAGTCTTGGCAAACTCGACATACATGTCGGTCCATTCGTAGTTCTCACCATCGGCAGCCGCACGGAGGTTATCAATCGTGGAAGGTACAGAACCGCCATTTAGCTCTTTAAACCACATCTTGGCGTGCTCTTTTTCATTGCCAGCCGTTTCTTCAAAGATCGCTGCAATCTGTTCGTAGCCATCTTTCTTGGCTTTCGAGGCGAAATAAGTATATTTATTCCTAGCTTCGCTCTCGCCCGCAAATGCTTTCTTTAAATTATCTTCAGTTTTAGTACCTTTATACATATTCCTCCTTTATTAAATACACGTGTAACCACCATCAACCGGCATAATTAAACCAGTTACATACGAAGCTTCTTCTGAGGCTAGGAAGACCGCAGCAGCATCGAGTTCGCCCGGTTTGCCATAGCGTTCCATCGGTACGTGAGTTTTCGCAAACTCCTGAAATCTTTCAGTATCTAGTACGGCCTTAGTTAATTCGGTTTCAAAATAACCTGGACAAATTGCGTTGCAAGTAATACCTTCAGTGGCAAGTTCAGCCGCCACGGCCCGCGTAAAGTTCACCACAGCACCCTTCGAAGCATGATAAGCAACTGTATGAATCTCAGTATTACCAACTAGACCATACATGGAGGCAATATTAATAATCCGGCCGTAATGATTTTTCTTCATAATCTTAGCAAATGCACGCGTCATCTTAAAAACGGAGGTTTCATCGGTCGCGATAGTGAAATCCCATTCTTCATCCGTCATATCAATAACGCCTTTATCTTTTGAAGAACCGGCACAGTTTAATAAAATATCGACTCTACCGAATTCTTTTTCGGCCTTTTCTGCCGCATTATTGATGTCATCAGTTGAAGTTACGTCGCATTTAATTGGTAAGACCTTAGCGGCGCCAGCTTTTTCGAGTTCCGGCTTGAATTCTTCGAGTCTTTCGTAGCGACGTGCGAGAATCACGAGGTTAGCACCTTGCCTTGCAAAAGCTAATGCCATTTGCTTGCCGAGGCCCGAAGATGCACCCGTAACGACCGCAACCTTTCCCTTTAAGTTAAACATTTTTTACTCCTTAGTTAGTTATTCTCATTATACCACGAAAAGAAAAAACCGCCTCATTCGAGACGGTAGGTAGAATTAGGAATTTTTAGCAAGAGAAAGTACGACGATAACCGTAACGCAGCAGATGATAACAAAGATGTTGATTACGTGTTCCCATTTTTCGGCGAAGAGGATATTCCTCATTCGGAGTTCTTGCATCAGCATGATGACGAATAACAGGAAAAACGCAATTGCTACCGCTATATGTAGACTTAACATAATTTCCCCCCTTCTAAATGTACAGGTTCTACCTGCGTGCGATTATATCATAAATATCAAAAAAATCAATTAAGAGTAGTAGATTTCCTCTTCAAACCACTCTGGTTCGCTAGTCTCTGGAACATATTCAAAATGCGCCTTGTCTTTATTGATATCGAACTCTCTTTCGTCGACCATCTCATCAAAACCTTTTAAAGATTTAAACGGCATAAATTGTCCCGCACGGTCGTGTTTACTCATGTATGGTCGGCCTTCGGCATGGAAATGCGGTAAATTAATAATGTCATCGTAATTCATGCCTTATGCCCTCCGACTTGGTTATTGCGATCAATCTGAGTCGCACCTTTTTCAAAATTCAGGCCTCTTAGAATTGCGTTTTTACCGTAGCGGCTTTTGATTTCCAGAATCGCTTGCTCACGTCTGGTGCTTCGTTCATCCTCAGATTTCTTTTTCTGATAATCAGTAAAAATACTCAGCTGATGCAAAGGTTTCTTTTCAAAATAGTATTTCACATGATTCGCTGTAATATAAATCCGCCTGATAAGAAGCTCAGGATTAATAATCTTATCAAACAACTCACCGGACTTCTCCATGAATTCTTTCTCAGAATCGGAATAACCATCCAGATTAACGGTGCCATGGGCGTGTTTTGGTACTTTTCTACCATAGCGGTCCTTCTTCAGCTCTACGGACTGATTATTGGCGCTTAAAACGTCATATTCGATAGTAATCACCAGTTGATTGGTCATTAGTTTTTTACGAATCAAATCGAGCGCAAGTTGGTCGGCCATCTCGAGTAATACCACTCTCGCCTCGTCAAACTGATAAGGTCGCGACAGGACTTGACCGGAACATACTGAATGGTTTTCTGACCGGAAGTTTCGAATATCTTTCATCTCGACTGGCTCATAGCCCCAAGCATGGTCAATCAATAGCTCGGTCATTACACCAAATTCTTTATAAAGTAAATCCGAACCAGTCAGCGAATAGCGAGCCACGTCACCCATTGTATGAATGCCGAGTTTTTTAAGCCGCCTAGCATAACCCGGCCCGACTCGCCAAAAATCCGTAATCGGTTCATGGTTCCACAGTTCCTTTCGATAACTCATCTCGTCTAGTTCAGCAATTCTCACACCGTCTTGATCGGCCTCCATGTGCTTAGCCTTAATGTCCATGGCAATCTTGGCGAGGTATAAATTCGTCCCAATCCCGGCCGTCGCCGTAATGCCAGTTTCAGCGAGAACTTTACCAATCATCGTACGCGCTAATTCCCTGGCGGTCATTTTGTAATTCTTTAGATACGAGGTAGCATCAATAAACACTTCGTCAACCGAATAAACGTGGATATCTTCTGGAGCTACAAAAGTCGCATAAATCGAAAAAATCTTAGTACTAATTTCCATATATTTTCGCATTCTCGGCGGCGCAATAATAAAATCAGAGGTTTTCTGATAAACTTCAAATAATCTAGCGCGTCCAGAAATTCCGAGAGCTTTTAAAGCCGGAGTGACGGCGAGACAGATCGTCTTTTCGGTCCTAGAAGCGTCCGCCACTACTAGTCTTGCCTTTAAAGGGTCTAAACCACGATCTACGCATTCTACGCTCGCATAGAACGACTTTAAATCAATGGCGATATAGACCTTATTCATATCTATATTTTACTACAACCACCCCTATATTGACAAAACACAAGAAATTTGATATAATAATAAAATGGCTTTGGCACATTAAAAATAAGGGGTGATAGTTATGAATTTAGCCCTCAAAAGATGGGTTAAATATGTTGCAATTCTGTTAGTAGTCTTTGTACTTTGCTGGCAGAACTCATCCGATTCAACCACCGTTACCAACACTACGGTTGGTATCGTCCAAAAGTTCTCGAATATGTTCGGAAAAGATCTGGAATATAGCGAGCACCTTTATTATCTGGTGCGAAAAATCGGTCACGGATTCGTGTTTCTAGTGCTAGCCTTCGCTGGACATCTAGCAATTCAGGAAACCGCCTCATCGATGAGAGCAACCATTTTAACATCTTTCATCATGGGAAACTTCATTGCCATTCTGACCGAACTCATGCAGGCTTACGCCTTTGATCGCCGCACATCATTTACGGACGCCGGAATCAATATTGCCGGTACAATCATCGGTATCCTGCTGGGACTAATCTATGAATGGCTTCGCAAACTAATTGCCGCCAAAAAAGCCGAAACCGTCTAGAAATAGGCGGTTTTTTCATTTATAATATAGGTATGGTTATTTTTCAGTATCGGCGTGAGCCCGCAATGTGGCCTTATGGCGATGATGAATTTTTTGAACTAAAAATTGATTACACTAACGAGAATAATGTCTCTGTTAAAGATTATGGCGAATATAGCACGCACACTCTACCGAAAGAATCCTTGCTCCAGATTGTCACGATGATCCAGGAAAACCCCAAACTCATCAAAATGGAAAATCTCGAGCAAAACGACAATTTCGACGGCGAAGAATATGAATTTCTCTTTTGCGACGGCCTAAAATCCAATAAACTCTTCGGTTTCAATATCTTTGACTACAACGAAGACACGCCGCATCCCCGTGTTTTGCTCTGCATGGAGACGCTCTCCCGCATAGTTGAAATCCTCGGTGAAAATGGCATCTTTGTCAAGATAAAGAAGAAGTATTAATCATATCTGTTATATGATATAATAATAGAGACAATTTTTTTGTTGGACATTAATAGTAGTTAAGGAGGTTTTTTAGATGGAAATGAAAAGGATTGTCTTAACCGGCGGTCCTTGCGCCGGTAAAACCACAGCACTCAGCTGGATTACTAATTATTTTAGTAAAAACGGCTGGAAAGTCATTGTTGTAAACGAGGCCGCCACCGAACTCATCACTTCTGGAATGTCACCAGTCGATTTCACTAATCCCTTGACCTTTCAGAAGCTCTTGATGGGTACCCAGCTCGACAAAGAAGATGCCGTTGAAGTATACGCACCCTGTCTTAAAGACAAAGACAAAGTCTTAGTCGTGTGCGACCGAGGTATTTGCGATAATCGCGCCTACCTAAGCAAAGAAGATTTTGAAAAAGTCTTAAACTATTTCGATATCAACATGACAAAGGCGTTTGACCGCTATGACGCTGTCTTTCATATGGTCACCGCAGCCGATGGCGCCGAAGAATTCTATACACTTCAGAATAATGTCGCTAGAAGCGAAGGCGTCAAAGAAGCTATCGAACTTGACCGCAGGACTCAAAACGCTTGGGTCGGCCACCCACATCTTAGAATTATCAAGAACAAGGGTACATTCGAAGACAAACTGAAAAATCTGATGAGCGAAATCTCAAATTTCCTTGGTGAACCTGAGCCGTACGAAATTGAACGCAAGTTCCTGATCCGATATCCTGATACGGAATTGCTCATGACCATGCCAAATTGCGAGAAAGTTGAAATTTTGCAAACCTATCTTGTTTCGGAGCCAAACGTCGAAGTTCGTGTCCGTCAGCGTGGCAGCAACGGAAGCTATAGCTTCACCAAGACCGAAAAACGCTATACTGACGAACCGAGCAAGCGTGTTGAAATTGAAAAACGCATCAGTAAAGATGAATATCTTAAGCTCCTGATGCACGCCGACCCCGATCTTCATCCGGTCCGAAAGACTCGCTATTGCATTATGCAGCGTGAATCTGGTCAGTATCTCGAAATTGACACCTATGCCGGCGAAACCAAATACGCCATTCTCGAAGTCGAGCTCCCCAACGCCGAAAGTCAAGCCGTCATTCCTGGCTACCTCACGGTCATTAAAGAAGTCACCGAAAACCCAGTTTACCGCAACGTCAATATTGCGAGTGTCGGTCATCTTCCGCATCCAGACAAATAACCCCAGCTACCAAGTCCGCCGGAAACGGCGGATTTTTTTAAAAAAATAAAAAGCCCCCAGAATCGGGGGCAATGTGAGTTTTTAGATTGTGATTTACATCACATCAGCGTCATCGTGGTCAACTACTTCAATATCGGAGTCGTCGTCACTTGGCGTAGTAGTTCCCTTATCCTTAGCATCAACGACTGAAGCAACCAAAGACCTAATCGTCTTGGTCAATTCTTCATCATTTAATGCCTGATTCTGCATATTTGCCTGAGCAAACAGCGTCGGAATTCTAGTGAGAACACTAGTCAAAAGATCGCCGGACTGACCTTCTTTGGCGCCACCACCGAAGTCGTAGAACTTAGCGTTCTTGCCGATCTCGGCCATAACCGTTGCAATATTAGTTGCAACCTGCACACGAGTATTCTGCTCGATTTCAATCTTCTTCAACTCGAAGTTAACCTTGTCGTTAGCTGCCTGAGCATCCGAGAGTGCACGAGCCGCCTCAGCTTCAGCCTTACCTTTGGCTTCAATTGCTTCTGCCTCAGCCTTACCTTTGGCAGAAATTGCGGACGCTTCCGCTTCGCCACGGGCTTTCACAGCCGAGGCGTCCGCTTCCGCCTGAATCTTTATGGCGTCAGCTTCTGCCGCCGCTTCAGTCTTGCGCGCCGAGGCTTTACCTTCAGCCTCGGTTTTGCGCGCTTCTGCCGTAGCATCAGCATCACGCATTTTCCTGACCGCCGCCGCTTCAGCTTCACCAGTCGCCTCTTCTTTCTTGCGCTCAGCTTCCGCCTGCGCCGAAATAATCGTCGTCCGTTTAGCCGTCTCGGCACGAGTTACTTCGACTTCCTGTTGCTTCAAAGCCGCCAGATTAGCCTGTTCGGCCTGCATTACAGCAACGGCGCCCTTCTTCTTTTCGAGCTCCTGAGTAATATCAGTCCGCTCGAGTTCGCCAGCCATTTCTGACTTTGCCTGCTCGCGCGCCGTCTCCGCTTGGAATTGAGCTCGTCTCACATCAGTATCACGCTGCTTTTCCGCAATCATGACCTGCGCAGCCAGCTCTTTTTCCTGTGCTGCCCGATCAGTCTCGGCCTTTGTTTCACGAATCTGCTGATCATTTTCAGCCGTGATATTCGCCGCTTCACGACGTTTTGTCTCACGGTCTTTGGCCGCCAAATCGTGGAAGTAGGTCGAACCATTTGCATCTTCAACTTCGTGGATAGACAAAATCGCATTAAAGCCAAGGTCATGCATCTGCGTAGCAATGGACTTTTTGACGTTGTCGTCAAGCTGGTCCTTACCATTCATGACTTCCTCGGGCGTCATTCTAGAAATAACCGCACGGACGCCGCCGGAAACGATATCAAGAATAACACGCTCAAGGTCCTGATCATCTTTATCGAGGAAATTGCAAACCGCCTTCTGCAGGCTCTCCTCAGAGGTAATGTCCGGGCTGTATGCCACAGCCCAGTCAATTGAAATCGGAACACCGCAGATAGTTTTGGTTACATCTCCCTCAACTTTTGCTGTACGAACACACAAGTCGAAATACTTTGCTTTTTGGATAAAAGGTATTACGACTCTACCACCGGCGCGTTTAATCGTGGGATTACCGTTTTTATCAGTAGCACCAACGCCGGAAACGACCAAGGCTTCATTACCGTTCGCAGTCTTGATCATCGCAAAAATCAACACAATGAACAGAACGACAGCCACCGCAATGATAATGATGGGAATGATTGACATTTTTTGAACCTCCTAAATTAGCAGTCTGATCAAGTATATTAAAGGGAGAGACAAAAAATAAAAACTCACAAAAATTTAATGTACTCACCCTAATACTTATAATTATACCACAAACAATATAAATAGTCAATTTAATCGGTGTTATAGATTGACAGAATTAAGCAATTATGCTAAAATATTACCGATGCATCCAAGAGATGCATAGATTTTTTACATTTTGATTCAGGAGGGAGTGAGAACAACGAAGGTTAGAGATTTTGAAGTCAAAAACAGGATTGGAGAGTCAGACAAATACCGCGTTTACCTAGGCGAAAAAGCCGACGGCTCGTCAGTTGTACTGAAAGTAGCCAAGACCTTTGAAGACGGCGATGTCTTAGCATTCGAGGCTGGAAAGTTTAACACAATGAAAACCTTTGAAGCAGAAATTCGACGTTTTCAGAATCCGACCAAAGAAAATGATAGCCACTATGATTGGTTATTTGCTAAGCTTGAAGCGTCATTCATTGATGAGTCGCAAGGTGGCCGCAGAATTAATGTCTACTCGCTTCCCGATGTTGACTTCGACAAACTGATCCCGCTATCAAAGTTGATGGCAAAAATCGAAGTAGACGCTAAAACTAGCGCCTGGATCCTTGGCCGAATCTTTAAACTGTACGGCTTTTTCGAGCTAATTGCAGTCGCAAACGACCAATCCACCATCGAATACCCAGTTTTTTCCATTGGCGATTATCTAATCGAACCGGAAAAACACCGTGTCATCTTCTACAACTTTCCCGAAAAGAACGTTGATGTAGTTGCAAATGACTATGTCAAAGAGATTGCGAAGACGTTTTTAGAATGTGCGGTAATAGAAGAGGAAGACAAAGCTTACCGAGAACTTCTCGAAAATCTAGCCAGAGATGGCAGTATGACTTTTGAAGCTGCACACAAAATGATGTATGTCGTAATCGAAGAATTGTGGGGCAGAAAATACCACACATTTACCTATCGAGATAAAGGCACACTCATTTGGAAAAAATTGAAGGAGGACTAAAATGGGAGACAAACCTTTTTCCGTTGACAGCTATGTCAGTGCCCGCCGTTCTTACGGCATCACGAGCGATAAGGACGTCACGAGAACTGCTGAAAGGCAGGCCCGTGCGACCGGAAAGCTCAACGAAATCGTTGACCCCGGCATTAACCCAATGCGCTATTCCAAGATTCGTTTGAATCCGCACCGTAAGATGTGGATTACCACCATGGGATGCCCAATGGACATTGAAGTCAGTTGTGATACAACTGGCTCGATGGGTGGTGAAGTAGATACGGAGATGAAAATTCTCCCGAAACTCTATGAAGCCATCGCCAGAGTCCTGCCTGGGTATGACCCGCAACTCTGTCTCGGTATTTTTGGCGACGTAGTGGACGATTTTGTCCTCTGTCGCCCGCAGTTCGAGATGGAAGCCGAGAAAATCGTACGCTACCTCAAAGAAATGGCCCCGCAGCGCGCCGGTGGAGATTCTCCGGAAGATCCGCAATATGCAATGTTTGCGAGAGCCTACCTGACGAATGCCTACACTAACCGTATCGGCCTTAAAGGTTATCACTTTATCGTTACCGACGCGACCTGTCACGGTTCCATAAGGCGCCAAGATATTCAGCGGATTTTCGGCAATAATGTTTTTGAGAATGATCTGAAAAACATGCGCGAAATCCCAAGTTTCAAGAATGTCATAAAAGACCTGAAGGCGAAGACTCATCAGTTTATTCTGGTGGTCGATAATCGCTCAAGCGCCTATGAATACTGGCGCGAAGTCTGTGGCAAAAAGTCCGTGGTCAGAATTAGTACTACTGGACAGCTTCCGGAAGTAATATCGGCCATCATCGGTCTGACTGAAGGCACCATCGATATTGCCGATATCGGTAATACTGTAGCTTACCACTGCAGCTCGTCAACCATTTACGATTTGAACAATGTCGAAATTGGCGCCCAAGCCAAACTCCGTCAGGCACTTCCCTTCCCAATCCCGAAAATCGGCGACATCTTCCGAACAAAAGAAGATTTGTGGCCGATTCAACCCGATGAAAAAGTTGGGGACGAAGAAAAGCCCTCAACCGAAATCGAATACCTGTGATCAAAATCTTTAACAATTTAGTTTACAGAAAAGAGATGCGAAATGCACGAAGTCATCATTGTTACCGACCTCGGTCCTGGCGACGGAGGCAAAGGCAACATTGTGCACGCATTGTCCTACGAAAAGGACGCCAGCGTTATCATTAAACGCGGTGGCGCACAGGGCTCTCATGGCGTTCGCACCTCAAACGGAGATAGTTTTAACTTTTCTGAATGGGGCTGCGGAACCTTTGAAGGAGTACCGACGTTTTTATCGGAACAGATAATCATTTCGCCGGTTTCTCTAGAAAATGAAGCCGAAGCCCTAAAAAAGCATGATATCGCAAATCCCTTTCTTATGCTTCAGGCTGATCCAAATTGCCTTTGTGCCACACCATTTCACCGGATTGCCTCCGAACTTGAAGAAATCAAGCGAAAAGACAATCCTCGCGGAACAGTTGGTACTGGCGTTGGGCAAGCTTATCGGATGTATCAAAACTTAGGTGAAGAATACGTCATCAAAGCATCTGAGCTATCCTCAAAAGAGATAATCTTAAAAAAGTTAAAAAGAGAGCTGGAATACTACCGACAATTATATCGGAACCTAAAACCAGAAGATGTTTTAAAAGGCGACGTCAATTGTTTAGAAGACAACCTAGCACTCTTAGATGACCCGGATTTTCTACCGTATATTGTGGATTTATTCTTTAATATTGGTAGAAAACTCCGTCTCACAACTTTAAAAGAAGTATTAAAACCAGACGGAACCGCTATCGTTGAATGTTCGCACGGAGCACTAACCGACGCTGAAACTGGTTTAAAACCCCATGTCAGTGCCATCAGGACGCTCCCGATATTTAGCGAGCAAATGATTAGAAATGCCGGTTTTGACGGCGAAATCAGTCATCTAGCAGTTCATCGCGCCTATGAAATTCGTCATGGTGCCGGCCCAATGCCGACTTTTGACGAGAACTTCACCCGAACGATGTTGCCTGACAGTCATAAATCAAATAATCGCTGGCAAGGTAAAGTTAGGGCCGGTCCTTTAGATTTTTCTCTAATGAGATACGCTCTAGAATCTTGCAAAGAAACTAAGTTTCGTGGAATCTATTTAACTTGGTTTGATGAGATAGTAAAAAAACAAGGCTTTAAGTATTCGACGGGCTATCAGAATAGCCCAAAAAATAGCGAAAGCTACACGGATTTCCTAAAAAACGCAATACCTATCATAGAAAGCAAACAAATTCCGGAAAACATTTCGAGCCAAGAACTCTTTTTAAGGGTAAGCGGCATCATAAAAAAGGAATGTGGACTGGAGCTTGAATGCTTGTCAATTGGACCTACGGAAGTAGAAAAAATTTATTTTGAAAAATGATATGGAGGACTATCATGAGTGAAACTAAGAAAACGATCGAAAAGGTCGAAGAAGTGAAGGAAAATCCCGTGGTCGCCAAACTCAAAGAGTATGGCATCAATGTGGAAACCATCAAAAACATCGAGGAAAAACTCGGTGTCGAGACTCTCGAAGATCTCTACGTACTGGAGGTTGAAGACCTGACGGGTGTCGGCCTGAAACTGGCCAAAGCCCGCCGGCTCGTCTCTGATCTTAAAAAAGAACAGAAAGCAACCGTTATGTCCGAAGCAACCACAAAAGCAGCGGCCATTCCGCCGGCGCTTGAAATGCTGCTTCCTTCCGTTCCTACCGATGAATCTTGGCTCACCGCCTTGAAAACTGGTGGTATCCTGAAAGTGGACGACTCGTCTTACATTGCAGCAATTAGAGCTGCTTTGGCAGATCGTGCCGGACTTTACAATGTACCGGAAGCCCTCGCGAAAGCCATGGAAAAATATGCGGACGAGACCGAAGAGCAAGTTGATCCGACCTTCTACGCACTCCGTAAATCTCTGACCCGCCGGGCCTATGGCGACATCTTTGCAGCCATTGATGGTCTCGACGGCTCCTTCATTACTGAAGGTCGTCGGAGTGAATTTCTGGGGCGTATTCGCACCACTCTCTGGCCGGCCATCGCCGAAAGTTATCAGGCACTCGATGCCTGGTATGAAACCAGAAGAAGCAATCTGCTCGACCCGAGCATGCTGTCGGCATCAATTGTTGGTGCCCTGAACGGTTCCTCGGCTGTCGGAATGCTTCCGCCACCGGATACTTCGCCGCTTCATGATGCGGCCGATACTTTGGTTAACTCGATTAACCGTGTATTTCGTGGCACCGGCGTTCAGATTGTTGCTGCAATGGCCTATGAAGCCAACAACATCAGAAATACTCTCGAAGATCCCCGTTTGCCGTCAATGGTTGGCGTGAAGAATCGCGAGCTGATGCTGAAGAAAATCGGCGCCAGCGTCTCTAGCAATTATGTCCGGCTCGAACAGAACCTGGTCAAATATGTCCTTGGTTTTGTGAAGCACGATACCATCACTTCCGATGCGGAAGTAGATTACTTTGTCGCACTCTGGCAGCTCGGTTCGCAAATCAACTGGAGTGAACTGGGCGTAACAAAACCTGAACGCGGCGGCGTTAAAAGTCTGACCGGAAAAAACATTCTGTAAATCGCACATTAAAAAGAGGCCCCGAGTTAGGGGCCTTTTTCATGCCTGTGGTAACCAGACATATTTATAGAATAAAACTGTTGCAATCTTACGGAAGTCGTCATCATAAAAGGGCGAATCTCCGTCGAATTCCGGATGTGAACTAGTATTAAAACTAGTTTTACTGGTAAATCTACTATAACCTTTGTGGAGCAAGCGATACTGAATCAGATTCGATTCAATTCTTTCGAGCGTCAATCTCCGTTTCCCATTCTTTCGATACCGCCAGGCCGCCGAGATAACATAATCTTCAATATTGAAGACCCTTTCGCCAGGAAGCCACGCGGAATTAAAGAATAGATGTGCTTGGTTCGGATCACCGATATAGAACTTACTATCTTTCTTAAAATCACTATAACGCACGATATCAAGGTCCGAATCGGTTGTGCCATAGCCTCTTAAGAAAGAACCGCCAACGAGTGCAATATCAAACGGATCCATTTCTTTTTGATAAGCCGTCAATCGGTCCAAAACTACATCTAAATTCGGATAAAATGGACCAGTTAAACAGGCGTTTGGTGTCACTAAATCACCTAGCGGTTTATCTTTTTCTTCCAGCCATTTGGCTCGATTTGGCGAAATATAGAGTGGCTCTAGACGCGTAAAATCCGAAATATCTTTTGTAAGGGCAACCAGCTCATCCAGCTGCTCTGGCTTTAAGATATTTCGTTCGGAAATAATTCCCCAAGTTTCTTTGAAACTACGAACTAATACTTCGTGGTGAATATTCTGCGAGATTAAATCGTGAACTTCGCTAGACGTGAGGTAACCATAATCAAGTAGCCAAGGTGTAAGATGGGCACACTTTACGACTCGTGGTAATTCCCCATTCGGCCGAGCATCCGGCTCCATCATGTCACCTTCGTGAAAGTTCTCCCTCACATCCATCGTGCCAAGCATACTGTACCAAGTGTCAAGATAGACTTCTCGAAACCAAAGCGGTGCATCTTTTAAGATTTCAAACGGGATGTATAAAATAATCCGCTTCGAATCTTCGTGATCAAGAAGCTGCGCTAAAGCTAAATATACTAACTCCGGTACATATGCAAATTTGACGCCGGCATGCTTCTGAAAGAATTGTTCCAACATCAAAGCGTGCCTAGCCCGAGCCAAACCATGTTTCATAGCAAACTCGAACTGAGATTCTATAATCGGCTTTCTAATATGCAACACTTTTATCCCCCCTTTCAATTTATTAATGTACGATACATATATTATATA
>CAMHNK010000021.1 GCA_946186455.1 uncultured Candidatus Saccharibacteria bacterium
CACGGCGGTTATCCTGAATATCCGTATCAATATCCGGCATCGAAATACGGTCTGGATTCAAGAAGCGCTCAAAGAGCAAATCGTACTCTAGCGGATTCAAGTCTGTAATATGAATCGCATACGCCAGCAACGACCCTGCCGCCGAACCGCGTCCTGGGCCATAAATAATACCCTGCCCTTTACCCCAGTTAATAAAGTCCTGCACAATCAAGAAGTAGCCGTTATAGCCCATCTTATCCACGGTCGCCAGCTCATAATCGATACGATCCAGAATTTCCTTTGTCAGCAGCGGCCGGATTTCCTCTACGCTCTTCGTCTGCGCCTCTTCTTTTGTCAAATATCCAAAACGCTCCGCCAAGCCTCGGAACACCATCTTATCCAGATATTCCTTCTCTGTCTCGCCTGTATCAATCGGAAACTTCGGAATCAAAATCCGCCCCAATTGAATGTTTACATTACACCGGTCCGCAATCTTGCGCGTATTGCGCACTGCTTCCGGGCAGGTCTTCTCCCAGTGCGAAATAATCTCTTCCGCCGGGATCACGTGCAGGTCGAAATCCTTCAGCGACATGCGCTTTTCGTCGGAAATATTGCTACCCGTGCCCACACACAGCAACACCTCGTGCGCATCCTGATCTTCCTTCTTTAAGTAGTGCGCATCGCAGGTCACCACCAAATCCAAACCAGTCTCTTTCGAGAACTTCATCAGCGCTTCGTTAATCTTCTGCTGCTCCGGATTATGCGTCGTCGAATCTGGATGCCCATGATCCTGCATCTCCAGGTAAAAGCGCCCTTCAAAAGTCTTCGCATACCAGTCAATCAGCTCGCGTGCCTTCTTCAAATCATCATTTCGAATTGCCGTCGAAATCTCCGAGCCCATACAGCCGGACAAACAAATAATCCCCTCGTTGTACTCTTCCATTACGCGGTGATCAATGCGCGGCTTATAATACTTACCCTCGGTCTCGGCAATTGTCATCATCCGACACAGGTTTTCAAAACCCTTGTCGTTCATCGCAAGCAGCGTAATATGGAAGCGCTCCTTATCGTAAGCCGGATCGCGATCTTCCAAGCGACGCGCCGCCACGTAGGCCTCAAGGCCCAAAATCGGCTTCACTCCCGCATCTTTTGCAGTTTTATAGAGGTCAATCAAGCCCGACATGGTGCCGTGATCCGTAACCGCCACTGCCTCCATGCCCTCCTCCTTCACAAAATTGACCAGCTCGTCGATTTTCGTCAAGCCATCAAGAAGCGAATAATGCGTATGATTATGTAAGTGCACATAATCCGCCGGTGTTAGTTTTGCCTCCTCTGCCATATACCTTATTTTATCACGAACTGCCCGAAAGATTCGCCCCATCTTGACAAATTATTCCGCTTGTGCTATAATAGACATATTGGGTATCTCAAGGGTATTAAACATAAAAACGAAGAAAAAATGAAAGATAATCTCACCGACGGCAAAAAATCCCGAAACAGAACCAAAAACCAACGACCAACAGTAGAACATGGCACCGCCCACACAGAGCAGTCGGAATCCGTCCAGCCTCTCGAGTTAAACCTCGACGATACCGAATGGGATGATAAATTCGCCCAGGCCGAAACCTTCGTCAAAAGTGGTCGCGTCGAAGCCGTCCAGGTCACCCTAGAAGGCCTCGAAAGTGGAGCCTACTCGCATCTCGACGTACGTCGCGGCGAAACGCCCGACTCTTGGGTCGTCGACACCTACGTCATGCAAGAAAGACAGAACCCCGATGGTTCCACCGAGCGCGTCGCCGTAGTTGAGGATACTCACCCCATAGAGCCAGGCTATTGGATTCTTACTAACCCAGTTCAGCAGCCCGGCGATCATCTTAACAACTATCCTCAAGACGCTCAAACTTTTGCAAAATCTTATGAGCCAGACGAACGCTCCAATACTCCCGGTACGTATCGCGCCAAGGGTACTGTCAAAATCTTCCGCAACCCTACCGGTAGACCAGTTTTCATCCATAAATGGGACACCATTCAAACCGGCGACGAATCATGCTATTTCTGCGAGCGCCACACCGATGGCAAGACTAGCCGTTATCTCTTAAGCGAGAACGATTTTGCCGCCTACGAGCCCTATGAGGTTCCAGCCAAAGACGCCGAGTAGTCTCGAGCGCACCAAAAAATACCCCCAGCCGGGGGTATTTTTATTTTGCAATCTTCAAATAATAAAACCGCTCTACGTTGCCGAATCGCCCCGCCAATTCATTATCGCGCTTCCCCACCATCACGAACCCAGACTTCTTCAGCCATGCTTCAAAATCCGCAATCACTTCGCGGCGCATCTTGCTATTCTTCAGAACACCGTTCTTCAATTGCCATGGTGCCGCCTCAAATTGCGGCTTCAACATTACTACTAATTCCGTATGAAGATCAGCCAGATTTTCGCGTACATACGCCAGCACCTTCCTTAGGCTCACAAAACTCACATCCGCCACAATCGCATCCGGCGCATCGCAAGAAAACTCAAAAATATCCGTCTTCTCATGCAGTTCCACCCGTTCATCAAATCGCAGCGGCGCCTTCATTTGGTTCGTACCCTTTTCTACTGCAATCACTTTAGCCGCGCCAGCCCGTAAGGCACATTCTGTGAAGCCACCCGTCGACGATCCTATATCAAGCACTGTCTTCCCGCGCAAATCCACCCGAAACGCCTTCAAAGCGTTCTCTAACTTGTATTCTGCTCTACCTACTACCATTTACTTCATTATAACAAGTAGCGGCGCAGTGGCTTTGCGAATCTCTACCTTTTCGACACCAGAAATCATCTTGTATTCCCCCTCCGCCTGGAACATCATTCGACTCGGTTTCTTGAAAACCAGCTCGTCATAGTCACTTTCAATACCTGGCACTCGATGAAAAACACTTCGCACCATCATCGCAAATAACGGCCAAAACTTATTCATCTTCCCCATTGCGCTCAAAAATCCATCTTTTTGCAAGAAGTATTTTCCGCCCCTCATAATCTTCGCCACCGTCTTACCATTTACGGCCATATAATCCGACGCCTTATTGCTTGGTACATACTCTCCAGTTCCACCGCCAAGCTCGAACTCCGGCATAAACTGTTTCCGATGCTGTCGCACCCACCATTGTATCAATACCCCCAAACTAAACACCGTACGCTTATTACCTTTACGCAGCGCCCTGCGCGTCTTCGGATGGTCGAACACCCCACACGCTTCGGCAAACATGCCAATCGTAAAGTAGCACATACCATAGCGCCAATGTTTGCCGTTAATCGAGCATTCTAGCGGCCACACCTTCGTCGGCTTCCCTTCCAAAATCTCTTGTAACTTTGGCTTACCAAAGCTGCGCGCCATATCGTTGAAGTTGCCATAACCCAACACGCCCAACTTCACATCTTTTCGCCCCGACAGCATAACACCGTTCATCGCAATATTTGCCGTACCATCCCCACCGGCCGAAATCACCAAATCATTATCTAGCAGAATTTTCGCCAGTCGCCCCGCATTGTCATCAACGTCCGTATCTGCCACTTCAAACTTACCAATCATCCAACCGCTAAGCCCCTGCAGTTTTGTGATTACATCGCGTTTTACTTTCGTATAATGCGAACTTCGAGGATTATAGACTAAGATTAAGCGTTTCATTTTATCATCTCTCATTGTGGCATAGAAAAAGCCTAAATGTCATCTCTTGACATTTAGGCCTATCTTAACATCTTACTTATTGTTCCTGTTCTTCGACTTCGCAGGTAATGATATTCTTTATAGCTTCCTTCTCTGCTTCATCAGCATCGGCACACGGCTCATCTTTTGTACTGTCAAAGCTACCAAGAATCCATTTTCCGTCCGCAATCTTTTCATAAAGAATCACTCGGCGCGAGCCGCTCGATCTCTGAATGCCAAAACTAGCAATCTTATAGAAACCATTCCTGCGCACAAAGTTAATGTTATGATCTGCTAAGTCTAGCTTGTAATTAGCGCCATATTTTTCCGCTAATAGTGCATTAATCTCATCCAAATCGCCGCCATCCAAAATCTGCGGATCAGTTATTTGCTTAATCGCATCCTCTTTCGACCCTACTCCAAGCGCCGTCAATATCCCCTGATAGTTGCTATTTAAAGCTTCCTTATCTTTTTGCAGCTTCACGTTATCGTTCGTAACGTTCATCATCATGACAATTGCCACAATCAAGCCGATCAGTAGACCCGCCGACAGTACCAACAAACAAATTGCGCCGCGTTGCCAGGTATAATCAACCACCTTGCGCCCGCTCACAATGCCGTTCGCATTCACGGCATTAATCACATTTATCGGAATTGGAGCCGCTTCTTGCTGGGCAGCTTGTTGATTCTCTTGAATTGCCTCGTTACTAAAATTCTCGTACGCAATATTTGGACCACCAAAACCATCGCCGCTTGGAAACCCATCACCCATCGGCTGACCGTCTTGCATCGGTGCTCCTTGCGGCGCACCCTGTGGCGTCTCTTGTGGCATATTATTGTTTTGCGGATCCATATTCTCCTCACCAGAATTCTTATGCTTATATCATAACACAAAACAACATAGCAAATCCACTAATCCTTTAGACTCATGCTATTCAGAAAACCACTTCAATTCCGCTCACAATGCGATCCCCAGCCTGCCTTGCGGCTATACCATTAGTAATTTCTATATAGTGGTCCCCAAGTCCAGACTCTGGAATACTGACTACCCTTGAACCCGCAGAAACCGTAACCCCCTCAATACTGTTCAATCTAGCCAACAAATTAGCTGCATCAATTGGAACACTGCAACTAGACGCACCACTAGATGTGACAAGAATCGAAATCGGTACTTCCGGGAACCTCGCCTTAAGCGCACGCGCCTTCTTCTCCAATACGGCAATATGGCCCAATAATATATCGCTATTTGCTGTTCCATAAATCCGATCCATTACAAAGCTCATTCTTCGCTCGCCACCCTCGGTAGCCACTGGAACGAAGAATACTATCTCGTCCGAAATACTACCGCTCTCTTTTGCGCCAGTTTGCGAATATAGATAAAATTTATAGTTTTCCCCGAAAGTTAAGTCTGTATCGTTATTAATGCCCTTCGTTTTACAACTTAAGCATGCACGCATATTTTCCACGATATTCGTCATACTATGAGAGCAATGCGAAACAATTACAGGATGACTGCTTTCGCTTTTACCGCTAATAATATCCCTAATTTCGCGCAACTTCGCTTCCATACCCGTATCACCACCTGCATTTTCGCCGCTCATGCCCCTAATACTGCTAAAACTACTTACGATGTCGTTATATATAGCATCCAGACCCGCCATACTGGCCTCAATCTGCCCCAAATAAGCCCTCAAAACACCTATTTTTCGTTGGCGCTCAGCCTCATCGCCACTCAGCATTCCCGTTTTCTCACCCTTTGCTATGACGCTCTCCAGAAAATCCAAATCCGCATTCAGGGCCAATATGCCCGATTCTGGTCGAAATTCCTCGCCAAGCTCACCAAAGATTTTCGCCACTTCGCCGCCAGGAATCAGCATATCCTGCAACTCCGCAACCTTCCCGCGCACATCTTTCTCACGAATCAACGCCAACGTTTTTGCAACTGGGCCAAACCCCTTAAAGCCTTGCTGTAAGTATTTATTAATATTATCCGGCGTCAATTCAATGTCATTATCTGCTAGCAATTTCTCCAACTCGCCCGCAAGCACCGCTTCCTCTTCACTAAAGCTCGTCGCCTTTCCTTTTGCCTCGCGAGACCATAACGCTGTTGCGACCCTCCCAATCATCTTTGGCGAATATTGGCCAACTAACTGAATTTTGGCCTTATCCATCGGATCTTCATACAGATCAGGATCCGCTAACTCCTCAATGTTGCTAGATAAATTTTGCAATCTCACATCAATTGTAGAAATGCCGCCAATTCGTATCTCTGATACCTCATCCTGTAACGCTTCGATAAACGCACCCCTACGAGCCTGATCTTCAATATGTGTATTTTCTACAGTTATCGGATTTGTCTCGTTACTTCGCGAAATAGCTTCCGCAACACTGCTTGCCGCCTCGTCGGTTAAAAACTCAAATGGATCACAACTCTTGCCTTTTCTGAAATCCTCCCACGCACTTCCGCCGTCCGGCCGTTTAGACAATTGAAGCGCCAAGTAATAGCCTATTAAATTCTTATTCTTTTCGCTCGGATTCGCAATATTGCTAAGATAAAGCACCATATCTTCAATCGAGCGCATTCCTTCTTTATCTAATTCCGTCGGCACCACCTCAGGGCGTATGCCAAACTTATTCATAAACAATTCCGATATCTCAGCAAATATTTTCTCTTTTACTAAGGCAATACCTTTTTCCCTTCTCTCCTTATAGCTCTTGTCATTTTCGTCCTCGCCCCTACTCAAAAATGTGAACGGTATCAATGCGTTGTGCAAATCGTTTCTTAATTTATTCTTATCAATATCGCCATAATTTGATTCCTGATATCCTCGCCCGATGCCATTACTATGGTCGTCATATTGTTTTAACAGGGCCAACTTTGCCCTGAAGAGTGGGAATATTTCTTGAGTAAAAACCTTAAAATCTTTTTCGTCTTCTATCCGACCAAAGACACTCAAAAACTCAGCATAAATCTGCTCATCTGCCCGTAGCACCTCTGTTGCTATTGAATAAAAATTTGCTTTCGAAATATTATCCCACCCCTTAATCCTAGCCTCAAGTAATTTAGTGTCAGCTAAAATGTCGTTGTTATCCGTCCTACCAATTTCCCCAAGATAACCCAAAAATGATTCAACCTGCGTCAATGGTCCCGCTCCGCCATGCTGGTGCATATACTCAGCTAAAACCTGAATGCTAGGCGGCATCGTTCCACTATTACCTTCATGAAGATAATCTTCGTACGCCCGTCTCAATAAGAGCATCACTTTGTCTTTATTGGCAATATTACCCTCGGCAAACGCTTCTTTAATTCTCAGATCCGCCTCATCCGCCCCCGACCAGTCCATATCATCCATATATATAAACCGCGTCAAAGCCGCAATCGCATTATTATCATCTAGGACTCCGTCGCCTCTCAACGACACCGCGCCCAGGCCATCCACGAATTGCTCCATATAAACATCATCTAATCCGGCCTTCTTTCGCCCGTCCGGACCAAGTTCCTTAAAGAATTCGAACCCCTTCCTCTTAATGAGCCCCCTACACATCATAGCCTTCTCTCTGCTGCCCACGTCCGTAGAATACAACCTCTCGTGTTGACCGTTATCTAGAAGTACCTCAATCGCGCGATCTCTTTCTTCTCGATTTAGAAAGAGTAAATTGCCAACATGTTCACTAGTTATAGATAAATAGAAAGCATCTGTCGGATTACCATTCTCATCAAACTGTTCGCTACTATCCCTATGGAGTATTAACTTTAAACGATCCTGCTCCGTCATTTCCCCATTTACAAATCCGGCTATAGTCTTTTCTCTCAAACATTCCGGATATTTCTCAAACAAGCCACGCTCTTTTATTCTCTCTAGCAACCCATCCTCAGACAGTAAAGCTTCCGCGCCTGTCGTGATGTAGTATCTTCCATATTTTTTTATTGGCATATCCACAGAATCGCCGATTGCGCTAACAATTTTTTCCTGAAACTCTTCAGATTCCAACAGTCCACTCTTTTTTAGTGCTATATAAAAAGATGGCCGCGCACTAATTGTTTCGCGACTTAAAGAAGTCGCCAACAAAGACATAACGGCCTCATTACTGAAATCAAACTGACTAAACAAGCTACCGTCATCACTCCAAAAATGACAAAAACGATCGAAGACATTCTCCCCTCTGTCTCGACAAAGATGCAACCAATAATCAGCGTCACTGCCCGCATTAATTTCCATACCAGAATCAATTATTTTGTCAGTCAAGCCTAAAAATAAATCCGATTTATAATCACCCACATATTCACCGTCAGCCATTCTTTCGAGTACTCTTCCAGCTTCTCGATCGTCTAATAATCCAGATGATCTTATGCATTCGAAGATATTTCTAGAATACGCTCGGGGTTTGATTTCCTGGTCTTCACTATTATTTTCCCATTGTTCTCTATGAAAATGGTGGTAACCATCAATCCCTGCATTAAACACATCTCCACCCATTTCGCGAAACAACAGGACATCGTTTCGCTGTTTTTCATCCAATCCACCACCATCTCTGCAATGGACGTCCAAAAAGCCTGCAATAGTCAAATCCGCTCTGCGAGAATCGATAAATTCACGCTTAAAGAAATCGCGTCCTTCATCATCGCGACTCAACGATTCATAAATATCACTCAACACCCCTTCAGGCAATACTCTTGACTCGCAAACACGAAGAAGCTCATCCCTATGTCCATCGAGAACAAAATCAACGGGCATCCCTTTTTCCAAAAATGTGATTATTACATCGCCGCCGAAAGAGTCGAGACCGTCAAGGAATCTAATGCCGTCCCCCCAGTTACCTTCTGCCGCAATCGCGTCAATGTAACCACTTATACACGCCGAAGCCGCCTCTTCGTCAATATCGTCTTCTTCCTCATACTTTCTTAAAAATTCCAATATATCCGACTCGTAATCTTTGCTAGCCCTAGCCTGTTCGGCTACCACTTCGTCAACATGCAAGACCGTCTCGCCCATTTGCTCACAAAGCTCATCACTCAACACTTCGCCACCATGCTCAGCTTCTGCGCCCAAATCAACGCTTTTCGGTCCTTTTTCCATCATTTCCCTCCTGCTTATCTATATTATACTAGAAGATAACCTGTAATCTAACTACTTTTAGAGAAACAAAAAAAGACCCTGTCGGTCATTTCTTGAAAACTTGGCGGACAGGTGTGTCACAAATTGGAACCTTCTCAAGGCGGAACTTATTCGTTGGGATAAACTCTTAACTCCTATCAGAGAGGAAAAAGAGTTATGTCAATTAACTTAGTATATTAGAACTAATATAGGTAATATGGCTTGGTTCTAAACTTGTGAATACCGATGGCAAAAATCGTCTATTTGCAAAGGCTATGTGCTACCAGAAGCGAAGAAACGATAACTCAATATAAAGCACCTTAACAGAGTAAAAATCAAAGGCTTAACAAATATCACTTTTGAACAAAAAATGCCGCAAAATGGTTAAAAAATGGCAAATATTGGACATTTAACGATACTTTATCAATGCCAAAACGCTTAAGTCCAACAGGGGTAAAGTTCCTATAAAGTTCCGGAATAAACGAAAAATGCCGCATAAGTGCCGCTTTTTATAACATTTTATGGGTGCTTAAAGGTTATGCTCAACAGGGGTAAAGTGTGTATAAAGTGTGCAAATAAGGGAGTAAAAATTTGACAATAGAAATAGTAATGCTACGATACGCTCGTCATATAAAAAATCAAGGAAGGACTACCAATGATAAGCGAGATAGCAATAATCAGTCAAGGAGAACTTGGCTACAACGACAATATATTTAATTCCCTAGACATCAGCAACAATACCAAATCAGAGTATTTAAGCCGCCTACCAAGGTTCTTTCAGTTTGCATCCACCCAAACTATCAATCGAGATTTATTATTGAGATATAAGCAATATTTACGAGATGACAACACGCTCGGCATTAGCAGTAAGAATAAGTATTTAACCACTGCGAGAATAGCCCTGCGTGAGTTATACCGACAAGGCTTAACGCCCATAGATTTATCAGTCGGGGTAAGTTCATTTCAGCAAAACAACAAGCATAGAGTGAATGGGTTAAACGAAGAAGAAGTGTCGAGAATATGCGATTATCTGCAAGAGCAAGATAAGTCATTCAAAAACATAAGGTTGCGAGCGATTGTATCGCTTTTATTTTTTCAGGGATTAAGGCAAGTCGAAATCTGCCGACTAAACTTTGATGATATCGACCTAGCAAAAGGAGTTATAAAAGTACTTGGAAAAGGGCGGGACGACAAGGAATACATACATTTACATCCAACAAGCCAAAAAGCCTTAAAACGCTATTTAAGAGCCTCTCACGCCAAATATGGACCAACCTTCTACTCGCTCAATGGCAAAAACAAAGGCAACCGACTAACTACTAGGGGTTTAAGACAAATCGTCCAAAACTTATTCAGCGATCTAGGCATAGAAAAAACCGTTCACGGAAGCCGACATTTTTTCACCACTGAACTTATCAAGTATTACAAATCAGACCTTACAACAGTTGCGAGATTTACTCGTCATAACTCATTGAATATGCTTCAGATTTACAATGACGAAATCGCAAGCGAGAGCGACCCAGAACAATTAGCAAAGGCTTTCCAGTATGACTTGTAAAGAACAGGAATTCAAACTGCGAGTTGTAGGCGGACTAGACTTCTACGAAGTGTCGTCTGCGTTCATCAAAGAGTTGGAAGCGCACAATACTTGCAAAGCCTGCTTGTGGGCATTCGTATTACTCCAGAGCGGCTACCATAAGCATATATGGAAGCATTTGGCTATTTATGCGAGCCAACTAGAAAGCAACCAGATAATCGAAATATCAGCACTACGGAATTGCTTCGACCTTAACACGACCGCCAAAGACCGCAAAATGGAAGAAGGGTTTTGTTATATCTGCCGAGCGATTATTGACCTATGCGATGACAAGGAGAATACAGTTGAAATGACAGAAAAAATCATTAAAAAATACTGCTCTGGCTATTGGTCGGAACTGCTACCTGCATCTTAATTTTGAGCACATTTTATGATATAATTAAGTTGTTCGAAGTCCTAATCTATAGTAAGTCTATCCTGACTGAATAGGTAAAGTGTTGAACCCTTCGTGGAGCACTCGCTCCAGTCGGCTCAACCGCTTACTGTAGAAACAGGAACTTCGAACACTCCTAGCGAGTGTTCCACTTAGTTTTAGGGGCACTTCTCGGATTTAGTTAATTAACAAAGGAGTGCCAATGGAAACAAATGATAATATCAAATCTGCGAGTAAAGCCAAAAAAGGCTTACCGGACTTCTTCAAGCAACACAAGAAAAGTTGTTTAGTCGTGCTTGGTATTATCTTGGGGGTAATCATTATTGGTGCTATTAGCGTTGCAATCAGGAACAATATCGAAGAAAATCGAGATTATTATATTTCGGTAGATAAAGAATATGCTTTTGATTGCAATGCAAGTTATGACGAGAAGACCAAAGAAATATCTTGCGAAGAACAAACAATAACTGGCAAGTTTTCAGAATACCCCACAGTAAAAATTGATGGATATATTACGGTTCATACTGACGGCGACAAGTTCAGCATTAAGCCTTACAACGACATATACAAGAGCCGTTACGAAACCGATGACTTTGATATTGAAAAATTAGAAAAAGGTCTATCAACCGACTACATTATTTATCTTGAGAATACGCAACTAAACAAGCGCTTTGCAGAAACAACAATCTCTGTCCGTTATAAATTATCTGAAGCCGACAAAGAACTCATCACAAAGAAACATAACGACTGGAAAGAGTGGAAAGAAAGCGAAGATGCAAAGGCAAAAGCCGAGAGTGAAACCAAAGAGCAGGAGCGAAAACAAGAAACAAAGTCCGAAACCAGCACGACAACCAGCGAAGAACGCTCTTATCTAGACGCACTCCGTAAATGCACAGTAATGGAAGCCGCCGATATCTACACCACTGGTATTGGCAAAAAGAGCGACAATGTTTTCAATGATGGGCGAGATACTTGCAATACTTGGTATTCGCAGTGGGGTGAAGATGATTTCTTTGAGGCTGTCTATATTGACTGGGAGAACCGCAAAAATGAAGAAATCGACGGACAACCGCTAACATACTATCTAACAATTCTAGGTTGGTAAGGAGTTTATATGGGATTATTTGATGGCATTAAACAGATGAAGAAGAATAATGATGATTTCATTAAATCATTTACCAAGCCATTTGAAGAAAAGAAAGCGGCAACCGAAGCCCACAAACAGGCTGTTGCTAATGGTGATATTTCGCCAATCACTCCGTCTGTTAAATTGAAGCAAGGCGAGAAAGCCTATGTAGAGTTTCCTGCAAAGCGCAAAGCCATAGTAACCACAACCATTCAACGAACTGTCGAAAAAACTAAGAAGAAGGGCGGAATAACTAGAGCAGTGGTTGGCGGAGCGCTACTCGGACCAGTTGGAGCGGTAGTCGGAGCAACCACCGCCAAGAGTAAAGGTAATTCAGTTGGCTATACTGAAGATATAGAAAGCCTAAACGATATAGACCAAGGGATCTTGGTGCTTACTGACCAGCGTATGTTATTTGTTGGGCAAGAGATTGTTAGTATTCCGTATGATGAACTGATAGGTGTTAAGTTTGAAAACACAATTACTGGTGCGGAAATCAGCGTCAAATATGCAGGTATGCTAAAGGGCGAGCAATATTTCATCTCTGGCAAAGAAGCGAAGTTATCGAAAATGTATTATCAGGCCATTACGGAGAAGTTATTGAAAGCCTAAAATCGGCTCATTATGCCGATAATTTCAATTACAAGAATTATCTATTTAGTGCTCTTCCGTATCTGTAAAACAGTTAAAAATATGTTATAATAATTCGAGAAGGACTAAGTTCATAATGCTCGAAGACAGCGTAGGCAAATCAACCCACAAAGTTTGGCTAAAATATCCAGACAAGGAATACGAGAAGCCATACTTATTCCCGATTGGCGGACTTCGAGGCGACATTATAACTTTAGCAAAATCTGACAATGGCGAAACTCAAATACAGAAAAAGTATAGAATACCAGATAACCTAGAGAAAAACCTTTATCTAGAAACCACACTAGAAGACATCAAAAATCTGAACAAGACAAAGTGCATAAGAATAAATACACTGGAAGAAAAAGACGGTTTCTTGATAGTCGATATTATTCTGAATGAACCTCGTTGCTCTTATTATGTATGGGGCAAATCTGATTTGATTAACAATGAACGCCAACGAGAAAATCTTAATAGGTTTCGGCAGTATCCGGTCATCGATAAGAATAAGACATATCAATGCCGTATTGTTATGTTGGGCAAGCAAGTTTATTTGAAATGGGACAATAGCCTGCATTGGCTTTATGGTTTTAAGAATAATGATAAGTCTTCAAGATACAATTTAACAAAAATACTACTCGGCGCAACAGATATAACGCACCAAGCA
>CAMHNK010000022.1 GCA_946186455.1 uncultured Candidatus Saccharibacteria bacterium
TGTGAATGGGATATCCCGGCACATACCTTTGTTTTGATTTGTCATCGGAAATTCCGCCGTAAAGCTTTCCTTCACGCCAAGTTTCGACACACCTTCAGCATCCTTTGATAGATAATAATCCGCTGTAAAATCACTGAAATAAAAATTCTGGCTATCCGCAAAAGCATTCACGCTTAAAGCTAGGCTCGCCAGAACAATACTAATACTTAATTTGAGAAATCGCATCTTTTAATACATTAATTGATTTTTGTAATTCGATGCCTTCTTTTTCAGAAATCTTAATATCAAGACGCCTGACAATACCTTCACGACCAACCACGGTCGGCCAACCAAAACACGTATCCGAGAAGGCGTCATAAGACGATACCGGAAGTACACGCATTTCATCATTCAGAATACAATTCAAAATTTGGACGCAGCACGTAGCAATGCCATAATGCGTAGCGCCTTTTTTATCAATAATGTCGTACGCTTCGTTACGTACATATTCGGAAATGTCTTTCAAGGTTTCTTTTGGCAAAATCGAAGTAATCTTCTGTCCGCCAAGATCTGCGAGCGAGTATAATGTCAATTCGGAATCACCGTGTTCACCCACTTGGTAAGCATGGATGGACTTCGGGTTTACACCAAGGAAACTACCGAGGCGGAAACGTAGTCTTGCTGAATCAAGCACCGTACCAGAACCAATCACCTTTTCTGACGGAAGTCCAGAGAATTTCCAAGTGTAGTAGGTTAGCACATCCATTGGATTCGTGACCACGAGAAAAATCCCATTAAAGCCACTTTCCATGATTTGCTCAACCATACCTTTTAAGATATTCACATTTTTCTTAAGAAGCTCCATGCGAGTTTCGCCTGGGCGCTGGGCAGCACCGGCGGTAATGACAACAACATCACAATCTTTGGCGTCTTTATAAGTACCATTCTTAATCTTGATATAACTCGGCGCTACGGCCAACGCATCGGTTAAATCCATCGCTTCGCCTTCGGCATCCTTCGCGATGATATCGGTTAAAATAATTTCATTTACGGCTGTCCGCTGATTTAGCAAAGCAAATGCAATGCTTGCACCAACATTACCCGTGCCCACGATCATGATTTTATTATTGTCCATGCTAGTATTATAGCACAAGCTTAATAATCTGTGTCAAAAAGTGATTCAAAATATAGTTTCAATTCTTCCCCGACAAACTCATCACGTTCGTAGTTTTGCGCGAGTTCACTTAAGAATACTGGCGCTTGGCGTTCCAACCTTGCGTGGCGATACTCTTCCCACTTCTGCATTTCGTCTTCCGACAGTGCCCGTGGGAAATTACGACCTTTATAATGTAGCAAGAGTTCCGGCAAACGTTCATCACTAAAGTTCGGATGATAATCGGCAAGTTCGTTCTCGGTTTTCTCGCTCACTTTTCGGACTTTCGCTCGATCAAAATCATCGAGGAAACCGTCATAGAGAGCTCCCTCCGGCTCAATCGCTGGTGGATATTCCGGACGATTTTCAATCTTCATCCGCATTTGCTCGGCAAAATCTGGGTCCTTAAGTAGAGTCTTTAAATTCTTTTCAATGATTTCCTTTGAGAGCCCAATCTTCTTCCAGCCGTCAAACTTATCCAGTACTGTAATCGGTGCAATCGCCGGGCATTTATTAAAGCAAAGTTCCTTCACGTACGGGAAGAAACCACGGTCTTTCATACCGTCCGCATCCTCATCTTTTTCGGCGGCTCGTTTTTTCAAATCGTCCAAATTATAGCGAAGATCAAATACCAGAATATTCCCATTCCTCGAACTTGTTAATGGAAACACCACGGTCGTCTTATTAAACTCGGACTCATAGCGCCCACTGGCGTACACAAACGGCATTTTATTCTCAAGATTCACGTATTTCTTGATGTCACGCTTATCGCGCATCGTCAACATAAACTTAAACATGTCCGGCTGTTTTTCTTTAATTAGTCGCGCCACGGCAATCGTCGCATACACATCCGAAAGCGCATCGTGCGCGTGCTCGTGTTCAAGTCCGTTCAGTTTAGTTAAAAGCTCCAGCCGGTTAGTCGGCCTACCATCATCCGTAAACGGCCAATTAATTCCTTCTGGACGAATCGCCCTGACTAGTCTCACGACATCCAGCATGTCCCAACGCGAACGTCCGTCTTTCCATTCCCATTCGTACGGGTCGTAGAAATTTCGCCAAAGAGTCGCGCGCATGAATTCATCATCAAACCGCACCGTGTTAAAACCTAGCGCAATCGTGTCCGGCGTAAAAATCTCGTTAATCGCAATCTTGCAGAACTCTGCTTCCGTAATTCCGTCGCGAAGTGTGGTTTGCGGCGTAATCTTCGTGACCATAATCGCACCCGGACTCGGCAAAGCGTCATTTGATAACTTCACCAAGATGTTCACCGGCTCACCAATCGGATTTAAATCCATATCGGTTCTTTGGCCGGCAAATTGCATAATCCGGTCAGAGCGCGGGTTTAATCCGCTGGTTTCTAGATCATAGAAGAAAAACGTCTTATCCATGTCTATATTATATATTATGCTTCGTTCTGCTGGATAGTTTCGTAGTCAATTCCGTACTGAGTAGCATAGACATATTTGAGACGAGCCGTATTTAATTCCTCAGATAGCTTCTCGAGTTCACCACCAGTTGCCTTTGTCATTACGAGGAATTTGAGTGGTTTATTGGCGCCACAGGCGACATCCTGGTCCTTATAAGCGAGTGAGCTTGGAATCGTAATTTCACGAATACCATTGATCTTCATCCCCACAATACCGGTAAGCCAGCCCTCCACCATGTTCGGCGAACCAGCTAGGATTGATTCAAATGCAGTTGGGTTAGCCGAATTATTGTAGGACGAATCAAAAATCGTTTCATTGGCGCACCAACCGACATAATATGCAAGATAATCGGTGTCATTTTCGCCTAGAGCTCGGCCGTCACCTACCACGTAGTCACGCGTCTGAACACCATTTTCATTCGCAGTCGTCTCGTTATAAGCCTTAACTGCCTTCTTAAATGCAATAAACTTATCGAAATCCTTCTGGCTCTTCTTCTTGAAATTCGAGAGCGCAGTATTATATTCTTCTTCGTACTGCATCTTCTTTTCTTCAGAAATATTACCTTGGTTACTGTTGCCATTATTGTTTCCATTATTACCGATAATAATCGCAGCATATCCGGCAATCATCGAGCCAAGCATCACGACGGCAATAATCGCAATAAAGATGCGTTGCTTCGTACTGGTCTGCAGTTCTTTTTCTTCCATATTAACTCCGTTTATTCTCTTAATTCTATCACAAAAATAACCCCTATAGTAGGGGTTATTTCGTTTTTTAAGCTATTATTCAGCTTTTTTGGCTGGCTTTGCGATAATCGCAACTTTCTTGAATGAACCACCGGCCTTCTTGATTGCTTCAACTGCAGATTTGGATGCAAATTGAGTTTCAAGATCAATCTTGGCAGTGAGTTCACCGCGAGAAATAACTTTTACCTTGACGAATGGGCTAGAAATTAGCGATTCTTCAGCGAGTTTGTAGTTATCAACCTTACCCTTAAGGTCGTTAAGGCGATCGGTGTATACAATCTCTGCTTTAGCATGGAAGGATTTGAAACCTTTGAGCTTTGGCACAGCTTGCATGATAGCACGTTGACCACCCATGAAGCCGTTAGGCATCTTGCGATGGCCGGTACGAGCTTTTTGACCTTTAGTACCACGGCCGGCAGTTTTACCTTGACCAGCTGAGATACCGCGGCCCTTACGGGTTGGGCGAGTATTCTTCTCAACCATTAAATCATTGTATTTCATTACTTGTCCTCCTTCTTAGCAGCGGACTTCTTGGCGGCTGGCTTAGCAGCTGGCTTCTTGGCAGCCGGTTTAGCAGCTGGTTTGGCAGCTGGCTTTTCAGCCTTTGCTTCAACCTTAGCTTCAGCTTTAGCTTCAGTCTTAACTTCAGCTTTTGCTTCTGGCTTTACAGCTGGCTTTTTACCTTCGTTGCCAGTCCATTCGCTACGTGGAACTTGTTGGCGAAGACCTTCAATCACTGCGTAAGCAATGTTGACTTTGTTGGTCGAGCCGAGCGACTTCGAAATCAGGTTCTTCACACCGGTAAGGCCCATAATTGAACGAACCGTACCGCCGGCAATAATACCTGTACCAGGAGCAGCTGGCTTTAATAAGACATCTGCACCGGTTACTTTCGTACGAACTTCGTGACAAATCGTCTCGCCGTCCATGTTGAAAGTAATCATGGTCTTCTTAGCTTTTGAAGTAGCCTTAGCAACAGCGGTGGTAACATCATTACCTTTAGCTACGCCAATACCAACTTTGTTCTTGTGATTACCAATTGCAACGAGTGCTTTGAAACGCATACGGCGACCACCGGCCACAGTACGAGAAACACGATCAACGGCAATGGTGATTTCATCAAATTCTTTTGGCGCCACGTCAGCCTTCACACGATCGCGACGGTTTCTGCGGTCCATTTTCTTTCCGGCAATATCGCGAGTCTCTTTGGTAGCTGCGACTTTGTCTTCCATCTTAAGGGTGCCGGATTTGTTAATTACCCTTGGTTTCTTATCTTCAGGCATAATTAAAACTCAAGTCCTTCCTTGCGAGCAGCATCTGCGAGTGCAGACATGCGACCTGCATATAGTTTAGAACCACGATCAAAGACAACTTTCTTGACCTTCTTAGCTTTAGCCTGTTTGGCGATTTCTTCACCAATTTTAGCAGCCTTTTCGGTCTTAGTACCGGTCATCTTGGTGCCAACAGTCGTGGCATAAGCCAAAGTGACTTTCTTATCATCATCAATGATCTGGGCTGTGATGTGTAGGTTCGAAAAATGAACCGAAAGACGCGGACGTTCCGCGGTACCGTGAATCTTTGCACGAGTACGATTTGCTCTAAATACCTTATTCATTATTTCTTTCCTGCCTTTCCAGCCTTGCGGATGATTACTTCATCAGCATACTTAATGCCTTTACCCTTGTATGGTTCTGGCTTCTTAAGGCTACGGATTTCAGCAGCCACCTGGCCGACTTTTTGTTTGTCGATGCCAGAGACCGTAATCTCCATTTTATTGGTAGTGAGTTGGACACCTTCTGGAGCTTTGTATTTCACTGGATGTGAAAAGCCGAGTGCCATCTCAATTTCCTGTCCACCACCTGATAGACGGAAACCTACACCATTAATTTCTAGTTTTTTCTCGAAACCTTTGGTCACACCTTGTACGGCATTGTTAAGTAATGCGCGTTGCAAGCCGTGCCAAGCACGAGACTTTGGTTCGTCATTCTCACGAGTGACGACAATCTGAGTGCCTTCGACCTTGGTAGTGGTCTTTGGCTGAACCGGGACGATGAGCTGACCCTTCGGTCCTGCGACAGTAATCTCTTTGTCGCCGACCGTGATTGTCACTCCCGCCGGAATATCGATGGGTTGTTTTCCGATACGACTCATATTTATCCTTTAAGTTAATATCCGTACTATTATATCACACCTTTTATCTGTTGACAAGCATTATTACCCTTGTTATAATCAAATCATCGATGAGGGTCTAGGACACCTCACCGATGTGTTGTTCTGATTAGGCTACTCGCCTAATCTTTTTTTGGTTTATCCTTTTTGTTACGAGGACCAAAATTGAGAATGATTATCCCAAATTGCACCTTCATTCCTTTCTAGGACTCTGATCATACCTAGAATAAATCTTTTTAATGAGCCCTTCCGGCACCACGAGCAAAACCAACTCATGGATCAAAGACTCACTAATCTCCAAAGAACAACACCGCCTCTATATATACCAATTTCAAATACTCTGCAACCCCCTACTAGAAATACTGCCAAAAACATTTCTACACACTAGACACAGAACAAAGAGTATGTTATAATACTTGAAAAGGTTGTAGAGTAATTATGAAAATATTATTAACGGGTGGCACCGGTTATATTGGTTCACACACTGCGGTGGAGCTAATCAGCCGTGGTCACGAAGTCGAGATTCTAGATAATCTCGTCAATAGCAAAATCACCGCTCTCGATAATATCGAGAAAATTTCGAATGTCAAACCAAAATTCTATTTTGTCGACCTCTTAGACAAAGAGAATCTCGACAAGACATTTAAGAAAAATCATTTTGATCTCGTGATTCACTTTGCTGGTCTTAAATCAGTTTCCGAATCTATCGAGCAACCACTCCGTTATTACGAAAACAATATTGGTGGCACCATCAATTTACTCGAAGTCATGAAGAAATACAACTGTAAACGCCTTGTCTTTTCGTCTAGCGCCACCGTCTATGGCAACCAAGACGGCGTAAAGCTCACCGAAGATAGCCAAACCGGCATCGGTATTACCAACCCATATGGTGAAACCAAATTTATGATTGAACAAATCCTTCAAGATCTCGCCGTGGCGGATCCAGATTTCAAAATCACGATTCTCCGCTATTTTAACCCAGTTGGCTCACACGAATCCGGTTTACTTGGTGAAGACCCAAACGACATTCCAAACAACCTCATGCCTTATATTATGAAAGTTTCAACTGGTGAACTCGCCAAGCTCTCCGTTTATGGTGACGATTACGATACACCAGATGGCACCGCCATGCGCGATTTCATCCACGTGGTTGACCTCGCTCGGGGCCACGTCGCCGCTATCGACCATCAAAAGAACGGAGTTCAAATCTATAATCTTGGCACTGGCAAGGCCACTTCCGTCATGGAAATGGTCAAAGCTTTCGAAAAAGCCGCTGGTAAGCCACTGCCATACAAGATTGCTGGTCGCCGTCCAGGTGATCTCGCTGTCGTTTTCGCCGGCGCTGAAAAGGCCGAAAAAGAGCTCGGTTGGAAAGCCGAGCTCACTATCGAAGACGCCATGCGCGACACAATTAATTACCTAAAACACTTAAAATAGAATCGAAGCCGGATTTCGGACTAACAAATCATCAAGCTCGCTAGAATCGCAATACTTAGCGAGTTTTTTCTTAGCTTCAATTAGATAGTCCGTCGAGCCCGGGCGATGTAAATCCGAGCCAAAGCCAAACACCATTTTGTTTTTCAACATCTTCACGAGTGTTTTTCTCGCCTTTTTACCATAACGGCCTACGAGTGAGCCGAGGTTGCACTGGAACAAAACGCCCGCTTCCTGTAATTCTTCAATCAGACTAAAGTCTTCTTTAAAACTCTCGTAGCGTTCCGGGTGAGCTAAGACCACCTTGTAGCCGTGTTGCATAAGTTCTAAGAAAATATCAAGATAATTCGGATACTCACCACTCATCGGAAGTTCAATCAAAAGATATTTGCTGCCATTCATACTAGCAATTTTACCAGCCTTCACCAGCTCTTCAATCTCACGACAAATGTAGATTTCGTTCCCGAGATAGACGTTTAATTTTACGCCATTTTTGGTCAAAATCTCTGTTATTTTTGCTACACTTGTAGCATTTCTGGTTGCTGGCGCAGTATAATCCGTTTCGTCAACATAGTGCGGTGTTGCCACCACGTCCGTCACGCCCTGCGAAGCGAGCCATTCACACATTCTGACGCTAGCATCAATATCCGGCGCGCCGTCGTCAATCCCAGGCAAAATATGTGAGTGTAAATCAATCATTATTACTTCGTTGTTGATTCGCCGTAGTAATAATAATTGCTGTAATACTTAGAAGATTTGCGGTTTACGGCGTTAAAGACCACACCGGCGATTTTTGCGCCCACTTTACCCAGCGCTTCTTTAGTCGCCATCAAATCATTCTTCGAAGTAGCACCATCACGAGTTACAATAATCGTTTTGTCAACCAAGCTGGACAAAATCACGGAATCGGTCAAGCCACCAACCGGCGCACCATCAAGAATCACAAGGTCATATTTGCTGCGAAGGTTTTCAATCAACCTCTTATTTTTACGGGAAGCAAGTAGCTCACTAGGGTTTGGTGGGTAAGTGCCACAGGTAATCACATCAAGATTATTGATATCGGTTTTACGGATGTAATTATAGGCATCACGAAGATCACCGGTCAAAAGATTAGATAGACCTTCTTTGTTTGCAATCTTAAACAAACGATGCACACGGCCTTTTCTTAAATCACAGTCTATCAACAAGACTTTTTTGTCGGCCTGCGCAAAAGAGATAGCGAGATTTGAAGCAATAAAGCTTTTACCTTCACCGGCATTCGTACTGGTAACCAAAATTGTACGCAAGTTCTTATCGATAGCCGTAAATTGCAAATTGGTACGTAGGCTCTTAATGTTCTCACTTACAATTGATTTCGGCGAATCTTTTACAATCAACTCCGTAGTATTCTTATCGTCTTTCTTTAAATCAATCTTAGAAACCCGTCCGGCTTTTACAAGACCGAAGATCTTTTCGGTGTCATCACTATGTTTCACGGTGTCATCGAGATAAAAACGAAGAAAAGCAAAACCAGCTACAATAAGGATTGCTATCACCGCAGCAAGAATCACGTCACGCGTAGTCGTATTATTAGACGGAGCCGTCGGTTCTTCGGCTACAGAAAGTTGCGAAACGTTGTCTAGTTTAAAAATTTCGGTAATTTTGGAAGAAAATACAGCGGCAATCGTATTGGTAATCTTGGTGGCTTCAGATGGGTTTAAATCTTTCACCGAGATACTGAGAATAGAAGTATTATCTACCGGCTTCACAGTAACATTCTTTGAAAGTGCCTTCACATCAGCATTTATGCCTAACGTATTAATTACTTCATTTAACACCAAGTCACTCTTAGCGATTTCGCTATAAGTAGTAGTGAGCTTCTGGCTCATATTTACATCGTTAAGCGTTGTACTAGAGTTTTTGCCTTCTTCGGAGCTGGCAATCACCACGGTAGTTTTAGTGGTGTAAACCGGCTTTTTGATGGCAACATCATAAACGAGCACACCTGATATTGCAACTACAATTGCAATAATAAAAGCAAAAATATAATGCTTCAAATAACTAAAATAATCTTTAATACTAATTTCTTCCATTTAATAAAACCCTTTGTATTATCATATCATAAAACACCAAAAATGTAAATAGTTTTAACATATATTTGCAAGATAATAAAACTAATTTTCTAGATACTCGTTAATCTTCGCAGTGGTCGCTTCAACGGATTTTTCGTCGGCAATCATCACGTATAGTTTTGGCCAAAACTCATTATAAGTAAAGGTTGGAAGCATCGTACCCTCACCGTCCACACCAACCGATTCAATCTGCCACTTAGTTCCCTCAGATAGTTGGAATCTAATAAATTCCGTAATCTCATCCTTAGTGAAGCTCGTCTCAAACGAATCCGCGGCAATGTCGAGAATTTCCGGAAGCTTCAAAAGATATTCCTTCGAGCCGGTCAGTTTCTTGATAATACCGGATAATACTTCCTGTTGATTCTCACCACGGTGCTTGTCGCCACGATAGTATTTCTTGCGTTCACGAGCAAAGCGCAGCGCACATTCACCGTCCACAGTTTGTGGGCCATACGGGTAATAGCATTTCTTAGTTGTTCCGGCTTTTGGATCAGCATTAAGTGTCATCTCCGTGTCCGAGAATATTTCAATTCCATCGAGCTGATCCACCACCTTAATCACCGTCTGAAAACTCACCTTCACCGTGCGATCAATTTTAACACCGAGAAAATCCTCAATCGTCGCTTTGCTCATATTCACACCATAGAGTCCAGCATGCGTGAGTTTGTCCTTTAATCCAGTCGTACCATGTAGTTGTACATAAGTGTCGCGCGGAATCGTCGCAAGGAGTATCTTTCCCTTTGCTGGATTCACCACTGCGAGAATATTTACATCGGAGCGTGCTGTCGCATCATCAATTCCAATCCTCGAATCACTACCCGAAATATAGACGATAAATGGCTCTTTCGTAACTTCCACCGGAGTCGTCTCCGCTTGTTCTTTGTCATAAGTAATCTTGTAATTAAAGGCCACTTTATATTTATCCGCAGTGGTTTCCACGGCTTCGGTCAGCGCATCAAAACGTTCAGCTTCCATCACACTGGCAGTCGAAAGATTCTTATCAAGAGTGCTAAGCAAAGTATTGGTATCATCATAATAATCAATTATAATGCCACCGGCTGTTTTATTTAGCCCTTCACTCGCTAGCGTCACCCGCGCGTCTGCACGGAGAAACCCGACGCTCTTCCCGGTCAGTTCACTCGCTTCGTCAATTTCGCTTGCCACCGGCACGATTACGCTATACCATTTCGATTCAGTAGTCTTAGTAGTAATACGGCTAAAGAAATTATTTAGTGAGCCAGAATATCTCGTCGCAAAGAGCGAAAGGCTAATCGTAACGATAGAAAGAATCGTCGCAAGTACCTTAGTAATAGTTCTTGGTGACCTTTTCGTAAAGACGAGTTTATAAGAACAAAAGGTTAAGACTGTAAGGAGTACTGCACTCGCGGCAATAGTAAGATAGGCCGGCAAAATCCGCATCTTAATTAGAGATACAATTAGAAGCACTGATGTCACCAGCTCACCCAGCATCAAAATAGCAAAAACCAGTTTTGGTGGCTCGATAATTTCTAGACGACTTCTATTTCTTTTATTATTCTTCGGCATCCCTTCTCCCGATGCCCACCATATATATTATATATAATAACATATACCACTATAAAAAGCAAATCAATCATTTACGCATCAAAAAATAAGTACTACAATTACCTTATCCGAGAGAGTCTAGGACTTCTCTCAGATGTGTTGGGTCGGACTAGCTAAACGCTGATCCGATTTTTTAACAACAAAAATCCCCGATTGACTGGGATTCTAGTTGGGACTGAACCTCCACGGCGACCCGCATATTCCAATCCAAATCGCCGTAGCTAATTATAGGATAACGTATTAAATTCGTAAAAAATCCTTTCATTTTTTTGAATATTGAATTCCAAAAAACTTGACAAATTACATATTCTTGTCATATAATAAAGACGTATCACCCCGTGTTGGCTTGTCCTCAGCGGGGCTTTTTAGTATAATATAAGACATGATAGTTTTTATCGACGGAGAGAATTTTCGACAAAACCTCGCTCAGCTACTCGCCGAAGATGGTATTATTTCTGATAAAGATATAATGGATTATATTACCTTTGATGAAAATGAT
>CAMHNK010000023.1 GCA_946186455.1 uncultured Candidatus Saccharibacteria bacterium
AAACCAAAGAGCTGATTAGAGTCCTCTTCAAACCAACCAATAAAGAGTGTTTTTAGATCTGAATCGCGCCAACCAGGGTTGTATTTCGAAACATCAAGATCATCATTATTATAATAGACCTCAATGTCGCTAGTTTCACGATTAACGGAGGCGATGGCGAAGCGATTAACATAGAAAACGGCACGGCCAGCGGCATACTCGGCGTCCATTAGATCATTATTAAGTGCTTCGTCGTGACAGGCGATGTCGTCATAGCAACGGGCTTCTCTTTCGGCGTTCTTCTGATTGTAATAGGTGGCGAGTTCTTTGATACTCCACCAGGTTTCGTCGCCAGGCAAGAGCGTAGTGCTCGTGGCGTTTACTGGTTTAGAGGCTAAACCGAGCAAAATAATTAGAGTTAATAAAAATGGGGATTTCTTCATATACTCCTTTCAGTTTTTTATCTGGAAGGAGTAATAGATGATTCCCCATTTTTTGGCAACCCCCCACCTATTTTTTAATTCCGCCTAGGCTTATTCTTCGGCTGGTTTTTCGGCATCAGCCGGAGCTTTCATAGGCGCTTCACTTTCAGCAGCATCGCCTTCTTCACCTTCTTCTTCTGGTGGGATAATGCCAATGGAAGCAATCGTATCGCCTTCGTTTAAGCGCATGATACGGACACCCTGGGTGGCACGACCGAGCGTTGGGATTTCTTTCGTCGCAACGCGAATGGCTTGGCCCTTGGTTGACATCATGATGACCTCTTTAGCTAGAGGATCGAGCGTATGAACAGCGGCGATTGGACCGGTCTTCTCAGTTACGGCAGCCACTTTGATACCAACTCCGCCACGTTTGTGTGGTGGGAAGTTAGAGACGAGCGTGGCTTTACCATAGCCATTAGCTGAGACAGCGATGAGTTTTTGACCCGGGTCAGTAATCACATCCATACCGACGATTTCGTCTTTCGGACGGAGGCGCATACCGCGGACGCCCATGGCAGAACGACCCATGACGCGGACTTCTTTTTCGTTAAATCTGGTAGCTTGACCAGCCGAGGTGGAGATAACGATATCGTGATCACCAGTAGTCTCTTTGACCCAGCGGAGTTCGTCACCATTATCAAGTTTGATGGCGATGAGACCGTTGCTACGGATATTATTGAAGTCCTTAATCGCGGATTTCTTAATCGTACCCTTCTTGGTAGCCATAAAGAGGAAGCCGTCAGCTGCGTCAGTACCCTGTTTAATGATGGCGGTAATCTTCTCTTCTGGATGCATATTGAGGAGATTCACAGCGGCAGTACCCTTGGCAGCGAGTGAAGCTTGCGGTACTTCGTAGGCTTTAATACGGAAGATACGGCCCTGGTTCGTGAAGAACAAGAGGTAGTCGTGTGAATTGGCCGGCATAATCTGGGCAATCACATCTTCTTCCTTCGTAGTCATACCACGCTTACCTTTACCGCCACGGTTCTGACGACGAAAATCGTTTTGTGAACAACGCTTGATGTAATTCTCGGTAGTAAGAAGGATGACACTTTCCTCTTCTGGGATGAGCTCTTCTTCAGAGAATTTGCCAACTTCATGGTTGATAATCTTCGAACGACGAGGATCATCGTATTTCTCCTTGATAGCGATAAGCTCTTCCTTAACAACGCGAAGAACCTCTTTTTCATCAGCAAGGATAGCTTCAAGTTTCTTGATGAGTTCGTGAAGTTGTTTCAACTCTTCTTCGATCTTGTCACGTTCGAGTCCTTGGAGACGGCGGAGTTGCATCTGAAGGATGGCGTTAGCCTGGATTTCAGAGAGGCCGAAGCGATTCATGAGTTGCTTATCGGCGTCATCATAGGAGGCGCGAATGACTTTAATCACTTCGTCGATATTGTCGAGAGCAATCTTCAAACCTTCCAAGATATGAGCACGCTCTTTGGCTTTTCTCAAATCAAATTCCGTACGACGGCGAATCACTTTTTGGCGGTGTTTGATGAACTCAGCCAAAATCTCCTTCAAACCGAGGATGCGTGGCTGAATACCATCGACGAGCGCGAGCATATTGTAGTGGAAAGAAGTCTGAAGTGGAGTGAGCTTGTAGAGCTGGTTCAAGATTTTCTTCGGGAAAGCATCTTTTTTCAGCTCAACTACGACACGGACTTTACCACGGGCAGACTCGTCACGCGCATCGGCAATGTGATCTAGTTTCTTTGCAAGCACGAGGTCACGGACTTTATCAATAAAGTCTTCCTTGCTCATACCGTATGGAACTTCGGTAATCACGATGTTGAAACGGCCGTTTTTACGCTCTTCGATGTTGGCAACGGCGCGAATTACGACGGAACCTTTACCAGTAGCGTAGGCCTGTTTCATTGGTGCACCACCATAAACCTCAGCGCCAGTTGGGAAATCTGGGCCTTTCACGTATTTCATGAGGCCTTCAAGCGAGATTTCTGGGTCGTCAATCTGAGCGACGGTTGCATCAACGAGCTCACCGAGGTTGTGTGGTGGGATGTTCGTCGCCATACCGACGGCGATACCCATCTGGCCATTTAAGAGAATGTTTGGCACAGCGGATGGGAGCACGGCTGGCTCTTTTTCGGTACCATCGAAGTTATCACGGAAATCAACGGTTTCCTTCTCGATGTCAGCGAGTAATTCAGCGCCAACTTTGTCGAGACGAGCCTCGGTGTAACGAGAGGCAGCTGGCTCATCACCATCCATGGAACCAAAGTTACCTTGACCTTCAACGAGGGTGTAACGCATTTTCCATGGCTGTGCGAGATTTACCATAGCATCGTAAATCGACGAATCGCCATGTGGGTGATATTTACCCATAACTTCACCGACGATACGAGCGGACTTTACGGTAGCATGAGGAGCTTTCCAGCCGTTTTTATTCATTGCATATAATATACGACGGTTGACTGGCTTCAAACCATCACGGACATCCGGGAGGGCGCGGTCTACGATCACAGAGAGCGAATAGCGAAGGAAGTAATCTTCCATCGTGTTTTCAACGGTACGAAGTTCAATGCCGTCCTCAGCGGTTGGAAGACCATCTTCGGATGCGATAATATCCTCAGATGGTAACTCTTCAGGCATGTTTTCTTCTGGTAGATTCATATTCTTATTCTTGTCGTCTTCCATGGTTCCTCCTTAAAAGTCCAAATCATCAAGATCGACAGAGGCCGCTCTTGCCTGAATAAAGTTTTTACGAAGCTCAGCTTGGTCACCCATCAGTTTCGAGAAGATAGCATCGGCTTTTTCGGCATCTTCAATGTTGACACGGATAAGGATACGGTTCTCCGGATTCATAGTGGTTTCCCAAAGCTGGGAAGCGTCCATTTCACCAAGACCTTTAAAACGCTGCTGAGCAGTGTAGCCGGCCTGCTTGAAACGTTCGGATTCTTCGTCAATCTTAGTGCCGGCAGCTTTACGCTCGGCAATCTTCTTAGTTAAAGTATCCTCGAGGGCTTGTTCATCATAGATATAATCGATTTTACGACCATTTCCGGTGCCTTTAATGAGGCCAAATAGAGGTGGTTTAGCGAGGTAAACATGCCCAGCCTTGATAACATCTGGCATGTATCTAAAGAAGAATGTAAGAAGAAGGGTAGAAATGTGCGAACCATCGACATCGGCATCGGTCATAAAGACGATTTTATGATAACGGAGGCCGTCGATGTTAAATTGGTCGCCGATACCGACGCCAAGGCCTTTAATTAGAGAAACTAGCTCGGCATTTGCAAGCATTTTATCGAGACGGGCGCGCTCGGTGTTAAGAACTTTACCACGGAGCGGCAAAATCGCTTGGATGCGGGAGTCGCGGCCTTCCTTAGCGGAACCGGCAGCGGAGTTACCCTCGACGATGAAGAGCTCACATTCTTCGGCGTTTCTCGAGGAACAGTCGGCGAGCTTCGATGGCAAATTCAGGCCTTCGAAGGCGCCTTTTCTGATAACGTTGTCACGAGCGGCACGGGCAGCTTTGCGAGCGCGGGCAGCCAAGGTGGCTTTACCAACGATTTTCTTCGCAATGGCTGGGTTTTCTTCCAGATAGTAACCGAAGTATTCGGTCATGACCTTGTCGACATAGCCACGGACCTCTGGATTACCAAGTTTGTTCTTGGTCTGACCTTCGAATTGTGGATCTGGGAGTTTAACCAAGATAACAGCGGTGAGACCTTCCTTAATATCATCACCGGTTAAGTTGTCTTCCTTCTCTTTTAAGAGACCATTTTTACGGGCGTAATCGTTAATGACACGGTTAAGACCAGTACGGAAACCAACTACATGCATACCACCATCAGGGGTAAGAACGTTGTTAGCGAATGGTTTCATGATCTCGGCGAAAGTATCATTATATTGGAGTGCGATTTCTACGCCAGTGTCGTTAATCTGTTTTTCAACGTAGAAAATGTCATCCGTTAGGAGTTCCTTGCCGTTATTTAGGCGTTTAACGTAACTCTTGATGCCACCTTCGAAATAGAAGGCTTCTTTGGCGCCGTTACGCTCGTCGGTGACCGTAATTAAAATACCCTTAGTTAGATAAGCTTGGTGGCGAGCATAACTCGAAACCCAGTTGTAATCAAAGGTTGTGGTCTCTTTAAAGATGGTTGGATCTGGATAGAAGGTAATCGAGGTGCCATGTTCTCTTGGCGAACCCTTGGTTACTTGCAAATCCATGGTTGGTTTACCGGTGTCAAACTCAATATGATGAGTTTTGCCATCACGATAAACTTCGGCAATCATCTTCGTGGACAAGGCGTTCACAACAGATGAACCTACACCGTGAAGACCGGACGAAACCTTATAGCCACCATCACCGAATTTACCACCGGCATGGAGGACGGTTAAGACTGTTTCTAGGGTTGATTTTTTAGTTTTTGGGTGGATATCTACAGGGATACCACGTCCGTTATCGTCGACACGGACGCCACCATCATTTAATATTGTGATGTCGATTTTGTTGGCAAAACCAGCAATCGCTTCGTCAATAGAGTTGTCGGCAATCTCTTTAATGAGATGATGCAGACCATCATAACCGGTAGAACCGATATACATACCAGGACGAAGTCGTACTGGCTCAAGTCCTTCGAGTACCCGAATCTCAGACGAATCATAAGCTTCAGCTTTGTCGGCCATTTTTATACCTCTTCTTAATAATACTTCTCCATTATACTCTTTTTTTCTTATTTTTCAAGAGTGGAAAGGTGTTATAATTGAGGAATGACGTACTTAGACTATGCAGCCACAGTACCAGTGTTGCCAGAGGTGATAGAGGCGATGAGGAAGGCGGAGACAGAATTCTTTGCGAATGCTTCGGCTCTCCACACGCCTGGACATTTAGCAATGAATCAAATCGAGCATACACGCGAACTCTTGGCGAAGTTAATCGGAGCAGAGCCGGAGGAGATTATTTTTACTTCCGGTGCTTCAGAGTCAAATAATACCGTGATTCGAACTTTTGAAGGACATGAGATCGAAACTTCCCCGCTCGAACATCATTCAATCATCGAGGCAGCTAGAATTCTTGGTGGAAAGAAAAAACCAAAGTTATATTCTTACATGCTGACCAATAATGAAATTGGCGAAATTCTGGATGTGGAAAGTGTTGTAAAAAAAACAAAAACAGATAAGTTTGTGGACTGGCCAGCCATGTTTAACCAAAAAACCGAGTGGGGTAAGCTGATTGTGACGGACCAGCGCGGAGCCTATGTGCATTCCGATTTAACCCAGGCTTTAGGTAAAATCCCGCTTGATGTAAAGAAGCTCGGGCTTGATTACGCTACTTTTTCGGCCCACAAGATTGGTGGCCCAATTGGGGTTGGTGCTTTATACGTTAAAAAGGGTGTTCCCTTTTCACCTTTAATTATCGGTGGCAATCAAGAGAACAAGCGTCGTGGTGGCACATATAATACGGTTGGAATTGTTGGATTTGGGGCCGCTCTCGAGAAAGTGATAAAAGATAAAAGTTGGGAAAAATACGATAAAGAAGTGCGAGTTTTAAGAGATACGCTCGCTAAGCGTATCTTAAAAGAGATTCCAGGCAGTAGTATCAATACAGATTTAACTCCGGGTAAGTCCCTTCCTAACATCTTAAATGCTTCATTTAAGGCGGCAGAGGGTGAGTCGATTCAGCTTTATCTTGATGCGGAAGGTATTATTGTGTCAACAGGTTCAGCTTGCGCGGCGGGTGACATCAAGCCATCTCATGTACTGATGGCAAAAACCGGTGATGCAGAGGTGGCACATTCGTCGATTCGTTTCTCTTTTGGACTCGAAAATACGATGGAAGACGTGGAAAGAGTGATGAAAGTACTTCCAGGAGTAATCAAACGTCTTCAGAGTATCAGTACAATTAGCATGTGATATAATCAGATTATGCAAGAAGGACAAGACTGGGTTTATAGTGATGTGGTAAAAGACCATTTTTTGCACCCGAGAAACTATCTGATGGGCGATGAATCGAAGTTCCCTTATGATGCCATGGGTATCGTAGGAAATCCGATTTGTGGCGATCAGATGAAGATGTTTATCCAAGTAAAAGACAATAAGATTGTTGACCTCAGATGGAAGACTTATGGTTGCGCCTCGGCGATTGCTTCGACTTCTGCCCTTTCTGAGATAGCTAAAGGAAAAACCCTTGAAGATGCTCTGAAAATCTCGGCAAAAGACATTGATGATTACCTCGGTAATTTGCCAAAACACAAATTTCACTGTTCGATTCTAGGGCATGACGCTCTTAAAGCCGCAATTGAGGAATATAAGAGTAAGAATAAATAATCTTATCTGATTCGAAAGACGGCTTCGGCACCATCTTTAGCTGGTGCTGGCTCAGAAGTTGGCTCTGTGGCCGCTTCAGAGGGCCCAGAAGGCGCCTCTTCGGCTGGAGATGACTCAGACTCGGGTTCGGTGCTTTCGACCGCCTTAGGGGCCGGATTATTCGCTAGCCAGTCATCTAGAAAGCCCTTTTCCGGCTCTTCTTTCGCTGGGCCAGCCGGTTTTTCGGCCGGAGCTGGTGAGGTGGCTGGTTTAGGTTCTTCGGTGGTTTTAGCCTTCTCAGCGACGCTCCAGCGGTCATTAATTTCCTTTTCAACTTCGGCACGAGTCTTGGCGAAGCGGGCAGCTGAGTAGACTTTAAGATTATTCATCAGTTCTTCGTTTGGTTCGCCCATCGGAGGTGGCAGACTAATAGTAAATGGCGCCGACGGCATATCAAACATCATCACTTTACAGACAGCGGCGAAGTTTGGCGTCTTGGTGAGATCTTCAGCGGTAAAGGTTGGAGTGAAGGCTTTCACCATCAGCTCAGCATCCGTAACACCGATACGACCACAGATGATTGTACCAACGTTACCAAGGAGGGCTTCCCTAATTTTATCGGTGAGCTGAGTCATAAACTGGTTGGCAACAATGAGATTCAGGCGGTATTTACGGGCTTCCGAAAGGATGGATTCGAAGCTATCGGTGGCAAAGTTCTGGAACTCATCCACGTAGAGACAGAAGTCTTGGCGCTGGTCTTCTGGGATGTCCTGGCGACTCATAGCGGCCTGCTGAAACTTCATCACGAAGATCATACCGAGAAGGTTGGCGTTAATATCACCGAGACGACCCTTCGAGAGGTTCACGAGGAAGATCTTCTTACTGTCCATGATTTCACGGATGTTAAAGCCGGATTTCACCTGTCCGAGGGTGTTACGCATGATGGTGTTGGCGATGAATGGACCCCATTTACTGGAGAACCAGGTGATAACTTCACCGGCATCGTTCGATTTCTGCGAGGCTGGGAACTCTTTGGTCCAGTAGTCGTAAACGGCCTTGTCGGTGACGTATTTCAGCTTGGATTTCACGAATTCAGGGTCCGTGAAACACTGTGGAATATCGATAAAGGTGGCGCCGGCCGGGTCGGACATGAGGAGTAAGGCGGCGTTTCTAAACATATGCTGGCCACGCGGACCGAAGAAACCTTGGTTTTGCGGGTCAAACAGCGATTGAAGCATACTAATTCCCTCTTGGACGATGAAGTCTTTCTGGTCTTCCGAGGTAAATTCAAACATATTCATACCGACCGGATGCTCGATGTCGGCTGGGTCGAAGTAAATCACATCGTCGATGCGCTCCTCTGGAACACGCTTTAATAATGCCTCAACAGCGTCACCGTGTGGATCGATAAAGGCGAAACCTTTACCATCACACATATCTTGGAAGGCAAGATTCTCGAGGAAGACGGATTTACCCATACCGGTTTGACCAATGACGTACATGTGGCGACGACGGTCTTTTTCTTGGAGATAAATCGGCTTTTTAGCGCCTCTGAATTCGTTGGTACCGAGGAAGAGGCCGGTGTTTGCGAGCTTGGCTGGGCCATCGACTTGCTTCACGAGTTGGCGTTCAACCTGAGAGTTTGGAATGGCACTCTGTTCTGGGAGATGGAAGATTGAAGCGAGTTCGACAGAGTTTAAGATAGTGCTGGTATTCTTTAGTGGGAAGAAGCGGAAGGTATAATCAACGACGAGTTTCTTCGGGTCTTTGAAGGTATTTACCTTAAAACCGTTGCAATTTGGGTTATCAAACTGCGAAAAAGCCGATACGACACCCCCTACAATCGCTTCTGAGCGCGGTTTCGCCGCGGAGCAAGCAATGATACGAATCAGGGTTTCAAAGCCCGGGTAGCGCATTTTATTGGAGATAGCGTCGATTTCTTCTTTTTTAACATTAGTTAAAACGACTTCTTCCTTGCTCTGTTCGTGCATCCCTGGCACTTCCCAAGGGGCGCGGATAATGTCGGTGACGTAATCGCTAATAATTGCACCGCCAGTTTTGACTTTTTTGCCCTTTTGGACGTTTTCGATATAGGTTTTGCCGGTTTCAAACCAATTTTTTTGTGCAGGACGGAACAAAACTTGTACAGCAGCGCCTTCATCTTTACTCACAGCAGAGAGCGCGTTTAGAATTGCCATCGAAGCATCACGCTTAGTGTCTTCGTAAGTTGCGATTGGAAGATAGGCTTCCTTCTGGAGAGAGAGTTCGGCGCCGGCGACGTTATCAATGCGTCCATCAGGGGCGAAAATATTCTCTTCACCCTTTTCTTCAATCCTAGCGGTTGGGTAAGCGGACTGAACGGCCTGTTTGACCGTCTCTGTTAGCACGGCCGGAACGATGGCGTAATAACGAATAATACCGTCTTTCGCGATAATTTCCATCGAGAAGTGGCGCTGACCATAGAGTTTAGTCTTAAATCCCTTCGTAATTGTCGAGGATAGGATGGAATACATTACCTGAGCTTTAGAGATGGCTTCGTTCGCGATGTCACGCTTATCACGACCACCAGCATCGATATCATCGGTGGATGGTGGGAGGTGAATTAGGAGAGAAACCATCTTAATGCCGCGTTCGTATTTCTTGGCTTTTCTAAGTTTAGAAATGCGAGAAACAGAGATAGTAGTGGCAACCACCACGATGACGGCGACGATGATTAAGATGCCCACCCATTGCTCACTCATGCAACATCTCTCCCGAATGAATTCTTGAGATTGTTTCTGACCATGCCAGGATGAGTGTCGTCACCCCTGATGGCAGCATAAAAATCGGCAGCGTTACCAGTGTGGTCTAGCTTGGCAATAGTCTTATTAATCTCAGTAAGAGTAGCGTGGCTCACATGATCGCCCTCAGTTTTGATGGCAGTTTCGTCAAATGGCACCTCTTTAACTGGGTCTAAAGTTGGGGTGGCCGCCGGGGTGAAATTTGGCATTTCTGGAAGGCCATTCATCTCTGGTGGGGCGAGTTCAATATCGGTCGGAAGATCTGGTTTTTCAACGAGTGTCATTCCCGGTTCAGTGCTCACGACTGATTCGCTTTCTAGAGACGGAACCGGTTCTGGAGCGGAGAAAATCGCGCGACTGCCGATGTTGCGCGCGTCGCGAGTAGGAGCCCAAGATGCACCGGTATTGTCGAGATTCAGATTGTTTTCGGCTTCAAAAGAATTCTGATCCTCAGGTAAATCACCGACGCCAGCCGTAAAAAAGGATTGGCTATCACTAGGTTTTTTGGTCTGACCATAGTCCATATGCTTATTTTAGCATACTTAGATGCGTTTCGCCACTAAAAATTCGGCTAAAAATATGAAAAAAATGATTAAAGCGACGGTCCAGATACTAATAGCACCAAAAGAACGGGCCATGAGGAGCATGATCGGACCAAACGAAAAGACTGCCGCGTAAAGGTAGTCTTTGTTTCTGAAATTGTCACGTTTAAAAGCGAGCTTATAGAAGGCTTGCATGATTAAAGATGAAATACCAAATACAGAGATATAAAGTGTTGTAAAAAATAATAAAACACCGAGAGGACCTGTGTCCGTCGGCGTAGTTAGTGTTAGTATTGCAATTAAAGCTGCGAGTCCTGCAATGCTAATAATCATGACAACACGTTTATGCTTCATGACTTTTATTATACCACTTTACTAGTTGATCCCCCAAGAATTTTTCCCCATCTTTTAATATGGGGGAAAGCGGGGGGTTATCTGGCGCTTAAAACACAACTATTGGCCACAACCCTGATCCGCTGATTCCCTTTGACCGCTTCACGTATAGTGAAGCATTGTCCTTGCTGCCGTTTTCTTTCACTCTTGTTTATGTTTTTTCTAATGTACTAATGAAAGATTTGACTGCGCGCTCGACGCCTTTGGCGGAGCTCTAGGTAATTCCTATATTGT
>CAMHNK010000024.1 GCA_946186455.1 uncultured Candidatus Saccharibacteria bacterium
TTTACCGGCACATATATCCAGAATCTGAGCGCTTCTTCCTGTACTACCACCGCTTCCACCGTTTACGACAGTCGCGATATGCACGCTTACACCATTCAACGCTTAAACGACGGTAGTTGCTGGATGATGGAAAACTTAGATCTTGGCCGTACCACACTCACCACGAATCTTACATCATCTAACACAAACTTATCTGCAACCATTACTGCCTCTACCTTCAATAGTTGGAAAACGACAGCCGGTACTGATAGCTATGTAGACGGCCAATTCATTACACTTAGCGGAACAGATTCCACTTCTGGTACAGCATATGGTACATTATATAATTATTACACCGCCTCTGCTGGAACCATTTCAGGAAGTTCTAACAATAGTAATGCAACTTACGATATTTGCCCAGCCGGATGGAGACTTCCAACAGGTGGTGAAACTGGTGACTTCTATAGACTATATAATAGTGGCTACGACTACAATACATTGCGAACACCCATAATTAGTGGCGGCGCACAATTCGCTCTTGCTGGTTATTTCTATGCCGGAGCACCAACTGGAGCAGAGTCTAGTGGTAGATACTGGTCATCTACGCCATATGATAGTACCAGCTTCTTAGGAATGCATTTTTATAACGGCGCCGTTTACCCAACAATGTGGAACTTCCACTACTTTGCCAGAAATAAAGTAGGCGCCTCCATAAGATGTATTCTAAAAGAATCCAGAACAATTACAAAACTTAAATATCTTCAATCCTTTAAATACTTTTCTTCGGGAGAAATGGCAGAAGTTCTTGCTTCTATGGCAAATAATACCACCTACAATCTCACCGATATACGTGATAACCGTGTTTATGCCGTAGCTAAACTAAAAGACGGCAAAATCTGGATGGCAGAAAATCTGGATCTTGGGCGTACCGCCTTAACCACAGACCTTACCAGCGCTAACACCAATCTTTCTACCACCGTTACTGCTGCTACTTTCAATGGCTGGAAGAAAACATCTGGTTCACAAACATATACTGCCGGTGAATTTATCAATGTTTCTGGCACGGATGCTGCTTCCGGTACGGCATATGGAACACTGTATAACTACTATGCCGCATCTGCTGGTACTATCTCCGGAAGCTCTAACAGTAGTGATGCTTCATATGACATCTGTCCAGCCGGATGGCGTCTTCCAACTGGTGGTGACTCCGGAGAGTTCCAAGCTCTTTACGCACAATACAACTCCGCTGCTTTAATGCGTGCTCCTATCGCTAATGGCGGTGCTGCCTTTGCTCTCGCTGGCAACTTCTACAATAGTACTCCGACCTATCGGGGTAGCAGCGGCTTCTACTGGTCTTCTACGAGGTACGATGGCTCGTATATGTACGGCCTGAGCCTCAATACGTCGAGTGTCTATCCGGCCGATACCAACGGTCGCAGCAGCGGGAACTCTATCCGTTGCTTGCTGGGTAGTTAGCCTTTCCGCAGCCTTGTTATTAGAGACATGTTTGATGATTCTTTATTGTCGTATAGAATGTAGAGGATTGCATGGCTTGCGGCCCCTGTTAACAAAAACATAGGCCATTAGCATACAATAGCCTATGTTTTTGGTGCCCGGAGCGGGAATCGAACCCGCACGGATTTCTCCATTCGATTTTAAGTCGAACGCGTATACCAGTTCCGCCATCCGGGCAACATCTATATTATATCATATTATTTAAGATAATGCACCGCTTCCGTCGCCGCTACTGCGCCATCACTAGAAGCCGTTACCAGTTGTCTAAGGCTCTTTACCCTGCAATCACCGGCTACGAATACGCCTTCTCTTGATGTGTGGCAATCTTCACCGGCTTTTACATAGCCACCTTCGTCTAACTCTACTAAATCCTTAAAGATTTCCGTCGCCGGTACTCTTCCAACTGCTACGAAAAATCCATCAACCGTCAGGGTTCTTTTTTCGTGACTTAGATTTTCGACTTCCAATCCTTCGATTTTCTTTTCGCCAATCAGTTTTACCGGCACGCTTTCTAAGACGAATTCAACATTCTCTTTAGTCTTTAATTTATCTACTAGGAATGCATCACCACGAAATTCATTTCGTCTGTGCACTATATAGACTTTTGAAGCCACATCCGCAAGATACAAAGCATCATAAAGCGCTGTATTACCACCACCAACCACCGCCACCGGTTTATCTTTATAAAAACCACCGTCGCAGGTCGCACAGTACGAGATTCCTCGTCCCGTTAATCTTTCTTCGTTCTCTAGCCCTAATTTTCTTTCACTTGAACCGGTCGCAATAATTAAAGTCCGAGCCAAGTATTTTCCTTCGTCCGAACCTTCTTCATAATCTTCGGTAATAACTTCCTTTAGTTCTCCATTCTCTTTCACTTCCGTCACTTCTGCGTATTCAATCTCAGCACCTAGTTCCTTTGCTTGGTTGTAAACGCTATTCATAAGATCTACACCGGATACTTTTGGTAGGCCTGGGTAGTTTGCAATATGAAAAGTCGTAATGATTTGTCCACCGTGAGTTTTGCCTTCCAGCACTAAAACTTTTTTATTGGCCCTTACGGCATAAATCGCGGCTGTTAAGCCAGCCATTCCGGCGCCAATCACTACTACATCGTAAATCTTGTCCTGCATTTATTTCTCCAACATTTTTGCTAATTTCTTTGGCGAAATCACACCAATTTCACGCGCTACTTCTTTACCGTCCTTAAATAACACTAAGCAAGGAATCGTCGATACTTCGTACGAATCCGACAATTCTTCTTCGTCATCAATATTAACCGACACAACCTTTACGTCTTTATGTTCTTCGCCAAAGGCTTCCACTACTGGTTTCATCATTTGGCACGGTCCGCACCAATCGGCATTAAAATCGACTAATACTAAACCTTCGGCTTTTAGCACCTCATTTTCAAAATTGTCAGATGTTCCTTCAATCATTTTGACTCCTACTTTTCGATTAATTCTTTAAAATAAACACCTTTTCTTTCGCGTCAAACTAGACTTTATTGATGACCGGAATCACGATTGGCGTGTGGCCAGTCGCATCAAACAAAATATGCGTAATATCTTCTTTTATTTCCTCTTTTAGAACCTTCATTTCTGGATCAGTCGAAATTGACTTATCCGTCTTTTGGCGAAGATAATGGCGAATCTTACCAATCAGCTCTTCGGAATTATCGAGATAAATAAATGCTCTTGATACGATATCTGGCGTCTTCATTAGATGTCCAGTCTTTTTATTGAGCGTAAGGACAATTACAAAGATACCTTCGCGCGAAATGTGAATTCTATCCTTTACCACCGCTTCATGCACCGGTTGGTCAGCATCATCATAGAGTTTATTGCCGACATAAATTCTACCAGCCTTGCGAATCGTTTTCTCCGGAGTTAGCTCCACAATATCACCATCATCCGCAAGCAAGATATTATCGTGCGGAATCCCAATCACGTTCTCTGCCATCTCCGCATTGTGCTGAAGCATGTAAAACTCACCGTGATATGGCATATAATTCTTCGGGTGAAGTCTTGTTACAAATTCAACATGATCTTCATAGTAAGCGTGACCCGAGAGGTGCAAAGGCCCGATATTCGTTAGGTGTGTCTTACCATTTTGAATCACCTGCGCGCCTTCACGAAGCAAACCATCCACCGTTGATACCACATGTGGCTCATTTCCCGGAATTGGGTTCGACGAGAACACAACCGTATCCGTTGGTTTAATCTTGATGTATTTATGTGCGCCCGTTACCATACGGTTTAAGACTGCATTTAATTCACCCTGTGAACCAGTACAAACGATACAAACCTTCTCATCCGGAAGTTTAATGATATCTTCCATCTTTACAATCGTATCTTTTGGCACCTTAATCGATTTCGAGCGAAGCGCCACTTCGACGTTATTAATCATTGAAAAGCCCGAGAAAGCCACCTTACGACCACGCTCTGCGGCCTCTTTCAAAATGAGCTCGATACGAGAAATCTGTGACGAGAAACACGAAATAATCACGCGTCCGTTCACATAATGGTCCATCACGAGGCCAAGGTTATCACCAACATCATATTCAGAATGTGGGTGCTTGCCCGGCGAATCGATATTCGTCGACTCATTGAGCATCAGATCAATGCCTTCCTTCGCCACAATCTCATCGATGCGCTCGTAATCCGTCTGCACCCCCATCGGATTTGTCTCAGCGCGCCAGTCACCAGACATGTAAATCACGCCATTTGGTGTACGAATCACAATCGCGGTATTACCCGGAATTGAGTGAAGCGTATGGATAAATTCCACCGAAAAATGCTCGGATACCTGGATATTTTCGTGTTTAAACGGATCCACCACCTGGTAGTTATAATCCGGTACATCCTCAAGCTCGGACATCTGCTTCTTAATCATCCCAATCGTAAAGTCGGTGCCATAAATCGGCGTCAAAGGATTAAAATGCGGGAGCAAATGCCTACAAGCCCCGATATGATCAAGGTGAGCGTGCGTAAAGAGAATCGCCTTCACTTTTTCGCGGTTGTCATCTAGGTATTTAATATCTGGGATTAAGTAGTTTACACCCGGGTAATCATCACCAGCAAAGAGCACACCCATATCAACTACAATCATTTCAGATTTATATTCGATAATGGTCATATTCTTACCGATGCCAAATTCACCTACGCCGCCAATCGGGATAATTCTCACTGCTTCTGGGTCAATGCGCATGTTCTTGAGCTTCGCATTGGTGATTTGCTCGCCCTTATAACCGTTGTAGCGCGATTTATTCACTGGAACGCCAATAATATGCTGCGTCGCCTGCGCATTTACGTCTTGCGAGAGCATTCTCTGGTGATGCACCATTTCGCCTTTTTTCACAGAAACAGATAAATTCACCTTGCGTTTCTCGGCTTCTTCCTTGGCCTTTTCCTTTGCCGTTAGTTCTTTTACCGCTTTCGCAGTTTTCGTGGCTTTTTTCGTCGCAGTTTTCTTTGGTTTTACTAAAGCTTCATCTTTGCCACCTGGTTTAAAATTCGAGTTGAAATTGCGGTTTTGCGCTTCTTCAAACTGTCTTTTAATATCCGGTAACCTTTCTGCCCTCAGTTTTAAGAGCCGGGCACGGCGCTCTTCTTCTTTTTTATTCATATATTCCTTTTATATTACAAGTAAAATCAGCTATACCTATTGTACTAAATTTATTGCATTTTTTCAAGACTTTGATATAATTAGAGTATACAGAATTGACCGGCTCGAAAAGAGACGGTATTTTTAGGCCCAGAGGCAGAAAGGAAATATGGAAAATCTTGATTTGAAGCAAATGTCCAGCATGGTTGACATTATTGCTGAAGAAAAAGGTCTCCCAAAAGAGACAGTTCTGAATGTTATCGAACAAGCTATTGCCGCTGCATGGCGTAAGGATAACGGCGACCGCGACATGAATGTCCGTGCCACCCTTAACACCAAAACCGGCGAAGCCGATGTTTTTGTATCCCGCGAAGTCATCGAGGATGGTCTCGCTTACAACCCATCAACCGAAATCCCACTCGCTGAAGCTGGCAAAGGTGCCAAAATTGGCGATGTGATCGAAGAAAAATCTAAAGTTACTACTTTTGGCCGCGTTGCCGCTATGACCGCTAAGCAGGTCGTGATTCAACGTCTCCGCGAAGCCGAAAATGACGCCGTCCTCACTGCATTTGAGGACAAAATCGGCACCATCGTAACCGGTACTGTTTCCCGTGTGGAAGCCAGACTCGTCCGTGTCGACCTCGGTCGCGCCAGTGGCATCATCCCACGCTCCGAGCAAATCGACGGCGAATACTACTCGGTTGGTAGCCGTATTAAAGTTTATATCAAGAACATTGAGCGTGGCGACAAAGGCGCCCAACTCATTCTCTCCCGTGGCTCCGCTGAATTCGTCGAGTGCCTCTTCCGCCAGGAAGTTCCAGAAATCGAGAATGGCACCGTCAAAATCTGTGGTATCGCCCGTGAAGCTGGTCGTCGCACCAAGATCGCCGTTACCGCAACCGTCCCTGGTATCGACCCAGTTGGCACCTTCGTGGGTGGCCGTGGTGTCCGCGTCCAAGCCGTGATGAACGAAATCGGTGACAAAGAGAAAATCGACATCGTCACCTGGAGCGACAACCCATCTGAATATATCCGCGAAGCTCTTAGCCCAGCCGAAATCAACAAAGTTGATATCGAGGGCAAGAAAGCCAAGGTCTACGTCAACGAAGATCAACAATCTATCGCGATTGGTAGCAAAGGTCAAAACGTTCGCCTCGCTTCTAAACTCACCGGCTATGAGATCGACATCGAGCTCATGAAGTCCGCGCCAAAGAAGAAAAAACAAAACGTCGAGGATTCCCTCCTCTCCGCGCTTGAAGAAGCCGAAGACGAATAATTTTAAGACAAAGAATATCCCCGTCTTAAAGACGGGGATTTTTGTTCTAGCGGTGTTCGAGATCTTTCTCGGCGATATTAATGGCAAGGCTTGATGCGAACATCGAAATGCCAACATTGGCGAGTGCAATCACGAAAACCATTCCGACCATCAGCGCGAACATTACGACTTTGAAGAAGAGGCTAGATGGGATAGCGACGGCCTTTCTCACGAAGGAGAGGACGAAGAGTACCGCACCACCAAATCCAAACATCAGTATTGTATCGACGCTAAAGCGCTGCGTATGGATAAAACGCTTACCAGGGCGAGTATCTCTCGAAACCTTGATGTAGGAAAGACCGAGAACCACCATCATGATGAGCGTAATAATTCCCTCATACACATAGAACGGAATATTGTAAAGTTCCATATCACTTTACCCCCTTTTAGTAATATATGTATTTATTATAGCACAAAATACCAAAAAAGTCAATAATACTTATGCCTAAAACAGAGGTAATAAAAAATCCCCTGTAAGAACAGGGGATACAGATTAATGGTTTACCTCCGGTTTATCGAGCACCAGCTCAGCATCGACATTGTAGCGATCTTTGTAACGCCTCTCTAACATTCCGGACGACACTGTCGCCCCAAAGAGATACATAAACAGCATCGCAAAGAAGGTCAGCGAGAAGCCGATTAAGAAGATGATGATTGCGAAGATTGCAGCAATTGTGCCATCGCCAAGCCTCATGATGAGGTTTGAAAAACCGTCACAAAAGAAGAAAATCATCCATACGATTGCCAACCCGACCGATAAACAGATTACGGTTTCCGAATCCGTTCTGTTCTTGATGATGGCCTTTGGCCGGATGGCGTTTTTCCCTTTAACGTATTTCTTCACCTCTTCCCTAGACTCTTTCGTGACATACGGACTAGCGTACCCCACAAAATAAGCGAAAGCTGCGCCGATTAACAGGACAATAACCCAAAACGGAAATGTGCTTTCGTGCATTCCAGCACCCCCTTAATGCAGAATAGATATATTATACAACATTTATCCTTAATTGTCCATAGAAAAATCCCCATCCGAAGATGGGGATGATGGTCTATTTGATATCTGATTCGTATTTCACTTCGAGACCGTAGCGATCCCTGTAAAGCCGTACAAACGAGATTGAAGTGACGGTTTCACCGATTAAGTGAAGAAAGAGCAGTACAATAAACGAAAAAATGTAGAGCAAGAACATGAGACCGATTGTAATCAGTACACCGAAGAAACCACCGCCAAAATGCTGCACCATGTTGCCGAAAGTTTCGACAATAAACAGTATCAGAGAGGCAAGTGCAATCCCTATTATCAGTGCCAGGCTCATCGCCGGTGTCATATGATCACGGATGATCACTACTGGCGGTTTACCGATGTTCTCATTCTTTGCATACGCGATAATTTCCGCTTTGTTCTCCTTCGAGATATATGGTTTCACATATCCCAAGGCGAATAACACTCCTGCTCCCAAAACCAGAATGATAGACCAGATTGGTAATGTACCTTCCATTGTTTTACCCCCCTAGATAGAATATATCTATTATTATAGCACACTTTAGGGAAATGTCAATATATCTTAAGCGTTTTCAAGAGAAAAACCCCGTAAAAACGGGGTTTTCAGACTATGATTCTCGTTCGACTCTGGCTCCGTAATGTCGTTCAAAGTGTCGTCTCAATCTAGTTGCGGTAAGCTCCAGCCCTGTAATATAAGCTAACATGTCAATGAAAAAGGTTAATCCCAAAGTAATAATCGAAAATAGTACCACCATCAGTGTCACTAATACGCCTCCGCCAAACCTGTTAGCCATCGGTACCAAACCCTGGATTAAAAAACACATAAACCCGACGAATAGTATCACAAAGATAAAATCCATTACAATGATTGGTGAAAGCCGTTCTTTTATGGTCACTGTCGGTCGCGGTTTAGACCAGTCTTCTTTATCGACATTTTCGAGCCGGATCAGCGTCGCTTTTGTAACGTATGGGTTTATAAAGCCTATTGCAAACGAAAAAAATACACTTCCAATCAGAATCATAGCCCACAAAGGTAAAGTACCTACCTGCGCCACTCGACGCACCCCCTTTCTAGTACCCTATAAGTATATCAAAAACAGAGATAAAACACCACCCCTATTAGTAGATTAGTTGTTTAAACAGTAAGTTTGACCTTCTTCTAGTTTGTAAAGTACGACATAATCGGTCTTCTTCGCGGCCTTGGCGCTCGTGCCATCGCATTTCGCCCCCGGGATAATGTAAACTACGTGTTCGTAGAATGGTGCCTTACCGCCAATCGTGTACTTTTTATTAGAGGTCGTAAGCTTGCTATTAGCATTAAAAGTCACATTCCCGATCTCACCACCATCCGCGATATTGCCGGTGATTAAGATATTATAAACATCACCACTCGGATCTTCAAAATCATTCTTGTCATCAGTGGTGTTAAGATAAGACATCACGAAATTACAGGCAGTATTGTCGGCCTTACAGGCATTCGCACCAGCAAAATCGGCCGTCGCAGTCCACATACCCGGACCAGGGAGTTCCGACTTATTATTGGTCATATATTGCGTAAGCGAGGTCCCGACTCTTGCCATATCACTACGACGGAGTACATCACGCTTCGCTGGCGTCGCCTTTCCCTGTTCGCGCTCCTTTTCCTTCTTCTCTATCTCGGATTCCTTGGTTGGTATCTCGTGCTCAGACTTCGGAAAGCCCATAGTCGTAAGCGCCGTCTCAATCTCCGCCGCATCCTTGGCCGACATCTGGAGATATGAATTCTTATAAAGCACCGTATAAGAGAAAATCACGTAATTATTGCTGTCATTATACTGATAGAAAATCTTGTAATCATCGGTATTTTCGAGTTCCGAACCAAGTGAAGAATAGTCGCCCTGGAGAGTTTTAATTGAATCAAGCTCTTTGTAATCTTTCTTTAATACATAGTAATCGAGCGCCAAAACATCATTCTCTGGCTCTTTGGCAAGATCTTCGATGCTCACATCAGTATCTGTCTCTTCGGCATTCTGCTCGTTGTAGCGACAATTCACTACGCCATAGACCGAATCACGTTGGCTGATTTCATCTGGCAAATCCCAAACGTAAAGCCCGCTCGTAGCACAGTAACGCTTCGCCGTAATTAGCGTTGGCACGTTTTCCTCGTAATTAATCTCTGGTTCCGGCTCTGGTTCCGGCTCTGGGGCTGGTGGCTGGCCAAACATAATTATCGCGACCACCACAATCGCAAGAACGACAAATACACCGAGCGCCACCCCTATAATTAGGCCTTTCGGCGCCTTC
>CAMHNK010000025.1 GCA_946186455.1 uncultured Candidatus Saccharibacteria bacterium
CCCCGACCTTCTCGGTGTAAACGAGACGCTCTAGCCAACTGAGCTAATCACCCACTCAGATAATTATATCATATCTATTATAGCTCGACAAGTTCGTACTTACGAGAACCGAGACCGAGCTCTTCGGCATATGGCAGAATTTCACGGCCAAGGCGAGAATCGATGCGCTCTCTTAAGTCGGCAGCACCCGGTTCTTTGGAAGCCCAGACCATATCGATGAAGGCTTGATCGTTCGCGACTGGATCTAAGGAGGCTACAATACCAAGGTCGCTCATAACTGGATCATCCTGCTCAGCATCGCAATCGCAGCTCAAAGAAATTGCATTCATAACGGTAATGTAAACGATTGGCTTTCCCTGCTCTTTAAGGTAATCGGCTACTGCAGTAGCGGCTTCAGCCATCGAAAGAATAAAATCGATTTGCTCGTGTTTTGAAAGCCAGCAAAGACGTGGACTGGTAGTTTTACCGCACGAATGAATGTAGGCTTTTCCATTTCTTGATGCAAAACCAATGGACTGATTTTTAAGGTTAGCTCCGAAACCACCCATCATATGCCCCTTACCGTGAGCGAGATTCACAAATGAATCGTAATTATCGAAGTGAGCACCAATTAAATCATATTTTAGGTATTTACCGTTTTTTACTGGAATCTTTTTATCGCCATCGGCATCCAAAATATCCACTGGAGCGAAGCTAGTGAAGCCGTGGGCTTCAGCGACTTTCATATGGTCTTTAACAGTGTTACGAGCACCACCGTAGGCAGTGTTACATTCAACAATCGTACCGTTCAAACTTTTTACGAATGGGGCGATGAGGTCAGCTTTTAGGTAGCCTTTGGCACCGTCTTCGCCGGTCGAGACTTTGACGCCGACTTTGCCTGGAAGTTCTACGCCGAGGGCTTTATAAATCTTGATGAGGTTTTCTGGGGTGATGTTTTTAGTAAAGTAGACTTTGGACATGTTTTACTCCTTATTTTTTAACTTTTTTAGTGACATCAAACTTTTCCATATATTTGCCAAACATGAGACGGGTTTGGGCATAGAAAGCAGCAAGCGACTGATAAATGATGGAGGTGACTGGCATCAGGATCCACTGCAGAAGCATTGAGATGCTCTTACTTTTGTGGTATTTTTCAGGGCGTTTCGGTAGCATTTTTAGAGAAATGAGAACGGTAACGATAAGGCCGATTGAGGCGAAGGTTTCCACGATGCTGACGATGTTCGGGAGATTATAGGCAACCATATCGTGAGAAGAAATATTCATAATCATCGGAACCCAGCCGCCGAAGGCAACAATCGGAGCGAGGATAGCAAGCGTGACGTGGCTATCGAGTAAACGCCAGAATCTCGGGAAGAGTTGCCAGAATGGCATGATGCGATGTTCTCTTTTCGTAAAGAGTTTGGTGCCGACGTAGGCGACGTCCGAAGCGCCATAATACCAACGACGAACCTGGACGAATTGGGCCTTGACGGTTTTTAGGAAGGTTTCATCGACGACGGCATCTTGGTAAATCGGAATACGAATCGGTAACACTGTGTAGTCGCCACTAAAGAAGAAAAGACTGCGCCAATATTGGTGGCCGTCTTCAACGATGGTACGTTTGCTCCAAAAATGCATGGCTTCGAGGGCTTGGAGTGGCTGCGAGTGCGAAGCAAAGTTACGAAGCACGTGCGGGCGCATAGTAGTAATCACATTAAAGAAGGAGTTTGAAACGGCGACGACACGAGTTGGCGCCGGAGCATCCCAAATGTTATTCATAAAGAGCGAGACCGGCTGGTAGCTTAAGCGTTGACGGTTTGGATGAACAATAAATTCATAGGCGACGGCATCGAGGTATTTCTCGCCCATTTGATTATCGCTATCGAGTGAAGTCACAATGACATTCTCGACTGGGAGATGTTTGTTCTTGACATATTCAGCGAGACGTTCACCGGCATAAGTTAAGTTTGGACCTTTACCAACGATTTCGCCTGGTAAGCCGTCTGGGTGTTTAACGATGAGAAAATCCTTAAAGGTAGTCTTAAATTCGGCACGGAGTCTTTTCGCAGTTTGTTCAATTGCTTCCCCGCCACGCTCTTCATAGGCTAAAACTACAATAATGCGTTCGTTTGGAAAAGTGTTTTTGGAAATGGCCATAATGGACGGTTGAATGATTTCATATCCTTCGTCGTAGGCAGTAACAATCACGGCGTGATAGATTTTTTCGGGATTTGGATATTCTTTGGCCATGGCCGCCATGAGTTTGAGATTCTCGATATGTTCGTCGAATTTATAGCTCTTCGAATCGCTATTTCTAAAGCGTTCAAAAGCTTCATGTGGATTCGCAAGATCTTCGACACGTTTTCGCCAGTCTACTTTCTCAGCGGTTTTAATCGTGTTATAACCTTGCACGGCGCGGTAGGCGACGCTGATAGCTTTAACTAACGTGGTCGCGATGAGCGTGAACAAATAAATTGCACCAATTACTGGCGAGAGCCAAGACAAAAGAAACAAAAGAATGATGGCGCCATAAGAACAAAAACCCGGTAAAATTTCGAAAAAACGATAAGAGCGAGTGCGCTTACCTTGCGGAATCTCAAGGTTCTTTCGCATTAACCTTCTCCCGTTAAACGAGCGAGTACGATAAAGGCACCAATAATAAGTAAGCTAGTAGTTAGTAAAAAGAATTTGGTCATGCCAGCACCGCGTTTATGATAGATGCGGAGAGCGATGATGTTATGAAAAATACCAAGGATGACAGCAAGGATCAGGAAGGTGAGCATATCGGTCCAAGAGCCACTGCGATAACCACCAATGTCACCATAGCCAACTTTAACGATGGCGCTTTCAGCGTGGAGATGCAGAATGGTGTAAATGAATAAAATAATTGAACCAAGCAGATTAATGATCATCAAAACCAACATGAAGCGTTCATGCAGATAAATCTTTTTGATGTCTTCCGCGAGGTATTTCATTTTAGTCTTCTTTAACTTCAGCTTCCTCGACGTCGGCGTATTTTTCTTTCGCTTCTTGGGCTTTAGCCTGGCCGGTGATTTTATCGATAATGATATTTACATGCTTAATAAATACAACATCGCCAACGATACCAACAAGGCCGGCTAAGACCATCATCCAACCAAAGAGTTGCATAATTGCACCGGAATAGAAGGTGACGAAAATACCCATCACGAGCATAGCAAGAGCAATGACGAGCAAAACTTGCCAAGCTTTGATTTTAGCATTATGGAGTTTAACGGCTGCATCAATACGAACAAGTGATTCGTAGATAATGATGATACCAATCACAATACGGAAAATATCGGCAACTTTTTCACCGATACAAAGTGCGGCAATACCAACGATGACCGTGACAACACCATATAAAAGATTATTATTGAAGAAATCATTTTGGCCTTTTTCGACCATATAGTAGCTGATAATTTGGACGCCACCTCTAATAATACAGAACGCACCAACGAGATAAGCAAGAAGTTTCTTCATCTCATCTGGCCAGAAAACGAAGAGAATACCAATAATAAGAATAACGGCCGATTCAATAATTGCTGACCAGGCCCTTCTTTTGATATTACTGCCAGCCTGTTCGACTGGACGCTTAATAATATCCACCTTAGGCATGTTTCTCTCCTTAATTGTATTTATTATAGCACATTTGTGATATAATATGAAAAGTGCCGATGTAGCTCAGTTGGTAGAGCAGCTCATTCGTAACGAGCAGGTCACAGGTTCGATCCCTGCCATCGGCTCCAAACTTCGTTTGGAGCACGGAGCGTCCCAAGGGGCTAACGGCTCCATTTTTTTACGAACAAAAAAACAGCCCCGAGGGGCTATCTTTTTATTTATGCAGAAAACGACGAATCGTCGCTGTGGTAAGAATGATGGAAGTCAGTAGAATAACAGACGCAATTAGCATACTGTAATTTGCACTGCTGATTTTTTCAGTACCAACGACATCTTCTGCAAATGTACAAGCAACAGGGATCAATGCGCTAACGGCCAGACTAGCAATCAGGCTTAGGACAAAGAAAATGTTCTTATACTTTGACTTCACAAAATACCTCCTTTTGCTAAAAATAATTATAGCACAAATGTTTTGAAAACGAACAATTATTTTTTTCTAGTTGGTGGAATTGGACGTTCCGGTGTACTATTCCGAGAATTATCGTTCAAAGTATGAAGTAGTTTATGACGAGCATGAGGGGTAAAAATCTTTTCAAGCCAAGAGACTTTTGGTGTTTGGTTTTTGGACGTGAGAATTTCTACGATATCACCCTGCTCAAGTTTTTTGTTCAGATTACTCATTTTGCCATTGATTTTCACACCAACAACGTGATCGCCGATTTCGGAATGCAAGCGATAAGCAAAATCGAGCGGGAGGGCGCCTTTTGGTAAATCAATAATGTCACCTTTTGGCGTGTAAACGAAAATCTTATCAGCAAATAAGTTGAGTTTTAGTTTTTTCAAATCGACTTTTTTGCCTTCGCGGAGACGGGCGGCGGTCATTTGAAGTTCGGTAATCCAAAGAAGATTGGTCGGGAGATGTTCGATCTTCCCTTTTTTGTAATTCTCAGTAAGTTTCTGCTCGTTGTAATAGAAGCTGGCGGCAAGACCACGTTCGGCGTATTCATGCATTTCGCGCGTGCGAATCTGAAATTCGACGACATGCTTGTCTTTGGTGATAACGGTCGTGTGGATGGATTGATAACCATTCTGCTTTGGTGTGGCAATGTAGTCTTTAATACGACCAGCCATCGGGCGATAGAGCGAATGAATGATACCGAGAGTCAGATAACAGTCGGTGACGTCGTCCACAATGATGCGAAGGGCGGTGAGATCGTAAATCTCGTTGATGTTTTGATCGTGCTTCGCGAGTTTCTTATGTAATGAATAAACGGATTTAACACGGCCGGAGATTTCGAATTTAATCTTCTCTTTTTTCAGAGCATCGCCAATTTCCTTTTCGATTTGCTTCAAAGACCGCTCGGCGGATTTATTGTATTTTTCAATGATGTTGCTGAGTTCTTCAAAGCGTTTCGGGTCGACGTATTTAAAGGCGAGATCGGCCATCTCGACGCGGAGGCGTCCCATATTGAGACGGTCGGCGAGGGGCGCGAAAACTTCGAGGGATTCTTTGGCGATTTTCTTTTGTTTTTCTGGCGGAAGAGCGGAAAGAGTGCGGAGATTATGGAGACGATCAGCGAGCTTAATAATCAGGACGCGAATATCATCACCAAGCGCAATCATCAGGCGGAGGAAGTTGTCTTTGGTCTCCGGAAGATAGGTATCAATGTCACGCATGCCGGTACGAGCCGTAGAAAGCTTCGTGACACCATCGACGAGGAAGGCGACGGATTCACCAAATTCATTACGGATATCGTCAAGCGTTAAATCAGTGTCTTCAATCGTATCATGAAGAATGCCGGCAATAATTGTATCTTCATCCATGCCCCACTCTTCGAGAATTTTTTTGACAGCCAAAGGATGAATAATATATGGTTCGCCGGTTTTACGAAACTGACCTTCGTGGGCCTTTTTGGCGACTTCTACCGCGCGAGCAACTCTTGCGGAATCCTTCTCTTTCATAATCTAATTATAACAGAGATTTAATCAGTTTTTTCAATTCTTCGTCATTCTTACACTTAAAGGTAAGGGTGCGGCCGGTAACTTTAGCGACCGAGCCGTATTTCTTTTCGAGAGCATCTTCTTCTTTGTGGTAAAGATGGGCTTTGGTAAGAGCGGTTGAGGAATGTGGCTTATTGGTTGCCATAAAACGTTCGACTTTACGAGCCGTCCAACCCTCACTGATAATCTTTGGGAGAACCTTTTTGATGGTCTTCTCATCAGCAGCGACGAGTGGGCGCATGACGCCTTCGGTGAGCTTCTCTTTGACCATGATTTTTTTGACGTCATCTGGAAGATTTAAGAGACGCATGGTGCCGTTTACGGAGGTCTCACTTTTACCAACTTTGGCGGCGATATCTTCAATGGAAAGATTAAATTGATTCTTTAATTTGGCATAGGCAGTCGCGAGTTCGATGGCGTTCAAATCTTCACGCTGAGCGTTCTCGATAATGGAAAGCTCAAGGCGATTCTGGGAATCGAGCGTACGGACGATGGCTGGGATAGTTTTAAGTCCAGCGACTTTCGAAGCGCGCCAACGGCGTTCGCCAGCGACAATCTTATATTTGCCGTCTTCCTTCGTGACAACGATTGGCTGAAGCACGCCATGTTCTTTAATGGAAGCAGCTAAAGCGTTAATCGCTTCTTCATCAAAATCACGACGCGGCTGTTCTTCATCACGAATAATGTCTTCGAGTTTTAATTCTTTTAAATCACTCGATTTCTTATCTTCGGTGGCAGTTGGATCAAATTCATCATCAACTAAATCGGTTGGAATGAGGGATTCAAATCCACGGCCAAGACCTTTCATGCTCATTTGGTTCTCTCCTCTACTTCTCTAGTAAATTCTTTATAGGCTTTGGCGCCTTTGCTAAATTTATCATACGCACCGACCGGCACGCCGTGGCTTGGAGCCTCAGCTAAGCGAACGTTACGTGGGATGGTAGTCTTAAAGGTAAGATTTTTGAAGTATTTCTTGATTTCGGCTAGGACTTGGGCAGAAAGCGAAGTGCGTTTGTCGTACATCGTTGCGACAACGCCGAGCAAGCGGAGTTTCGGGTTGGCCTGCTTCATGACGAGCTTCATGGACTCGAGAAGCTGCGCAACGCCTTCTAGGGCGTAGAATTCGGTCTGAACTGGCAATAATAAATAGTCTGACGCAATCATGCCATTAACGGTGAGAAGCGACAAGGATGGTGGAAGATCAATCACGATATAGTCGTAGTTTTCGGCGACCTGACGGATGGCGTCACGAAGGCGGACAAATTTTTTATCCATTGACGTAATCTCGATTTCAGCGTTAGCAAGCTCAGGGGTAGTAGGGGCTAAATCAAAGTTTTTGTAATTGGTTTTTATGATTGCTTCCGGCATACTGGCGGTGCCGAGAATAACTTCAGTCATAGTGGTTTTTAAGGATTCATTATTCTTTTCGATACCAAGACCAGAAGTAGCATTGCCTTGAGGGTCAAAGTCGACGAGAAGAGTACGAAATTTATCCTTAGCGAGATAATAGCATAGGTTAACGGCCGTCGTGGTCTTTCCCACGCCACCTTTTTGGTTTGTGACACAAATTACCTTCGCACTCATACTGCTTATTATTATAACACAAAAATAAGCCCTTGGTAGGGCTTATTTTATTAACCGATCTTGGTGATTTCAATTTCGGAATACTTTTGGCGATGGCCGGTTTCGGTGTGGACGCGCTTCTTGCTGTGGTAGCGGATTACGCGAACTTTGTCACCTTTAACTTCTGCGGCTTTCACCTTGGCTGAAACCTTTACGCCTTTTACTGTAGGTGTGCCGACAGTAGTCTTGTCGCCATCAATTACGAGTAAAGCATCAGTTTCGAGCTCTTTGGTTCCTTCCGGGAGGAGGTCCACCCGTAGGGTCTCTTTTTCCTCAACGAGATATTGCTTCCCGCCTACGAGGATAACTGCTTTCTTCATATTAATCCTTTAAGTTACTCTGAATATTTTATCACATTTAGGGGTAATAGACAAGACTTATTTCTCTTTGCCTTTATCTTCACCCTTAACGGCGTTTTCGACGGACTTCAAAGTCTTACGAGTCTTATAGAGGTATAGACCACCGCCGAGGATACCGGCTGCCACAACGGAGGCAAGCACGATTTCGACTGGACCGGTGGATGGGATTTCTTGGCATCCTGGGAGATTTGGATTAGTCTTACAGGTTTCTTCCTCTTGGCACTCTGGAAGTTCCGGATTGGTCGTACAATCCTTCTTACACCCTGGGAGATTTGGATTGGTTTCACAAGTCTCGGCCGGAGTTGGATCTTCTTCGCAGACTACGACTACGTTAGCACTATCCTTTTGGTTTTGATTGGAATTATAGCTAGCGGTGATGGTGTTTTTAAGAGTCTTTTTGCAGTAGGTCTTGTCGGTCGATACCTGAGCCTGGTAAATGACCTGAACAAGAGCGCCGGCAGCGAGGTCGCCAGTATTATAACCGCTGATATCGATGATATCATCGATTTGTTTGCCGTTTTGATTGGCGAGGTTAAAGATCTTGGTGCTACCAGTGCGAAGAGTTAGACCATTGTCATGGACATCTTTGAAAATGACATTCGTGAGGTTGGTGTTACCGGTGTTTTCGAACTTTACTCTATAGGTGACATAATCACCCGGTTTGGCGTTTACTGTGTCAGCCCAAGTTGTGCCATCGAGAGATACTTTCTTTTCGAGAGTGGCAGAGGTTTTTTCAGCTACGAGAGTGTAGGTGATGTAGCCGGAGTATTCGGCACAACCTGGTAAGTTACCAATGAGTTTGTTGTAGCCAAGGTAAGTACCACCTTCAGTAAAGAGATTAGAAGGAAGCACCGAGCCGTTAGTAGTACCAC
>CAMHNK010000026.1 GCA_946186455.1 uncultured Candidatus Saccharibacteria bacterium
GTAGCTGCGAGAACCGCTGCGCTGACCCCAACAATCCATGCTTTAGCTTTGGCAGTCAATTGACCAACCATACCTTTTTTGGCCATTTTTTCTCCTTTTTTCTATTACACTATATTTTATCACCTCATTGGTTTTTATCAAGCCTCGCACTTCCCTGCATTTATATCATGATTCTTTCGCAGAAGAAATCGCCGGCAAGGGTGTGTTCATTGACAAAACATAAGAAGTATGATATAATGTATTATGTAAACCAATTTGACGGGTTTACGGGTGATGCAGCCGCAGAGTAAAGGGATATGACGCCTTTTACTCTGCGGCTGGGTACGTCCCCCGCAGATATTAATTATGGGGGTGCACCTTAAAATGAAAAGAAAATACAGCTATCCTGATTACTCCATGTGGGAGAAAGAAGCAATTCATACCGATTCCGGCTTAATCTTTGCTCCTGAAGATTTCTATGTTATCGATGAAGAGGGTAACCGAAGAGATTTATTTACTTTGGATGAAGCTATGGGGGAAGATAATAAGATTATTCCCCCAAAAGGCTGGAGACTTCCAACGTATGAAGAATGGAAAATGATCGCAGATGAGTTCGATACGCCCAAAAGAATTCGTCTCGGTCTCAACATGGATTTCAATGGCATAGTATCATTGTACGATTTCGATGAGTACAAAGACAATCTTGGCTCTTTTGAACCAATCGAATTTGGTGAAAGTGGCTATTATTGGTCCAGTACACAATGGCGTTATGACTCCGTAGGAGTTCTACATTTCTTTAACAAAGCCCTTCTTGCTGGCAACAGTTTAGAGTTTGCGGTCGAAATAGGAGATGGTTGTTCAGTACGCTATGTGCTGGACAAAAAGAATCAATAGCTGTCCTTTATAACCCACGTCAAAGACGTGGGTTTTTCATGAAAAGATGGTATAACAGAAAAAAGCGCGACCGCACCTTTTCCAGCCGGCCGCGCCTATAATTATCGTATTGAATAAAACACATAATCCCCATTCTCTGGATAATCGGAATAAATATAGCAGCTTTCATTACAGCTGCTTTTCTTCGCTCATTTTTTATGGTGGATCTTACTGGGCTCGAACCAGTGACCTTACGAATGTGAATCGTACGCTCTAGCCAACTGAGCTAAAGATCCAAATTTATGTTATAATTATAGCATGGATATTCAGAAATATAAAGACGAATTAAAAGAGATAGAAGACTTCCTCGCGAAGCCAGACGCTTACAATTCCCCTGATTTTGCTGCTAAAAGTAAGCGCGGAAGTATGCTCCGGGAAATCATTGATTTAGATGCTAAAATCACGCAAATGAACGCCAATCTAGAAGAAGCCGAAGCACTCGTAAATGATCCGGAACTTGGTGAAATTGCAAGAGAAGACGTAAAGAATCTGAAAGAAGAAATTGAGAAATCCAAAGCTGAGCTTGAAGAATTAATGATTCCACGCGACCCAGAAGATGACAAACCGGCTATTATTGAGATTCGTGCCGGCGCCGGAGGTGACGAGGCTTCCCTTTTTGCCGGCGAGCTTTACCGCATGTATGTGAAATATGCCGAGAGTCATGGTTTAAAAGCAGAGCTAATGTCTCAAAATGAAAACGAAGCCGGCGGTATGAAAGAAGTTATCTTCAAAATCAGTGGCGATGAAGCTTACGGTAAGCTGAAATTTGAAGGTGGTGTTCATCGCGTACAACGTGTTCCAGTGACCGAATCGCAAGGTCGCATTCATACTTCTACTGTTACTGTGGCCGTACTTCCGGAAGCCTCCGAACAAGATTTAGAAATCAAACCAGAAGACCTACGCATTGATATCTACCGCTCCGGTGGTCATGGCGGTCAGGGCGTCAACACGACTGACTCCGCCGTCCGTATTACACACCTACCGACGGGGCTAGTAGTGGCAATGCAAGACGAGCGCTCCCAACAGCAAAACCGTATTAAAGCGATGAATGTGCTTCGCTCAAGGCTTCTAGAGCGTAAAAAAGAAGAAGAAATCAAAAACGCATCAGAAGCACGCAAATCTCTTATCGGTACTGGCGACCGCTCAGAAAAGATTCGCACCTATAACTTCCCACAGGATCGCGTGACCGATCACCGCATTCACTATTCCAGAAGCAACATTCCAGCCGTCATGGATGGTGATATTGACGATTTGATTCATGAATTAACCTTGCATGAACGCGAGTTAAAGGCCGAAGCCTAATATGAATATCGCAAACTGGTTAGAAAAAGCCAAGACCAAAGTTCCAAGTATTGATGCTGAATTAATTCTATTAAACATTCTCCGTGAGAAAGATCGCACTTATCTAATTTCGCATGATACCAGAGATTTGACCGAAGTCGAAGAAGAAAAGGCAAATTATTACTTAAACGAGCGCGCCAAGAATAAACCACTTGCCTACATTATTAATAGTAAAGAATTCTACGGTCGTGAATTTTATGTAGACGAAAATGTCCTAATTCCCCGTCCAGAAACCGAAGACATTATCGATATAGTTAAGAAAATCGCCGAGAATATCGACTATCCAATCATCTACGATGTGGGCACTGGTTCCGGTTGTATTGCAACGACTTTGAAACTAGAAATCCCTAAGGCTAAGGTAGTTGCAATTGATAACTCCGACAAGGCACTTGAAGTTGCAAAAAAGAATAGCACCGAACTCCACTCCGATATCATTCTGCAAAAATCAAATCTCTTAAACGACGCGCTAGATCGTAACATCGATATCGTTGCGGCAAACTTGCCGTATGTCGACAAATCCTGGGATTGGCTAGATTTTGACAGTCTAGAATACGAGCCGCTCACAGCGCTCTACGCCTCAAATGACGGTCTAGCACTAATCTACGAGCTTATTAATCAAGTCTCGGCACGGCCAGATATTAAACACCTAATCCTTGAATCCGACCCGAGCCAGCATCAAAAAATCATTGAATACTGTAACAAAAAAGGTCTCGAACTAGTCGAGACCCGGAACTTCATCCTTTATTTTGTTTCTTGATAGCCAGCAAGCTCAACTTTGATACCCATCTCTTTGCCATCGCGAATTACGGTAAGTGAAACAATGTCGCCTGGCTTGTACTCACCAATCAAAGTTGAAAGCGAACCAGCGGCGCCAATCTTTACGCCATTTATGGCCGTGATGATATCTTTGTCGTGAAGACCGGCCTTAGCAGCTGGACTGCCGCTGAGGATCGCTGAATAAGCTTGTGAGCTATAGATATAAGTACCAGTTGTTACAGGGAGATTATTTTCTTTTGCATAATCAGGAGTGATGTCGACACTATATACACCGACATAAGCACGCTCTGCCTTGCCACCCTCAACGAGTTGCGAAAGCATGCCTTTGACACTAGCAATTGGAATTGCAAAGCCAACATTCTCGCCACTGGCAGAAGTAGCAGTATTAATACCAATCACTTCACCAGCAGCATTGATGAGTGGGCCGCCGGAATTGCCGGAGTTAATCGCCGCATCAGTCTGAATCATATCCGAAAGTCTTTCAGACATCGTACCGGAGCCATCGGTGGCAGTGAGCGAACGGCCAGTACCAGAAATGATACCAGAAGTCACCGAATTTTGATATTGACCGAGGGCATTACCAATTGCGACCACTTGCTGACCAGCCGTAATTGTCTTTGAATCGCCTAGAGACGCCGCCTTGAGATCTGAAACATCATCAATCTTGATAAAAGCGATATCATTAAGTGGATCTACGACCACGAGTCGTGCATTGTTATACGTCGTGCCATCGTGAAGCACAACCGTAATAGTCTTTGCATCGCCAGCAACGTGCTTATTGGTCAAAATATAACCATCCGATGAAACAATTACGCCAGTACCGGCAGCGCCTGATTCGTAAGTTCGTCCATAATAATCTCTGCCAGTAGTAGAAGTTACAATTGAAACAACGCTATCAGATACTTTGCTCACAACGTCGGCAATTGAGCCTTCCGTGAAGTTTGCTGAGTTTCCATCCGTACCGCTTGATAAAACGGTAAGCGGCTTGTGTGCCTCATTATAAGCTAGCACACCAAATGTCAAACCACCAGCACCGAGCAAAACTGCAATTGTAGCGAGAAATGTGGCAAACGTATTACGAGCTCTTGGTTCCCTAGTCTCTTTAGGTTGCTCAACCACTACGGCAGTATCTTGTTTTGGTACTTCAGAAATCTTGCCCTCTTCAATATTTTCCATTTAACCTCCTTAGATATTAAATATTGGATTACTAAAGCAAATTACAATTATGCCCACTAACGCCACACCAAACAGAACGGGCCCTAAAATATCTCGGAATCGGAAATCTTCCTGATATTTATACATTGCCTGTCTGGCATAGTTATAGATAAAGGCAAAGATTGTCAAAATAATAGCAACTTGCGGAATCCTAATACCGGTATTTCCGAAAGTATAAACAATTGACCAGGAATTGCAAAGCCAAGCAATCTCGGCGAACACTAAACCACAAACTAGGGTCGTAAGAGTAAAATCCTGTCCACCAGTTTGCGCTAAAACGTGACGGCTCGCAGCATAACCAATCAGAAATGCTAGTATGACAGCGATGATTGAATCAAGGCTTGCGGCCATAATCGTCGAAGCCGAAATACCCAAGAACACAGCTACGAGGGATTGTGCAAGCGTAGCGACTTCTGACGACATAGGTTTAAGCACGAGCAACCATAATACATAAATTGCCATGAGTAAGAAATCAACTGGAAGAAGTGAGTGGCCAGCAAAATAGGCCAAAATGACAACGCTAAAGCCAACAATAATATCAACTAGATTAGACTTAAGGTTTAACCACAAATAGCGCTTGCGTACAGCAAAAATGCGCCATTTCGAGACTAAAACTAGTAAAATACCAAGCCATGGGCTCGCACTAAAGACTGTAATCAAAACAGCTAAGATTCCAAGCAGGATATTTAAAAAGATATGCACTATATTGCTTGCGATATTCCTAGATTTTCTTGCTAATATGAAATCTGCCATACCCTTATATTATATCAAATTATTTAATATAAGCTTAAAAGTGCTATAATAATTTTCATGAAACCAACATTTTTTCAAAAACATCCATTATTAAAAGATATTTTGAGTCTTGCTGGCTTTGTCGTTGCCATCGTGCTCGGCACATTGTTCTTGAATACTTACATTTATCGCTCATATAACGTCGTTGGCGTCAGTATGGAAAATACTTTGCAGAACGACGATCGCGTCATCGTGAACCGTGCTGCCGTGTCTTGGGCTCACTTTGTGGGGCAAGAATATATCCCGGAACGTGGTCAAATCATCGTCTTTATGAATGAAAATGAAAAGTCCGTCGAAAAATACAAAGAACAAGGCGTCGTTAAACCAATGACTTGCACTGTTCCGGAAAATGTCGCAGATCAATACATTATTAAGCGTGTTATTGCTTTCCCGGGCGAACGTGTAGTTGTAAAAGCCGGTATTATGACCATCTATAATGATGAATATCCAGATGGCTTTAACTACGATAAAGAATGGCGTCACGCTACCGATGATGGTCCAAAAGAATATACTAGTGGTGAAGTTGACGTCACAGTTCCAGACGGCGAATTATTTGTTTCCGGTGATAATCGTGAAGGTTCCAATTCTTGGGATTCAAGAAATGGCCTCGGAACCATTCCTTATTGCCGTATCGTTGGCCCAGTGATTATGAGACTCTTTCCATTCGAGAAGATTCGTGGTTTCTAATCAAAGTATTCAGTTGTAATCAAGCTATCAATTGGGCAGTAGTCATCAGTCAAGGTTATGTCCTTGTCTGATAGTTCAATATCGACGGTTTTTGGCACGTAGTTATCATTATCGGTAGCAATCACCATCCAGTTTACATATTGATTGCTGGTAGCGTTCTCATAAACTGGCATCACATAAACATGCCTAAAGACCTTCTTTAAGGTCTTCACCTCAGCGCGCAGGAACTTACCACGATGCCCACTAACCGCGCCGAGTACATTCGACATGTAAACACCATCTTTATTTAAGCGACTCTTAATAATCTTAGCCGCTTCGACGGTCGCAAGAGTCCCTACTGGCACTTCACCTGAAAAGGCATCATTTAGAATTGCATCATACTTCTTAGTCGAATCAGCGAGGAAAATGCGCCCATCATCATTATATAGGCCTAGTCGCCCAGTCGATTCGGTATCATAATCTCTTACTAAATCATCTAGGAAGAAATAATTCTTCGCAATTTCCGTTGACATCGGATCAATCTCAATCACATCCATGGATTTATCTTTGAAATGCGAAATGAAATACTTCGGATATTGATAAGCAGCACCACCAATCATCGCAGTACTCTTCACGTTTAGGAATTTAAACATTTCGTCATATTTCTTCAGATAATTAAAGACGAGATCGTATTTTTTATTTTCAGATAAGAAAGTTGCCGAAGAATAAGCGCCACTTTGCTTGTAATAGCGCACTTCGTCATCTCCATAGGTGCCATCTTCTACAATTACACGACCATACTCAGTGTCAATACTGATTGATCCTTCGACGTTCCCAGTCATGCTGTTTACAGTGATAATGGAAGCAATCGTCACGACCGTTGCAAGGAGCATTGCGAAGAAATAGCGCCATTTAAGTTTAATACTCTTGGTGTCGGTAATTGGCATAAAGAACGGCACCATTAAGATAATTGTAATTGCGAGCACATTGAAAATCATTCTCGTGCCAATGGCTGGAATAATCCAGAAACCACCAGCAAAAGTACCAAGCAGGCTACCAATCGCAATTATTGCCGTAATTCTACCAGATTCCTTACCCTGATCTTTACTGCTTGCAATATGCTCCTTCATGATAATCGGCGTGATAATACCAAGAATCGTAGCCGGCACCAGGAAGAATACAATACTTGAAATCACCGATGAAAACTGGACGCCATTATTACCAGACTTGATGGCTGATAGAATCGGCGCATCAACCATTGGTGTAACCGCCAGATAAATTGCAGCAAATAATAGTAACATAATGGTAAGGTAACGAGCATTCCGTCTGTTTGAGATCTTACCACCAAGGATATTGCCAAGGCTGCCAGCCAGGAGAATGATGCCAATGATTGCCGTCCAAACAAAATTACTACTACCGAAATATGGCGACATTAGCCTTGAAGCAACTAATTCCAGAATCATACCGGCGGCATTTAGGATGAACAATACGATATAATCACGGTTTTTGCGGGTGAGCTTACTCTTCAGACTCATTGGATACTTCTCCTATTAATTTAACTGATTCAGTTTCTGGCAATTCTTCGACATCTTTTAGTTTACGCTCAATCTGGCGGGAAGTGGTTCTCGCCGATTCAATCTTATTAGCTGATTCCTGAAGTTTCTTTTGTACGCCCTCAAGTAATTCACCAAACTTACCAAACTGAGTTTTAACGGCGCCGAGCGTTTGCCAAACATCAGCTGAACGCTTTTCAATTGCGAGCGTCCTAAAGCCCATTACAAGGCCATTCAGCATCACCGGAAGCGTTGATGGTGAAGCGATTGTAATCTTTTGTTTCTTACGAATCTCATCAGAAAGACCTGGAATTCGGATAATCTCCGCATAGAGCGATTCAGTCGGCACAAACATAATGCCAAACTCAGTCGTCATTGGTGGTTCGATATATTTAGTCGAAATCTTCTTAGCTTGCTCCTTAACATCATTTGCGAGTGCTTTCTGATAAGTTGCAATATCGGCCTTATTGCCAGCATCGTAAGCGGCAATTAAACGCGAATAATTCTCAACTGGGAATTTAGAATCAATCGGAAGATAAACATTGTCTTCTTTCCCAGGCATCTTGATCGCAAATTCGACGCGATCATTTGAGCCTGGTTTGGTGGCGATGTTCTCTTCGTATTGAGATTTGTTTAACATATCACTAATAATCGAGCCAAGCTGAACTTCGCCATAAATACCACGAGTCTTAACGCCTTCCATAACCTTCTTTAGGTCACCAACTTCGGTCGCCATACTCTTCATCTCGCCAAGACCTTGATAGACCTGAGTGAGTTGGGTGGAAATCGATTTGAAGCTTTCGTTAAAACGCTTTTCAACTGATGTTTTAAGCTTTTCATCGACCGTCTCGCGCATTTCCTCAAGCTTCTTCTCATTGCCAGTTTGGAGTCTTTCGAGATTCTCCGCGATTTCCTTGCGGTTCTCCCGGAAGTTACGATCAATCGATGGATTAATTTCCTTAACCTGACCTTCCATACGAATTAACCGCTCTTCCATTGATTTAAAATCAGCCGACTGCGCGGGAGCCGACTTCTTAAAAATCAAAACGATTAACAAAATAATTATTATTACCCCCATCACACCTAAAAAT
>CAMHNK010000027.1 GCA_946186455.1 uncultured Candidatus Saccharibacteria bacterium
AAGCGGTGGTAGTACAGGAAGAAGCGCTCAGATTCTGGATATATGTGCCGGTAAAGGAAGCGGCAGCGGTAAGGGTGGCATTGGCTGTGCCGATGGTGTAGGTCGTTGTCTGTGTGCTCACCGAGTCTACCGTCCCAGATGTCGCGGACCAACTTGTGAAGGAATAATTAGAAGACAAAGTGGTACTAATGCGATATGTCACACCTTCTTCAAGGCTCATCGTCCCGCCATTAGCGACAGAAATACCGTTGATGGTGACATCTGTAACTCCTGTGCCATATGTGACACTGAGTGTGTGGGATGGGTTTTTAACCACACAACGTATAGCGTTCCCGCTGTAGCGATTGTATCTACTGACCGGATAGACATTCGACGTATTGAGGTATAGGTAGTACGTATTCGTGTCATTGTACTTCGTAGAAGACCAGTAGTCGCCGCTGCTACCCTGACCGGCCGGAGTACTACTGATGAAGTAGCCAGCGAGAGCAAAAGCAGCTCCATTATTTTCAATTGAGGTCCTCATCAGAGCGTTGGAATTATATTCGGCATAAAGGGCTTGGAATTCTCCAGAAGAGCCACCAGTTGGAAGACGCCATCCGGCTGGGCAAATATCATATGATGCATTGCTGCTGTTGGTGCTTCCAGAAATGGTACCGGCAGAAGCGGCGTAGTAGTTATAAAGCGTACCATATGGAGTGCCCGAGGTGGCATCCGAACCTGAAACGCTGATAAACTCACCGGCAGTATTTGTTGCCGTACCAGAGTCTTTCTTCCAACTATTAAAGGCTTCTGCAGTTATCGTGGTGACAAGGTTTGTATTAGCACTGGTAAGGTCTGTGGTTAAGGCGGTACGCCCAAGATCCAGATTTTCTGCCATCCAAATTTTGCCATCTTTCATTTTGGCTACTTTGTAAGATTTATTATCACGGTTATCTATGAGAGTATAGGCGGTGCTGTCCTCCATCGAGGCTAGGACGGAGGCTTTGTCGTCTGCAGAGAGACCATTAAAATCCTGCATATAGGTGAGGTCTAAAATAGTTGGTGGCTCATCCAGAACACAACGTATAGCGCCCCCGTAGCTGCGACTGCCGCCATTGGCCGGATAGACATTCGACGTATTGAGGGATAGGGTGCGCATACTCGTGTTACTGCTCCTCGTAGAAGACCAGTAGTAGCCGTAGCTACCCTGATAGTCCGGAGTACTACTGTAGAAGTAGCCAGCAAGAGCGAAAGCGGCTCCGGAATTCTCTATTGAAGCCCTCATAAGCGCATTAGAGTTATACTGCGAATAAAGGGCTATGAGTTCTCCGGATGAACCGCCTGTTGGAAGACGCCATCCGGCAGGGCAAATATCATACTGGGCGTTACTGCTATTAGAGCTACCAAAAATGGTTCCGGCAGATGCGGCGTAGTAGTTATAGAGAATACCGTAGGCACTGCCGGAAGTGGCATCCGTACCAGAGACGCTGATGTATTCGCCAGCATCATAAGTTTGGGAGCTGGATGTTTTCTTCCAACTATTGAAAGTAGAAGCGGTTACTGTGGTAGAAAGATTGGTGTTAGCACTAGTAAGGTCTGTGGTTAAGGCGGTACGCCCAAGATCAAGGTTCTCCATCATCCAGCAATTACCATCATTTAGACGTTGAATGGTATAAATATGTCCGTCACGATTATCTTTGACTAATCTAGGGGTTGAAGTACATAGAACTCCGTTAAGATTTTGAATTTCTGGACCAATAAATGCTACATTGGCAGTGAGAGTGGCATCAGTAGTACTAATGGTGTAAGTTGTAGATTGGGTACTACTAGAACCAATCGTGCCGGAAGTGGCAGACCAAGAATCGAACGCATAGAGGGTTTGGTCATATGTCATATTGATTTGATATGATGCGTCCCGAATCAATTTAACGGTTTCGCCATTTGCTATAGTTACACCGCCGACAGTTACTCCGGTGACACCAGTACCATAATTAACTGTAAGAATAGAGGATGGGATGATGTTAGCGGTTGCTTCAAGGATTAGATTTTCGTTAATATAAGTGCCGGATGGCAACGAGGTATCGGCACGGGCACCGAGGGAAATAGTGTAGTTTTTGGCGGTAGTGTTTGCGGTTGAAGTACGGTCCAAGGTGACAGCAGTTGTACTGACGCCAAAATACCGGCTATTAGATTCAGAATTGTAGAAGTTTGGCTTAAAGCCCCAACGATTATTAAGCGTAGTATTGCTACCAGTTGAGAATTGTTCAGCGGTTACACTGGAAGCAAGGGAAGTGAATGAGCTGTCGTTTTTGTCGATGGTAGTTTTGGTGCTACGAACCGATAATGTGTAGCCGGTGTAGTTGCTGGTTGCTACGGAGAAGGAAATGTCATTAGCACCGGAGGTAGTAGCAAAGACGCCGGTTTTTGATGGATCGATTGTAATGCTTGCTGCATTATTAATGGAAGTCATAGTAATAGCGGTCTCACCGGTGAGATCGGTGATGGCTTTGGCAGATTCTTGATTCTTAGCGGCTGGATTGATAATAGAACCAAAAAGGATTACTGCACAGATGGATGCAGCTATGCCAACCGCGCGATGTTCCTTCCGTTTTTTTAACATTTTATTTTAAATGTTTGTATAAAATGACCTATTTGGTTTTATTTTAGCATAAGCTTTTTTAATTTGTCAAATAAATTTTGTAATTTTGTTTATGCTATAATAAGAGTATGAAAATAAAAAGGCTCATACCTTTGATGATTCTTGGTACGCTGATGGCGACACCGACTTTTGCATTGACATCGGAGTCGAGTTCGGATGTACAATTTACTTTCCAGCCGATTTTGTCACTTTCGCTTTCGGAATCCAATCTATCGATTGGCGAGCTATATCCGGGAACGTTTGGACGTAGCAATTATATTGATGTAGTAGTAAACACAAATAGTATTTCTGGCTATACTTTGTCGGCAGCGGTAGGTGATGGTGAAACCTATCTTAATTCCGATCTCGTGAATAATGGCAATGTGACGCCATTTACGAGCCTCGCGACGAACGCTTCGATTGAAACTTTTGAAGATGATAATACTTGGGGCTATACGCTTGATACCGGTGCGACTTATTCGGGCTTACCATATTATGGTGCGACCAACTGGAAGGTTTTGAAACAGACCGCAACGAATAGTAGTGATAAGTCGATTCAATTTGGAATCGCGGCGAAAGCGTCGGAAGATATGGGTTCTGGCGAATACAAGAATGTGATTCAATTTAGAGTGATTGCAAATCCGATACCAGAAGAGCCGGAACCAGACCCAGAACCAGGTGTTTAATTTGACTTTCATATTTTTATGTTATAATTAGGTTATGCTTAGGCATCATACACAAAAACAAAAACTCTTTTTGTATCTGATGAGTGTTTTGATACTTCCATTTATGTTGGGAGTTTTTTGTGACGTAGATGCAGTAAGGATTAATTGTGAAACTTCAGATTGTGAAAAAGATGTGACTTTTCGCGCACTCGTGAATGAAGTCCTAACCGTTTCAATTTCGGAGCCAGAATCCTGGGCGCAGGGTGGTTTAGTTAACCAAACTGGTAATCGCAATTATAGCGATTTGCTTAGAAACCGATTTGGAATTACGATTTCTTCGAACAACCCGGCTGGTTTTGCCGTAATGATTAACACGGCTTCGGCGACCGGAGCACTCGCAAATGTACGTCAAGATCTTTCAACCGATTCGATTCCGATGCTGACGGCGAACTGGACACGGGAGAATACCGTGCAAACGAAGTTTTGGGGTTATTCAACCAATGACGATAACGAGCAGGGCACATATAAAGCTTTTGCGAAGCAAGGGGAAACACCAACGGAAATATTGACGTCTGATGTGGCGGCGGTATCGTCGATTAATTTGTATTTTGGCGCCATGGCGGATGATTCGATTGCTTCGGGTACTTATGAAGAAACGGTGGTGATTAATGTGGTGACAAATGTGGCGCCAGACGAGCCGATTTACATGCAAGACGTGGACGAATGGGGTGAATCGCTCGAGGTCGGTGACGAGATTACAGTGCGCGATGCGCGGGACGAAAAAGAATACACGGTGAAGAAAATGCCGGATGGGCACATTTGGATGACACAAAACTTAGACCACGATATTGATATGGATTTCCCGTATAATTCTAGTAATACGGATATACCATCGAGTTGGAACCCGGGTGCTTCAACTAAAGAAACCAGCAATACGACCTGGAATAATTCTTCTTCAATCGAGTCTTACAATCCAGGTGATTTGTATTGGACTGGCGTCACGCAAAACGGTTCAGGAAACGTCGAAGATTACGTTTCGGATAATGGCGACTCGCACTATCATCTTGGTAATTATTATAATTTTGCAGCGGCCTTAGCCACAAATGTTATCAGTATTCCTGCTCAACATCAATTATATGACCGTTCGATTTGTCCGGCTGGTTGGACGATACCAAGAGCCGGAACCGGTGAAGATTCATTCTATGCTTTACTTGATGAATTTGGCTTCACGACGAGCTCGATTAATGGCTCAAACGAAAAAGCTTGGGAGTCGCCACTCTACTTTACCTTGTCTGGAGTTTGGACCGGGCAGTTAAGATTTATCGGTAATCGCGGAGTGTATTTTACTTCGGTGGCTGGTTCTGTAACGAATTCAGCGGCAGATTATACACTATTTTATAATGGCCAAACCGAGTCGATTGATAGCAATAAGATTATTGGCGGTGGACAGACAGTGCGTTGCTTCACGAGGCCGGCGACAACGACACTTTCATTTGATTAAGGGAAAAGGTATAATAAGATCATGAATATTCTCTACTGTGGCGACCAAGGAATTAGCCGCGGAGTACTAGTTTCGATTCTATCGCTTCTAAAACACAACCGGAAAGAACTCGACATTTATATTTTGACGATTAATTATGAAGATACTAAACCATTTACGGAGAAATCAACGGCGTTTCTAGATAGTTTAGTCAAGAAAACTAATTCGAAGAGCTTTGTAAAAAGAATTGATGCGACTAAAGTGTTTGTCGAGAATTTGCCGAAGAAAAATATGAAATCGTATTTTACGCCATGCTCGATGCTCCGGCTCTACATTGATAAGATTCCAGAAATTGCGGAGCTAGACCGCGTTTTGTATCTCGATTATGATGTGGTCTGTCGGGATGATTTAACGGAGTTTTACAATACGGATTTAACGGATGTAGAAGCGGCGGGTGTGCTGGATATTTATGGTAAGAATTTTTATCACTATAATTTTCCGAAGACGGATTACATGAATTCCGGTGTGATGCTATTTAATATGGAAGAATGTCTAAAAAGTGGGATGTTTGAAAAAGCAGTCGCAAAGTGTATGAAGCGTTGGATGATGCTGGCAGACCAGGCGGCGCTTAATAAGTCCATCAAGAAGCGTAAATTGATGCCTCGTAAATATAATGAACAAGGTGAAAGACCGCGTGAAGACACGGTGCTTCATCATTTTTCGAATAATTTTAAATTCTGGCCGTATTTTAGAGTGCAAAAAGTGAAACCATTTGAGATTGAGAAGATTCATAAGATTTTGAAAATCACTGAGTATGATGATATATTAATGAAGTACGAAGAACTGAAAGGGAATTTGTAATGGCAAAGGCAGAATTATTCCAGAAAGATTTACCAGAAGAAGAGCGTGTTTTTTATTACGATAATGAAGAAGATGATCCGATCAAAACCAAGGAGCAGGAACGAAAAGAAAAAGTTCTTTTGCCTGAAGGATATGAATTTATCCCGAAAAATCCGTTTGTAAGAATGTATTCTTCGGTATTGTTTAGATGCTTTAAGGTGTTCGCGAGATTTTATGCGAGATTTTATCTCCATATGAATATCGTGGGACGTGAAAAGTTTAAAAAGATCAAAGGTACCGGCTATGTGATGTACGCTAATCACACAAATCCGTTTCATGATGCGTTTTCGCCGGCACTCGTAGCGAATAAAAGAATCTTTACAATCATTTCGCCAGTGAATTTGAAACTACCAGGAATCGGTAAATTTTTACCAATGATTGGTGGCATTCCGCTTGGCACGAATGATGAAGAAAAGAAGGCGATGAATGAAGCCGTGGACAAAAGAATCAAGCAAAAGAAGTGTCTTGTGATTTATCCGGAAGCGCACGTGTGGCCGTATTATACAAAGATTCGTAAATTCCCGGCCGGTGATAAATCGTTTAAATATCCAGTGAGAAACAATGTGCCGATTTTCACGATGACTACAACTTATCATAAGTCAAAAGTGAAAGGCCAGGCGCGCCCAGATATGACTGTTTACGTGGATGGGCCATTTTATCCAGATGAAAAACTGACCGATGATCAGAATCGCGCAAAATTGGCGAAAGAAGCTTATGATAGTATGGTAAAATGGAGTAAGAAGAGCACATATGAGTATTTTCAATACAGGCATAAATCTACTAAACGGAAATAAGGTTGTCCCGGTATTTTTGACGATTTCAAATGACTACGCGCAATATGCAGCAGCAGCGATTAGTTCGCTTATGCGTCATGTGAGTCCAAATCGCAACTACCGTGTGATTATTATGTATGACAGGCTGAGTCTCCCGAATCGTTGGCGTCTTCGTAACATGGTGACGAAGAATGTAGCAATCGAGTTCCGTAAGATGAAGTTTAATATTCATCTACAAATCATCCGAACTTATTGCGCAACTAAGACTGGTACGGGCGATTTCTTTTCGAAGACCGTGTATTATTACCGCGCCTTTATCGCGAGACTTTTCCCGCAATATGATAAGGCAGTTTATATCGATAGTGATACAATTTTGCTCGATGATATTGGCAAATTGTACGATATTGATCTTGGCGAAAAAGTCATTGCGGCGAGAATTGACCCGAAGGTGACTTATGTGCCAGAATTTAAGGGCTATGTGGAGAATGCATTAGGAATTCCAGCCAGTGAATATGTAAACTCCGGTGTACTCGTAATGAACTTAAAGAAGCTTCGCAAACTTCACTATATTACGCGGATGACGGATTTAATGAAAGACTTTGATGTAAGCCTCGTGGCACCAGATCAGGATTATCTTAATCTGATTCTTCGTGGTAAGATTATGCCACTGGAAGACAACTGGAATTTGGAGCCGTCTAAGGAGCTGCCAAAAGATGCGAAATTATTACATTTTAATCTGTTTAATAAGCCATGGCATTATAAGGACGTTGCTTGTGAAAGATATTTCTGGAATGCAGCAAAGGGTACGGGCTTTTATGGTGATTTACAGCGTACGCGCCAAGGGTTTACAGACGAGATGCGCGAGAAAGATCATGCGAAGGTTGCCGCTTTGATTGAAAAGGCTGGTGAACTAGCAACGGTAAAGAAACCAATTATCAAATTTGTTGATAAGGAAAAGAATTAGGCTTTTTATTGAGTTTGACGACTTTATAAATTCCTATGAGTGGTAGGATAATGCTTATTGCAATGGAGCCAAAGAATAGGGTAGCGAATATAGTATCAAGTGGATCTGGGCAAGGTTCGCAAACGGCTGGACAGATTGTCCCACGTTTGCATGAGGAACAGCATTGACCTTCGTGAATTGCTTCATAAACTGGCGTTGATATGAATAACCAGATGATAACAAAAGTTAGGGCTAAAATAGCGATGATGCCAAGTTTCCTGATTTTCTTTGACTTGAATGATTTTCGGTAAAGATAAGACCATAGTAAAAGGTATGGTAATGCAATTAGAAGAATTATAATAGCAATAATAAAAATAGATTCTGACATATCTTAATAGTGGAGGTGCCTACCGGAATTGAACCGGTGTACGCGGTTTTGCAGACCGCTGCGTAACCACTCCGCCAAAGCACCACCT
>CAMHNK010000028.1 GCA_946186455.1 uncultured Candidatus Saccharibacteria bacterium
AGTTATAATAGGGGTAATTATGGCAAAACGTGATTATTACGAAGTTTTAGGCGTTCCAAAAAACGCATCTGATGATGAAATTAAGAAGGCTTATAGGAAGCTTGCAATTAAATACCATCCGGATAAAAACCCGGGAAACAAAGAAGCCGAAGAAAAGTTTAAAGAGATTTCCGAAGCACATGAAGTATTAAGCGATAAACAAAAACGGGCACGTTATGATCAATTTGGTCATGCTGGTGTAGGTAATGGTGCTGGCGGTGCATACGGTGGAAATCCGTTTGCCGGTGGCAACTTTAATTTCAACGGGCAGACATTTAATTTTGATTTTGGTGGAGCTGGCGGCTTTGACGATATCCTTGGTAGCTTATTTGGATTTGGTAATGCTAGAAGACCACGTAGAGGTGCGGATTACCAGACGAGTGTGACGCTGACATTTGAAGAAGCGATTTTTGGTACGACGAAAACGATTAATGCGGACGGGAAAGATTTGAAAGTCAAAATTCCAGCCGGTATTGACGATGGTATGAGTATTAGACTGGCTGGCAAGGGCGGTCCAGCACCAGAAGGTGCGACGGAGCGTGGCGATCTGTATGTGCGCGTGCGCGTAAAGCCGCATAAAACTTTGACGAGGGAAGGTGCAATTATCCTGTCTGAACAGAAGATTGATATGGTGGATGCAGCACTCGGATGTGAAATTGATGTCGAAACGGTGGATGGCAAAATTACAATGAAAGTGCCGGCCGGTACGCAATCCGGAACGCCATTTAAACTTTCGGGGCATGGTGTACCGTATCGTGCTGATGGTGATCGTGGTCCGCATATTGTGACGGTGATTGTAGAAACGCCGAAGAACTTGAGTCGCAAGCAAAAGGAACTACTCGAAGAATTTAAAGGCACTAAAAAGCGCGGATTCTGGGGCTAAAAAAGAACTTGTTTAAGGTTTAATTGTTCGGTTTTTTGTGCTATAATTGATAGTGGAAATTTATAATTTGATGTTATTTGTTAACCCGCTGGTATAGAGAAAAATATCAGCAAAAACAATTAGAAAGGCAAACATGGAGATAGTTATCCCAATTGTTGCCGCAGTGGTAGGTATTGCGGCTGGTGCGGGAGGCATTTTTGCGTACAACAAACACAACGAGAACGGCGGTAAAGACAAGGCCGACGATCTCGTACGCAAGGCAAAACACGAAGCATCTGAGATCGTTCTCAATGCGAAAAAAGAAGCAACTTCCATTGCGGAAAAATCGCAAAGCGAAGAAAACGAACGTCGCAAAGAATGGAAGCGCACCGAGAATCGTTTAGCAGAACGCGAAACGGCACTCGATGCGAAGCTCGATCAACTCGAAAAGAAGACCGAGAAATTAAATCGCGAAGAAAAGGAAATCGAAGAACTTAAAAACGAGATTCGTGAGATTCGCGATAAGCAACACGAGAAACTCGAGAAGATTGCTGGGCTTTCAAAAGCAGATGCCCGCGATAAGCTCATGAAAATGACCGAAAACGATATCAAGCAAGATCTCGTGAATTTAGTCGCGAAAGAGCAAAAAGAAATTAAACACGATATTGATGAAACTGCACAGGCGATGCTTCTTACTGCGATGGAACGCATGTCGTCTGAAGTAACGGCTGATCGTACCGTGACGGCGCTCAAACTTCCGGATGATGATATGAAAGGTCGTATCATTGGTAAGGAAGGCCGTAACATCCAGGCTCTCCAGCGTGCAACGGGTGTTGATATTATGGTGGACGATACGCCAGGTATGGTGGTGCTTTCATCATTTGACCCGATTCGCCGCCAAGTCGCAAGATATGCTCTTGAGCGCCTTATGAAAGATGGCCGTATTAATCCGGCTTCAATCGAAGAGGCTGTGGCTAAGGGCGAAAAGGAAATTGAAAAGGAAGTGGTCCGGGCCGGTGAAGATGCAGTTCGTGAAGTTGGCCTTGTGGGTATTCCACGTGAACTGGTACACTTAATTGGTGAACTCAAATTCCGTACTTCATACGGACAAAACGTGCTGCTTCATTCAATTGAAATGGCACACGTGGCCGGTATGATTGCGGAAGAAATTGGTGCTGATAAGCGCGTCGCAAAAACCGCTGCTCTCATGCACGACATGGGTAAGGCCGTAACGCACAAAATCGAAGGCAAGCATGCGGACATTGGCGCAGAACTTGCCAAGAAATACGGTATGCCAGACGAAGTGGTGCATGCGATTGCGGCACATCACGATGATATTGAAGCGACTACACCAGAAGCAGTTATCATTAAGATTTGTGATGCGATGAGTGCAGCGCGCCCTGGTGCTCGTAACATTTCGGCCGAGAACTTTGCCGAAAGAATGCGTGACCTTGAAAACATCGCCACGGGATTCCCGGGCATCGACAAGGCCTACGCAATTTCAGCTGGTAGGGAAGTACGCGTGATTGTGGAGCCAAAGCAGATTGATGATCTTTCGGCTCTTAAACTTGCTCGTGATATTGCAAATAAGATCGAGGCAACTATGAGCTATCCGGGTGTCATTAAAGTGAATGTGATTCGCGAAACGCGTGCAATAGAATACGCAAAGTAAGGATGCTTTGTAAAGGAAAAATCCCCGCTTCATGCGGGGATTTTTGATGCGGGGGGATTTATTTCTTGTGACAGTTGATGATGGAGAAGGAGCCGTCCGGGGACAGACGCAGGTGGAAGTGGTAGTGACCTTTCTTGTCACTGCTGTCACGACCATAGAGGTCTACTTCAGCGGTGCCGTCGGTGTGGATGTAAACATCCTCGACGCTGTCCGGGTAGACGCCGTTGTAGGAACGATACTTGCTGCCCTCGATCATTGCTCGGAGCTGCTGCTCGATAGTCCAGTGCTGACTGGTGTCAGAACAATCCCAATACTTTGCCATAATGTACGTCCTCCTAAAGAGAAAAATTATAGGATAAATCCTATTAATAATATTATACTATATTTATTATGTTTTTGCAAGTAAATATAGACGAATAGTGGGATTTGCGTTATAATCAGGGCGGAATAAGGTTCTAGGAAACTTATTCCGGGTTTGGGTCTAACTAGTTTTCACTAGTTAGATTTTTTCTTTGGTTTGGTTTTACGACGAGAAAGAACGATGCAAAACAGATTGATTTGTAAGGTCATTTCATCTCCTTTCTAGTGACCTGATTACCCTAGAAAAACCGTTTAATAGTCACCTCACACGGCACGAATCTTGCGATTCTTGCAAGGCCCATTAAAACTCCAAAGCCAACCCGGAACGATATAAACACAGTGGGGAAAAATATACAACCCCCCACCTAGGAGATAAACTTATACGTTTTATTCTTGAGGATTTAATTTTTCAAATTTTTCTGCCATTGTTGGGTTATTTTTTGTCAAACGTTTAATCGAAAGATCCTCGAGCTTGTTTTCCGCTGAATTTAGATGTTTGTCTGAAAGGATTAGTGCATCGCGGGTTTTTTCAAGATCCTTGATTGCTTTCTCTATTTGTTCGATAGCCTCCATGTGCTTTTTACCAGCATTTTTCATCGTATTGAACCATGACATCTTCCATTCGTTCATATCGTTTTCAAAATTTGCAATATCGATATCTTGATTCTTAATTGCGACAAGATCCTTTTTGTACTGTAGCGAGTTTAGTGCTGCATTACGTAAGAGGGTAATCATCGGGACAAAGAATTGCGGTCTGATAACATACATTTTAGGGTAACGATGAGACATGTCGACTATTCCGGAATTATACAGGTCATTATCCGATTCGAGGAGCGATACTAGGACGGCGTACTCGCATTTTTTTTCGTTTCTGTCTTTGTCTAATTCTTTAAGAAAATCTTCGTTTTTATGTTTTGTAGCCGTTGTTTCATTTTCGTTTTTCATTTCAAACATAATTGAAACTATTTCGGTACCATCATCATCGGCTTCGCGGAAGATGTAATCGCCCTTGCTCCCTGACTCTGAAACTTTGTTATCTTTTTCGAAATATGCATTCTTAAAACCAGTAGCTCGCAATTTATTGAATTCTATTTCGCAATGCTGCTCCAATGACTCGCCTACCATTTTTGTGCTCAGCATTGTTTTCATTTCTTTTAATCGTTCAATCTCTTCTTCTTTTGCTGATACTTCATAGGCTAGTAGATTGATTTGATTAGTTTTTTTCGTTATTTCGTCGTTTAAGTTTGTTTTGATAGCATCAATTTCAGTATTCTTTTTAATCTCTAATTGTGCTAGCTCAGCCTTCTTTTTTAATTCGGCTTCGTTGTCTTTATTGTTTAGTGTAATTCTTAGTGCTTGAATTTCCGCATCCTTTTTTGCGATTTCTTGTTGTGTTTGATTGCTATATTGCTGCTCTAAGAGTTTTATGTCTTTTTTATGTTGTTCTTCAGCTTGTTCAATTTTTTCATGAACCTCTTTGTCGAACTCATGAGTACGAATTTGGTTTAGGATTGATGCATAGCTACTATCGTCAATTTCAAACTCCTGATTACAGTGTGGGCACCTAATTGTATTCATTTTATCTCCTTTTTCCATTAGTATAATTATACTATCCGTATGCGCGAATAGCTCTCTTGCTTCTATGGCTATTTTGTGTTATAATATATAAAGATGCTAGCAATAGCGATTTTTTGTACATTAATAGGAGGGATAGTATGTTCTCGTATGTAATCGTTACTTTAGCAACGTTCGCTGGTGCATTTGTGCTAGGCAAGGTGTTTAGCAACGTGCGAAGGGACCGAGAATTCCGGGAGGCCTTACGGAAGAAAATGGAAGAAGAACAGAAGGGGGTCATCAATTTCAAATCCAGTCCGTATGTGGAAAGCAAGGTACTGCCATGTGGCACGACAATTGATTATTTCGGATTCTTAAACACCGTGAAGGAATACAAAAGGTTCGCGAATGTGGAAGAAGCACTAACGGAATTAAAGGCTCAAGAACGGAGAGTAAATTTCCTGTTTGGAGAAATTGTACCGCTAGTACGACGGCTGAAAATGAAACGGCCGAAATACGCGTTTGCAGTGATTCAAAGATGCTTTGATGCATATTCGGAGAACCGGGCGGCGCTCATCGACGTGATTGATGGTCTGTGGGATTCGGCACTGGAAGAGAATAAAAAACAGTATGCCGAAATGATTCTGGATATCGCGAGGGACAACCAAGTGATTATTAATTCACTTGAGCAGTTTTACGAAGCGGCGAGTGTGTATCTGGCGAAGGTTTACGAAGATGACACGTCGGTGCATGTGACGGATCTGGGTTCGGCGGTGGAGCTTGATAAACTCACGGATATCTTTGAGAATGTGATTCTTAAAACGGAAGAGCAGATGCAAGAGCAGTTAAAACGGAAACAAGATGAAGACATTATGACATATGTCGAGAAATACGAAAAAGAGCATGCTAATTCCTACGAGGCGAACTCCGAGCCGGAAAGTTTCGAAGAAAGAATGAAACGAGCCGGCGGAGTGCAGCTGGGTGGGAATTAAAAGCTCGGAGCGTTTAGCTCCTAGCGGCCGGATGAAAGTCCGGCCTTTTTATGTAGTGTATAATGGAAGTATGAAGAATAAACCATTAGAAAAATACCAAAAGATTGGAATATTACTTTTGGTGGCAGTATTTGCGGGGTTCTTTGGCTGGGTTTATGAAATGATTTTTTACTTTTTTGATGGTGGAACGGGAGAATTCTATATGCAGGGAGGGAACTTCTTGCCGTGGATAAATATTTATGCGATTGGGGCACTGCTAATTTTGGCGACGTGCTGGCGATTTAGAGATAAATGGTGGCTGGTGTTTTTGGTATCGATGGTAGTGACGGGACTTTTGGAATTAGTGGCCGGCTGGTTGGTGTTTAAACTATTTGGAGCGAGGTATTGGGATTATAATAAAGAGATTTTGAATTTTGGAAATATCGGGGGATTTGTGTGCCTAAGATCGGTGCTGTTCTTTGGAGTGTCGGCGCTATTTCTGGTGTATGTAGTGGTGCCGGTGTGCAGACTACTTGCGGTGAAGATGAGCCGAAGGGCGTTTCTTGCACTTACGATTTCGCTATTTACGATTGTGATGGTGGATGAAGTGTATAATCTACTGGCGTCAAAAGTATTCGGTTGGCCGGATGCAATGAAATTCTACCGGGATATGGGGTGGAAGTATTTGACGTAGATTGATTTTGCGATTCTGTTGTAAAAAATAAAGATATGTGATATAATAAATAGAGTTCTTTTTGAACGCGTGAGCGGGCCGGTAGCTCAGCTGGTTAGAGCACGAGCCTCTTAAGCTTGGTGTCG
>CAMHNK010000029.1 GCA_946186455.1 uncultured Candidatus Saccharibacteria bacterium
GAATATGCATCAATGCGTTATACGCTCGGCAGCAGGGGATATGACACGGAAGTGTTTGCGAGTTTTGAGCCCTCGACACTTTATTTTAACGAGTGGTTGAAGCAATTATTCGGCGAATCCGAAGGGAAAAACAAGCAAGGAATTTTTCCTGCCTCGGTGATTTATTCGACCGATTTGCATTCCCTGGGCCAGTTTATGCAAGATGGACGTAGAAATTTGTTTGAAACGGTGATTAATTTTCCGACCGACGAAATGAACCAGAAAGTCGTGGCGGCGGTGATGAAGGCGCATACGGCCGGCAATATCCCGGTGCTCGCAATTACGGTACCGAGCTTTAACGAAAAAGGATTCGGGGAATTAGTGTATTTCTTTGAACTTGCGTGTGCGATTTCGGCTAAGATGTTTGGGGTAAATCCGTTTGATCAGCCGGGAGTCGAGGCATATAAGACAGAGCTGAAACAACTGCTCGCTGGTAATTAAAAATAAAAATCTCAGGACGCGCTCGAGGCCGTTCGGCCAAGCTTATGGTCCTGAGATTTTTGTTTTTAATATACTATCGCGCTGCCGCGCTCCGGATTCCCTGAAGACCTTATTTTTTAATTCGTAATAATAGTTCCGGCTTTGCCGTTAAGCGCGTCACGGAGGTTGTCGATGTCGGTGATGATGCCGGTGCCACCGTGACGAGCGAAGGCGGAAGCGGCTTCAACTTTTGGAAGCATCGAGCCGGCTTTGAAGTAGCCGTATTTCTTGAGGTCTTGGATTTCTTTGACAGAAATCTGGTCGAGCTTTTGTTGTTCCGGTAAGCCATAATTAATATAGACATTTGGTACGGCGGTACAAGAAATGAAGACGTCGGCTCTCACAAGTTCGGCGAGTTTTTCGGCCGCGTAATCTTTATCAATCACGGCATCAATTCCCTTCAAACGCTTCAAGACTTTGGTGCGAACGACTGGAATGCCACCACCACCAGCGGCAATTACAATCACGCCATCGGAAACGAGTTCGGAAATGGTTTTCTTTTCAACGATATCAATTGGCTTTGGTGAAGCCACGACACGGCGCCAGCCACGGCCGGCATCTTCCTTGACGGTCCAGCCTTTTTCTTTGGCGAGCGCTTTGGCTTCTTTTTCAGTGTAGAATTGGCCGATTGGCTTGGACGGATTTTTGAAAGCCGGATCGTTACGATCAACCACGACTTGCGAAATCACCGTGGCAATTTTCTTGCTTGGTTTGCCTTTTTTGATAAAGGCATTATTGATGGCTTGAGTTAGCCAGTAGCCGATTTGACCTTGACTCATGGCGACGGCAGTTTCGAGTGGCATGGCTGGAGCTTTTTCGGTCGAGGCTGCTTCTTCATGAATTAGGATGTTACCGACTTGAGGGCCGTTGCCGTGGGCAACGATGATTTCATATTTGTCGGCTAAGTCGGAAATAGCTTCACCGACGGATTCGGCGATTTTTTTCTGGGCTTCAGCAGATGCTTCGCCATTTTTTTGTAACGCGTTACCGCCTAACGCTAAAACTACTCGCTTTTTCATAATTTCATTATAGCATAAGCTGAATTAAACCTTAAAATGCTTGTGCTTAAATTCGATTTACTATATAATATATGGTAGGTAAGAAGGGATAAAAATGAATTTCAAAGGAAGAGATTTTCTGAGGATTCTAGATTTTAGTGAAGAAGAACTTCGCTTTATGCTAGATGCCGCCAAAAGATTTAAGGAAATGAAACACGCCGGCGAGAATCACAAGTATTTCCCTGGGAAAAATATTGCAGTGCTATTTGAGAAGACGTCGACGAGAACTCGATGTGCTTTTGAAGTGGCCGGATATGATCTCGGAATGAATGTGACTTATCTTGACCCGACGGGTTCACAAATGGGGCACAAGGAATCCGTAGCGGATACGGCAAGAGTGCTCGCACGTTTTTATGACGGAATTGAATTCCGCGGTTTTAAACAGGAAACTGTGGATGATTTGGCTAAATATGCGGACGTGCCGGTTTGGAATGGCTTAACTGATTATTGCCATCCAACTCAAGCGCTCGCAGATTTTATGACGATTGAAGAAAAACTTGGTGGATTTAGCGGTAAGACTTTAGCCTTTGTCGGCGATACACGTAACAACGTGGCTAATTCCCTGATGGCAATGGCTGCCAAAATGGGCATGAACTTTATTGCGTGTGGGCCAAACGAGCTTCACCCTTCTGAAGATATCGTGAATGCTTGCCGTCCGATTGCTGAGAAAAATGGAGCAACCATTACCATTACGGACGATATTAATGCGCTCAATGATACGGCTGATGCAATTTATACTGACATTTGGCTATCAATGGGTGAAGACAAAGAAAAATGGGGGGAAAGAATTGACCAATTGCAAAGTTATCGTGTGACGATGGAAATGATTAATAAAGCCAAGCCAGGTTGTATTTTCCTGCACTGCTTGCCATCATTCCATGATTTAAATACTTCCGTCGCACGTGACGTACACGAAAAATTTGGCGTTGAAGAAATGGAAGTTACAAACGAGGTGTTTGAGTCTGAGCACTCAGTAGTGTTTGACGAAGCTGAGAATCGTTTGCATACGATTAAAGCGGTGATGTATTTAACGTTAACTGATGAATATAATCAATAAAGGAGGAAAGTGAAAAACTCAATTAGCAACTTTAGTGAGATTGCGCCACTTAAGAAGGTGCTAGTTCATCGCCCGGGTGATGAATTTCTAAATCTCACACCAAATACGCTCGAGAGACTTCTCTTCGACGATATTCCATATTTAAAGGTTGCTCAGGAAGAGCATGATGCATACGCAAATGCACTTCGCGCGGAGGGAGTTGAAGTTGTTTACATTACCGATCTCGCAGCCGAGGCGATTGAAGCCGGTGGTGCAAAGGTGCGTAAAGAATTCATTCACCAATTTATTCGCGAAGCTGGTGTGACATCACCGAAAATCGAAAAGCATTGTTTTGATTTTCTAAACAGCATCAAGAATACAAGAGATTTAGTAAGAAAGTGTATTGCTGGTATTGATATTTCTGAGTTGAAGAAGCTCGGTAAGGTATCGGGTTTTTACGCGACGCGCGATACTGGCAAAATGATTATTGATCCAATTCCTAATATTCTCTTCCAACGTGATCCAATGGCCACGATTGGCCATGCAGCGACGCTTCACAAAATGTGGGCGGTGACAAGAACGCGCGAATCGATTTTCGCAGAATATGTCTTCAAATATCATCCATTCTATGATGATGTGAAACTATATTATGATCGCACCGAACCATATTCAATTGAAGGTGGCGATATCCAAGTGCTTTCAAAGGAAGTGGTAGCGATTGGTATTTCACAACGCACCGAACCGGACGCGATTGCAAATTTTGCAAGAAGCTTGTTTAAAGATAGAAATAATACCTTTAAATATGTACTTGCAATTGATATTCCAGATGAAAGAAGCTTTATGCATCTTGACACCGTAATGACGCAAGTGGATGTTGATAAATTTGCCGTCCAGGATGCAATTATGGATATTTCAACGATTTACGAGATAACTCAAGGCCATGGTGGTGAAATTGAAATCGTGGAAATACATCAGAGTTTACAGAAGGTACTAGAAAAATATCTCCATCTTAATAAGGTTGAACTTATTAAATGTGGTAATGGCAAGAGAATCGATGCCGAGCGCGAACAATGGAGCGATGGTGTGAACCTGCTTTGCATTCGCCCAGGTGTCGTGATTGCTTATGATCGTAACTTTGTGACGAACCAGACGTTACGTCGTCATGGTATTAAAGTGATTGAAATCCCGAGTTCTGAGCTATCGCGTGGTCGCGGTGGTTCACACTGTATGAGCATGGCATTAGTGAGAGAGGAGGATTAGCGGAGAGGACGAGTTTTTAGGCACAGGGGGTGGGGGAAATAATAAACTAATAAGGAAGAAAAATGTTTAAGAAGAAAAATCGTAAGAAGACTAGTCGAGCGATGCTGTCGGCATACTCGATTATCATGATTTTGATTGTGCTTCTTGGTATTTTGTCTCACGTGTTGCCTAAGGCAAAGTATCACGAGGCACCTGTTGAAGATGAGACGGTCCAAGTTGAAGAAGAAACTGCTCCGCAACTTGAAGCAACTGTCGGTGCTGAAGGTCAACTCATCGCTAACAATGATTCAGTAACTCCACTTGATGCTGGTACAGAAACCACTCTTGATGGTGCTGAAGCAGCAACTACTACTGAAGAGGAAACAACGTATGATTCCCTCGAGGCTTGTGAAGAAGCCCTTGGCGAAGGTGCTTGTGCAATCGTTGATGGCTCTGGTGTAGAAGGCGCAAAACTTTATCAAATTCTGATTGCACCAATTCTTGGTTTTGAAAACGCAATTGATGTTTGTATTTTCGTGATGGTGCTTGGTGGCTTCCTTGCCGTGATGGCAAAGACTAAAGCGCTCGAGACTGGAATCAAGATTCTCGTGAAGAAGCTTCATGGAAAAGAGTATCTACTCATTCTCCTTCTTATGCTCATCTTCTCGGTGCTTGGTACAACCTATGGCTTCCTTGAAGAAAGCGTGGGCTTCTATGTGCTCATCGCCGCAACGATGTATGCTGCTGGCATGGATCCGCTCGTAGGTGTTGCAACGATTCTCCTCGGTGCTGGTTCTGGTGTGCTTGGTTCAACCATTAACCCATTTGCAACTGGTGTAGCAGTATCCGCAATGAAGGATGCTGGTATCGAATTTAATAACGGTACCGTGATTCTAATTGGTGTGGTACTCTGGCTAACTACTCTCGCAATTTCTGCATTCTTTGTAGTGAAATATGCAAAGAAGGTGCAGCGTGATAAAGGTTCAACGTTCTTAAGTCTACGCGAACAAGCGGCTGCTGAGAAGAAATATGGTAAATTCTTGGAGGCAAAAGATGATGCTTTGAAGCTAACTGGTACACAGATTGCTTCCCTCATCGTCTTCGCATTTTCATTCGTGGTGATGATTATTAGCTTCATCCCATGGGGTGAATTCTTTGAGAATAATATATTCGCACAATTCCATGATGCACTAGGCGGCTTCTTTGCAGGCGGCTTAACAGGTGCAGCACTTGGTGATTGGTGGTTCTACGAAGCGGCATTGTGGTTCTTCCTCATGTCAATCGTAATCTCACTCATCAATCGTCAAGGTGAGCATGGTTATGTCGATACCTTTATCGATGGCGCAGATGACATGATCGGCGTAGTTCTCGTGATTGCAGTTGCTCGTGGCGCATCAGTGCTCATGGCACAAACCAGCCTCGATAATTACATTGTTTACAATGCTTCGAATTTCTTGGCGACACTCCCAGAAATGGCATTCGTACCTCTAAACTATTTGCTCCATGTGGTGCTCTCGGTCTTAGTACCATCATCATCTGGTCTCGCAACGCTTTCTACGCCAATTATTGCTCCAGTTGCGCAAAACCTTGGCTACAGCACAGATGTTGCAGCAATGACGATTGTCGCAGCAAATGGTCTCGTGAATCTCATCACTCCTACCTGTGGTGCGATTATGGGTGGCCTCGCACTTGCTAAGGTAGATTATGCAACTTGGTTTAAGTGGGGCATCAGAGTGGTAGGTTGTATTGCAGTGGTGAACATCATTGTCCTCTGCCTCTTCTCACTCGGTTAAAAATAAAACAAAAAAACGAATTCGTCTCGGGAAACCGGGACGAATTTTTTTATTAAAATGCTTGTGTTTAAAATAATCTTAAATTATAATCTAAAACATGGATGGTTATACGCTAACGCATATTTCTCCTACGCGTAAAGATTTTATCGATACGGCTGATTTTGATCAGTCTGAGATTAAAGATATTATCAATGTGTCGCGTATCGTGAGAGATTACATTAAAGGTGGTGGGTGGCTACATTCCCTCTATCACAAATCACTCGGTATGATTTTCGAACAGAAATCAACGAGAACAAGAGTTTCATTCGAAGTTGCAATGGAGCAACTCGGTGGACATGCCTTAAACCTCGCTCCGGGTGCAATTCAGCTTGGCAAACACGAAACAATTAATGATACTGCCAAAGTTTTGGCGAGAATGTGTGACATTTTGATGTCGCGTGTCGATCGTCACGAAACGATTAAAGCGCTGGGTGAGTTCTCAACTGTGCCAGTGATTAACGGTATGAGTGACAGGTGCCATCCGACTCAAGGTATCGGCGACATGATTACGATTTTTGATAATTTACCGGAAAGTAAGGAAATGAAAGATATTAAAGTCGTGTTCGTGGGCGATGCGAC
>CAMHNK010000030.1 GCA_946186455.1 uncultured Candidatus Saccharibacteria bacterium
ACGTCTCTGATGGCATCATCGCCGACGCTGGCGCCGCCGGCCTTACGATTACCGAGCCGAGGCTTCAAAAAGTCGATTTTAGCATTCCTTATTACACCTCTGTTCAATACGTAATTTTCAGCCAAACCAATCTCCCAAATATCCACAATAATTACCTCGTTTGGGAAGATCTCGCCGGCAAAACTCTCGGCTCCCAAACCGGCTGTACCGGCTACCTCTTTATGTCTGACGAAGTCGATTCCGGCGTCCTCGAAGGCACCGATACCAAAATCAAAGGCTTCGACTCTCATCAAATCGCCGCTGATGCAATTGGCGCCCACCTCATCGATTACGCCATCGCCGACGAACTCGCTGCTAAATTTATTGTTGAGAAAAACCCGAATCTCGCCGCTCTTCCTCTCTATTACAGCGGTACAGATGGCATGCCGGACGAACCAGCCGAAGAATCCTATGCCATCGCGGTTAACAAAAACCGCCCTGAACTCTTGTCCGCCATCAATGAAGTTCTAACCGAAATGCTAGAACCCGGCGAAGACGGAAAATCCGAAATTGACAAATTAATATTAAAACATATGGGGCTAACGGATGAATGATTTTTTCCAAAAACTAGGTGAGCTCTTTACCACGCCGGCGTACGTCGAATCGCTCTGGCACGGTTTCCTCCTCACCATGCAAATCTCATTTTTTGCAATTATTATCGGCTTAATTATTGGTACGATTGTCGCTTTAATCGACACTGCGAAGCCAAATAAATGGCTCATCGTCCCTAAATTTATCTCTCGTGTCTACACCACAGTGATTCGTGGTACCCCGATGGCACTCCAACTCTTCATCATGTTCTTCGCCGTCTTCGCAATTCGTGGTTTCCCACAGATTATCACCGCCATTCTCGCCTTTGGCCTTAACTCTGGCGCCTACACCGCCGAAGTTATCCGTAGCGGCATCCAATCCGTTGATAAAGGCCAAACCGAAGCTGGCTTGGCACTAGGCCTCTCGCAGTATACGATTTTTAAACGTATCGTCGCGCCACAAGCCATCAAAAACATCATCCCGGCCCTCGGCAACGAAATCATCACCGTCATTAAGGAAACTGCCATCGTCAGCATGGTTGGTATGTACGATTTAAACATGGCCGCAAAAGACATCGGTTCCGGCCAAAACATGTCGAGTTACCTCGTCCCAATGTTCGTGGCCGCTCTCTTCTACCTCGCCGTAGTTTACTTCATTACATTCATTATTAAACGTATCGAGAAAGGGCTAAGAAAAAGTGATCTCCGTTCATAATCTCAAAAAAGAATTTGGCAAAAACAAAGTTCTAAAAGGCATCGATTTTGAGCTCGAAGAAGGCGAACGCGTCGTCATTCTCGGTCCGTCCGGCTCCGGTAAATCCACTTTCCTTCGCTGTATCAACCGCATGGAAGAGCCAACTTCCGGCAAAATCTCCTTTAACGGCACCGAAATTACCGATAAAAACATTCAGAAGATGCGCCAAGAAATCGGCATGGTTTTCCAACATTTCAACCTGATTAATAACCTCACTGTAATGGAGAATCTCATTCTCGCCCCTGTTATCCTCAAAATCATGGATCAGCCAGCCGCCGAAAAGCGCGCTCGTGAGCTCTTAAAGCACATTGACCTCTCAAATAAAGAAAATGCCTACCCAGCCAGCCTCTCTGGCGGTCAAAAACAGCGTGTTGCGATTATTCGCGCCATGATGCTTTCCCCAAAGGTTCTTCTCTTTGACGAGCCAACCTCGGCCCTCGACCCAGAATCCATTGGCGACGTACTATCTCTGATTCGTGAGCTCGCCAATAACGGTATGACCATCATGATTGTCACCCACGAAATGAATTTCGCAAAAGAAATCGCCACCCGTGTCGTCTTTATCGACCAAGGTAAAATCATCGAGGAAGGTAAGCCTTCCGAATTCTTCGCTCATCCAAAGACCCCACGCGTTAAAGAATTCCTCGACAAAGTCCTCTAGAACCCTTAGAAAAAAGTAAGCCCCCGACGGGGGCTTTTAAGGTATGCCGTTGTCGGGGGTTTGTATTAAGTTGTTTAGGTCTTGCGACCAAAGAACCTCTTCTGGCCAGCATTGCCGTAATAGCCGCGAAGGGCTTTTCTAGAGACGTCAAAACTGACTTCCTCCTCTTTCACGCGCGGCTTAGGCTGCTTTCTCCGCATCTCCTCCATTCTGACACGCTCAGCGTGATCACTGTAGTAGGCATGCAGGATCCTGACCTTGTTGGTTCTATGTTCAAGTCTGTCTTCCGTGCCGACAATACGGTAATTTCCTTTACCGACCATCGGCTCGACCAGAGCATTGGGTTTTAACCCCAGTGTTTCGCAGACCTGATCCGCGATCTCCTTCTTAAAGAGATTCCTAACTTCAAACATCATGGTAAAATACCTCCTAATTTCTTGGCCTATCGCCATAATAGGGTGACAGCTTTACCATACTGTAACCCATTTTAACTACCATCTAGATAATCAAAATGGGTTACAGGATGTTCTCCGTAACCTAAACAACAATTAAAAGGACAAGTAGCGATTTCTCACTACTTGCCCTAATAATAGCACATATGCTTAAAAATGTCAATATCTAGCGCGTATACTTCTCATTCAAATCGCTGTAGTCGTAAAGCTCGTTAGCATTAAACCAAAGGTCAATCTCGGCCTTTGCTTCTTCAAGACTACCAGAAGCGTGCACCAAATTTGGCACGCCTACACCCTTAGCATCCGAATAACCAAAGCTCATGTGTGAATAATCACCACGAATCGTGCCCATCTCTGCGGATTTTGGCTCGGTTGGGCCGACAATCTTGCGTACGAGTGGCTGTGCTTCGACGCCTTCGAGTACCATCGCAATCACTGGGCCGCTCATCATGTAGTTTACATTGTAGCGGAAAGCGGTTTCGCCACGGCGGGTAATCATTTTACCGATGTCTTCATAGTGCTGGCGATAGAGTTTTTCCTCTGGCATAACCATCTTCATACCGACGATTTTGAGACCAACGCGCTCAAAACGGGAAATAATTTCACCGATGATACCACGTTGCACGGTATCAGGTTTAAGCACTACTAAAGTACGCTGAATATAATCTTCTGATTTAGACATATAATTTCTCCTTTCCGATATTATAACACAAAAACCCCTCTCTTCTGCGGTATAATATAGATATGGATATTTACGATCTCATCGATGATTTTCTCGAACATCTCGAAATCGAAGTCGGCCGTAGTAAAAAAACTATCGAGAATTATCGTCATTACCTTGAGCGTTTTGTTATGCTCTCGCAAGAAATACTTCAAAAAGACGAAATTAAACCATCCGATATTGATAAAGAGCTTATTCGTAAATATCGTCTCCTCTTGAATCGTTACGGTTCTGAAAACGGTAGCGAAGATTTAAAGATCATTACACAGACTTATCACCTAATTGCTTTGCGGGGTTTTCTTAAATACTTGGCTCGTCGCGATATCAAATCACTCGATCCTTCCCTTGTTGACTTGCCGCATATTATCAGAAAACAAGTTACTTTTCTTCATTTTGGCGAAGTCGAGGATATGCTAGAGCAAATCGACCTCTCGACCGAATCCGGTCTCCGCGACCGCGCCATTATTGAACTACTCTATTCTAGTGGGCTTCGTGTTTCCGAGCTCGTGAATCTAAACCGTGACTCCATTAATCTCGAACGTCGTGAATTCATGGTTAGAGGTAAAGGTAGTAAAGACCGCCCAATTTTCGTTAGTAAATCCGCAGCAAATCGCGTCCAGGATTATCTAGATGCTCGCACCGATTCCCTCCCGGCCCTCTTTCTAAACAACTCTCGCAACACTCAAGCCGTGGATACCTCTGGTAATTACCGTCGCATGACTGCTAGAAGCGTCGAACGTATCGTCGAAAAATATGCCCGCCTAGCTGGCATCACCAAGCACGTTTCGCCACACACCTTAAGGCATTCCTTTGCTACTGACCTCTTAATGAACGGCGCCGACCTTCGCTCTGTTCAAACCATGCTTGGTCACGCTGATATTTCAACCACTCAAATCTACACTCACGTCACCGACGCTCACCTAAAAGAAGTCCACGAAAAATTTCATTCCGACACCAATTAAAAAAAGGCCCTTAAGAGCCTCTTTTTTATTTCATAATACAACGGATGTAGTAGCCGTAGGCACGTTTGCCACCACCATTGGTGAGTCCACCATTTTTGTAAGCTAAGCCAACGCGTCCGGCACCGCTCTCTCTTGAAGAACCCCACCAATAACCTTCACCGGTATCGACTAATGACCCACCGATATATCGGCCAGTCACAGTCGGACCATAAAGCGCCATGTTAGACATCACCGATTGCCCCTGAAGGAGTGACGGTATCTTCCAACCCTTTGGACAAATATCACTGGCGGTCTCGTTGGTTTCGTTACGATCACCCGTAATGGTTCCGGCCGAAGCAGCGGCGAAATTATAATACACACCACCAGCGCCCGCATGCGAGCGTGGTTCTGTCATCGAATCACCTTCAGTTAAATCGTGTTCCGACACATTAATCGCTCTACCCGAGAAGTTCGAGAATTCAGCATGAATCTCACCCGTAATGGCGAGGTTTGAAGTCATCCAACAACCGCTACCTTCGATGTAGCGCACCGTGTAAGATTTATCATCGCGTTTATCGGTAAGCGAGACGGCTTCGCTCGCGGCACAACGCTTACAATAAGCACTGTTATACTCTTGTAAAGTTTGTGGACGATTCGTCGCACGGCAAATTGCCATTGGATCTTCTGGGTCGTCATCCGGAATCACTGGCTCCGGGTCATCCGGACCATCCGGCCAAACCACTTCAATCGCATCTGGATCATAAAGCCTCATTACGGTTGAAATCGTAGTCGGAATTTCTGCACCCGGGCGATACCAGCAGGCGCGGATGTAAAAATCATAATAAGCCGCTGTCTTTGAAATCGACGAATCATCACCATTCACGACGTTCGTGCTATCCGGATCTTTCACCGCCACAATATAGATTCCCTCGGCCCTCGTAAGCGAGCTATCCGCATCCATGTCACCCTCAAGTAGTGGGTCATTATCCGCCGAAGCCCCGTAAATCACATGTGGATAAGTCGAAGTCTTATTAAACACCTTCGAATCCTTCGCATAAATCACCACATCCTCAGTCCTAAGCGAACTAAGTCTCCTAGTATTAATAATAAATGCGCTCTGGTTCGAAAGATTATTTCCTTCGTAAAGCTCATCACAGGTAGTTGGCTGGAATTTCAAAATATCATCCGTGATTTGAAGTTTAGTCTTCGCATGTGCCGTAATCGTATGCCAAATATCCGTATAATCACTATTATCCGGATCTTCGCTAAACGTTTTACTATTCACATAAGAAGACTGAATAAACCTTAAAGCTTCCGCTTGTGCATCAATTTCTTCACGTGTTAAAGTCTGTTCTAGCGCCACCTGCGCACGCGAAGTACTGCCACTCACCACCGAAACTACACCGACAGCAATCAACGAAAAAATACCGATGGCAAGAGTCACCTCGATCAAAGTGTCGCCAAATTTTACGCCCAGGCGATTCCTCATATGCTTATTATATCACATATAAAAACCACTCAGGGCGTAAAAGAAAAATTCTGAAAATGCATAAGCAATCACAAACCCGATTACCATGAATGGCCCGAAATAAATCTTCGCATTTTTGGTCTTTTTCACCACCGGCGCCATCACTGCGCATGCCAGCACATTCGCAATAAAGAGTGTAATCAATGCAAGCCACGGCTCCATTAACGCGAGACCAATGGCCGTCCCGAGTAGCCAATCGCCGTCCCCAACCCATTTGCCTTTTGATACTACGTATAAGATCAAATACACACCACCGAGAATCGCCACCGCCGCAATCGGCATATAGATTAAACTCGGATCAAATCCGTCCAGCATAGTCACAATAATATTTATTGTAATCACTTTAATGGCGCCAATCACAATTGCCACAATTAACCAGGTAAGCGGTAGTTTCCCGGATATTCCATCATAAATCGCAAGAAACACCACCGAAATCAAGAAGACAAAAGTCAGAATAAAATCTGCCGTTCCTCTTACGGACATCCACTCCATATCAA
>CAMHNK010000031.1 GCA_946186455.1 uncultured Candidatus Saccharibacteria bacterium
GAATGTTTTTTCTTCCCTACCATATTTTTATTATAACATATGCTATAATTATTGTATGTTTAAGTGGGCAAAATGGCTTAACGGCAAAGATACCGAAAAAGAAATCGTATCGCCAAATGGTCGGAACAAATGCACGGTCGCACTTAAGAGTAAACAGATTTTCTATAAAGTTGATCGCGACAATAAACCTATCGTCGGGCTCTCTCGGCTTGGTTTTGATATCTGTGGTGAAAAGATGCTCGGCAACAATCTGCGCGTTATCCGCATTGTCACGAAAAACATCGACGAAACTGTCGAGATGCTTTGGGGCGAAGATCGTCTAATTAAAAACAAATGTCAAGAGGTTGCCTTCTACTGTGCTGAAGACCAAGAGCCAAAACGGATTTTTACTTTAAGATTTCGCGTCTACGATAATGCCGTCGCCTTCCGTTACGAAATTCCACCACAACCGAAATTCCAACAAATCACGATTGCTGACGAGCTCACGGAGTTTAATATCGATTTGAACACTACAGTTTGGAAAATCCCAGCCTATCAACCGGATCGCTATGAATATAATTACGAGAAAGCCACTGTTTATGATTTGAATCATTCCGTGCATACACCACTCACGATGAAGACGCCAAATGGCTGTTATCTTTCACTACATGAAGCTGCGCTTTATAACTATGGTGCCGCTACCATTAAACTGAGCGCCGAGAATAAACTAAAAACTGATATTACGCCACTCTCAGACGGCACCAAAGCCCACGTTTCCCTACCGTTTGAAACCCCATGGCGTTTAATTATGATTGCAGATTCTGCAATTGAACTTACCACGAATCGTGTGATGTATTGCTTGAATGATCCACCGCGAGGCGATTTCTCGTGGGTAAGAACCTTGAAATTTATCGGTATCTGGTGGGCAATGTATGTTGGTGAATGGACTTGGGCTCCAGGCGAACGTCACGGCGCTACTACTCAGCACGCTAAAGAATACATTGACGCTGCTGTTAGATTAGGTATTCCGGGAGTCCTGATTGAGGGCTGGAATGATGGCTGGGAAGGCGACTGGCTTGAAAACGGCATTAATAATAGCTTTACCAAATCAACTCCTGATTTCGACCTCGCAGAAGTGGCTCGCTATGCTAGAGCTAGATCGGTTGAAATTGTCGGGCACCACGAAACCGTTGGCTTTGTCGATAATTATGAAAAACAACTCGAGGAAGCCTACAATTTCTATGCCGCAAACGGCGTACATTTCATTAAGACCGGCTACGCTGGCAGTCAAATTTTAATTCATGGTCGCCGCGAATATCACCACTCTCAAGCTGGCGTTAACCACTATCAAAAGACCGTTGAGCTGGCCGCTAAGAAACATATTTGTCTTGATATTCACGAACCAATTAAAGGCACTGGCATTGAAAGAACCTGGCCAAATCTCTTAACGCGTGAAGGCGCGCGTGGTCAGGAGTATGAAGGTGGTGCCATTTCGCCGTCTCACGCTTGTTATCTGCCTTATACAAGATTACTTTCTGGCGGCATGGATTACACCAATGGTATCTTCGATTTAGCGAATAGTGTTAAACGTATGTCAACCACGCTTACCCGTCAAATCGCCTACTTTATCACCATCTATTCCGGTATGGCGATGGCGGCGGATCGCCCATATATCTACGAAGAAAGATTTAAAGATATGTTGAAGTTCCTCCGTGATGTTCCAACCAATTTCGAACGCACTGTACCATTAGCAGGCGAAGTCGGCGAATACTATGTTGTGGCCAGAAAAGCCCGCAATGGCGATTGGTATGTTGGCGGCGTGACCGACGAGACCGGCCGCAAGGTCAATATCGGGCTCAACTTCCTCGACGAAGGTATCTACCGCGCCGAAATCTATGCCGATTCGAATGACGCTCACTACCGCGACAACCAATTCGGTCATACTATCACAGCTAAAAATGTCAGTAAAAACGAATCTATTGAATTATATATGGCACCAGGTGGCGGCTTTGCTATACGGCTTTCGCGGTCAAAATAAGTCGATGCGTGGCATCGTAATTATCTAATTCTTCGCCAGCGCAAGTCATAATGACTAGGGTATCAGTTTCTTCTGGTTTAAGTAGTTTATCCATATTGATTTCACTTTTTAGAAGTGTGTCAGCCTCAACGATTTGATAACCGTGCCCATTATACCAAATTGCGTCACCAACTTCGGCCTCGTCTAGATTCTTAAATACAGTCGACGAGTGGCCAATTAAAAGTGTTTTATTTTCGGCCTCCGAATAACTGCCAACAATCGTATCCGGTGTATGGAGTGTTCGCCCATCTTTTTCAAGCGTAGTGACGTCAGACAACAAATTAATCGTTGGAATACTAATCCTGGCCGAAACAATGTAATCTGTTGCGCCAGCCGGTACAAAGCCAATGATAAGATAAGTAAGAAAGGTCACAAAATAAGCACACAGGATGCATTTTTTTACATCAAATGAATGCCTTATCTCCACAGACCTCCTTTTAATTCATTATAGCATAAGTATTTAAAAGCATGCTATAATTTTGTTAATGGAACGCATATCCGAAACCATCAATAAAATCTATTTGAAATATCTACCAATAGTAAAACGAGTTGGTGTGACCCTTGATGTTGATTTTCCAGACACTACTCTCACCATTCGCGAAAAAGAACGCGTTGAGCGCGATCTTGATAAGACCATGGAATCAGCCGTGAAACGCGCTAAAAATAACGGACGCATTATTATTCAGGTCAGAAAAGGCAAAATTGTCATTAAAGATAACGGTACGATTCTTTCAAAAACAACTTGCGACTTATTATCGACTGAACATGTCAAAGTCGAATCTCGTCTCGGATTCGGTACTACCGTGACAATTCAAGCTAAACACCAGGACTAAATAATTTCAATTTCTTTTCGTGGGCCTTGTAATTTTTGTCGTGCGAACCTACCTCCGCCCAAAATGCTTTGGAATGATCCATGTGGTTTAAATGTGCCAGTTCGTGCAGTATCACATAGTCGCGTAGTGGCTCTGGTACTTTCATGAGACCGATATTAAGTGAAATCACCCGGTTAGATGAGCAACTTCCCCATCTTGTGTTCGCATGGGTTAAGCGGCATTTATCATATTCATAGCCATAGAGTTTCGCATGGTATTCCAAGCGATAAGGAAGGTATTCTTTGGCTTTCTTCATTAAGACTTTTTTCTGGTAGTCGCGAGCACGTTGTTCTTTTGGGTCTTTTACGGGCAGTTTTTCACGAATTAAATCACGATTGGTATTTAGAAATCTTTTCGCTAAAAAATCAGAAGTGTATTTCGGTACACTCATTTGCAATCGTCCGGAAGTTGAAATCGAAAAACGAACCGATTTAGAAAGCGGGCTCTTTCTAACTTTTACTTCGCCAAATTCAGGATCATTTATTATGAGCATCAGCTAGACCAGCGACTGCGTGTTTGGTTTGTGTTTCAAAAGTATGTTTACCAGAAAGGATAATTGGGCGCTCGAGTTCGGAAGGGGCTTCGAGCTTTCCAATCGCTTCGTCATAGGCGCTTTTCGCCTTAGCAACAGATCTGTAGCGGAATTTCATACGATTGCGAATAGTGGCAATATCAGTCTGAACCCACAATAAATCGACAACATATCCAGCTACGATAAAAATGTTTTTAACTTCTTGGCGTTGCTTCTCGGTATCGAGTCCGCCTTCAATAATTACAGTTTGACGCGTATGCGTGAGTATTTCGAGAATCGCGAGAATATTCTCTCTCGAAAACTTGTTTTTCTTGGCGATATCATCTAAATCGTAATATGCCAAATTAAATTTGTTCGCGAATTTCATCGCAAAAGTTGTTTTGCCGCTACAGGGTGCACCGAAAACCAGAAGCGCGCGCGGTTTAGATTTCTTACCTTCCATAATAATTCCATTGTAGCACAAGTTTATCTATTAGTACAAAAATTAATTGGTGAAGAGTTTTTTGTCAAGGCTGAGTAGGTCCACAAAATCCGTAATTACGCGGATTTCTTTCGAAACTTTCTCAATTTCCGCCTTTTCGTCAATTGGCTTGGATGACTTTGGCGGCTCGAATGAATCCTTGCCATCATTTAGTCCAATTAGAAGCGTGTTGTTCAAGAAGCCAAATAGCACGCGACCATTATGTGACGTATTGATGGCTTGAATTTTTTCCATGATGGCAGGATCTAGGATGTAGAATGCTTCAAAACCATCTTGTGCGTAAATCTTGAAAGCTTTGTTAAATTCGGTCGATTCGGTTTCAAGTTTATTCATTTTGCGACCGGTCTTCGAATCCTTGCCCGGTACTCTATACGCACGACCGAATTTCTTGCCGATAAGTTCTAGTTTAAAGCTAAACTTCTTTGGGAATTCAAATACCATGAATCTACCACGGAAAATGGTGACTTCTTGGCGATTGCCATCCGAATCGTAATATTCTTCCTCGATATGAACATCGGCTTGGACGAAGTTGACGCCTTTATAAGTGCCCTGCGCTAAATCATTTGAATGATAAATGTCACCGGTATTTACCATCTCGCTAGCTCGAAGTAACCCGCTGTTCAAGCCGACATTTTGATGATACTGCAAGTTCGTAAACACACTAGCTAAATTTCGTTTAATAAAGTATTCCTTATAAGCATCGCGATAGGCACTGGCCTCCTTGCTTGTCGCAAAAGCTAGAATAATGGCGCCCACACCAAGCACGAAAAGCGCAATCATGATCGCCATAAATGAAGCAAACGGAAAACAGAGCCCGCCAATTACTAAACTTACTATTAATGCAACTGTCCAAGCATGAACGAGTTTATCATGATAAACCTGACGTGCTTTCTCAACATCCTTATATTCCATAACTTAATTATATATCACATTTTAATTATTAACGTGATGATGTGCTGTTGGTGAGTCAGCCGTTAAGCGCTCAAATTTAAAACCATTTTTCAAACCAAATTGGATGATACTCTCGATTGCTTCAATCGAATAATTCTTTGTGTCATGCTGAAGCACCACGAATTTGCCACCAACATATAGGCTATCAATCACATTCGTGTAAACGACGTATGGATCGGTCGTAGAGCCAGCATCGCCAGATGTAATATTCCAATCGAAATAGGTATATCCACGATTAGTCACTTCCTGCACTAATTTAGTCATGATTCTGGTACC
>CAMHNK010000032.1 GCA_946186455.1 uncultured Candidatus Saccharibacteria bacterium
TACGTCTATTTCGACAGATGGTGAAGAAGAACTAAAAACCATCATTAATAGCAACCTGAATGATATAGTTTTGCCTAGGTTTAGCAGCCCAGTCTTGGCTATTAAGGATAGTTTATATAGTTTATATTTAGATGCTGGCGTAAATGTAGACGACTCGGAAATACCAGTAATTATAGATGAAACTCTATGGCGGAAAGTTGGTCAAAAGACAATCCAATTCTGCTATCGCGATGCAAAGGCGGTTGCCTACATCAGAGCAGCATTGAAAGGAGAAGAGAGCGTTGTTTTGCCAAGTGAAACATGTATGCACCCAAATAATATAGAAGGGTACGCAAAGCTAATTACTTTTCGGGTTGTCGGTGTCTTCCCCAACAGAGTATTCTCGGATACTTATAGTAACATTTCCGATCTCATACGAAGCATAGCGAGCAGTGGGCTCCCAGAAGGTGTAATTATTCCATTTGAAAGAATAACGGACAAACAAAAAGAATTAGTGAAAGAATTTTTTACCACTGAAAAAGATTTAAATAGTTATATGTATAACAAAGACTCATTTATTTTTGAATTCAACACGGCAAACCAAGCTAAAGAATTTCTGGATAATTATAATTGTGATAGCGTTATTTGCCAAATCGATAAACCATTCGTCCTAACAGAATCAAGCAATAGTGCAATTCTGGTATCAGATATATTTGATAAGACAAAAATAATCATCAGTTTTGTCCTCATTGTTGTGACTTTTCTTTGCGCTATTATTCTAATGACGACAATCGGTAGAATACTCTCCGACTCTCGAACTGAGAATGCTATATTTACAGCTATTGGTTACACTAAAGGAAATATCCTGCAAATTTACCTTGTATATACGCTAATATATTCCTTTAGTGTTGGGGTATTAGCTGGCATAATCGGCATCGCTATTCCGTTTTTAGCCCAGCTAATAGCTGGTGATAAAATATCTAGCGTTATGAACGGGTTATTCCATACTCCTTCAACATATTCCATGGATATTGGCTCGCCGACTATCTTTGTCCCAATTGTAATAGCTGGCATTATTCTTGTTTCAACTATTTGCGCAACGCTGGTAATTGTTTTGAAAGCCAATCACGATACTATTAAAGAGCTTCGTAGAATAAATTAAGTCTCATTTTCAATCAGTCTGAGCGAGCCCTGCGGGTTCACCTCTCCCCGACGACCATAAAGAATAAAAAATATAGCCTTTCAGGCTATCTTTTTTATTCTTGGTGATTCCGGCGGGAGTCGAACCCGCGATTTTCTGGATGAGAACCAGACGTCCTAGACCACTAGACGACGGAACCATTGTGGTTGCGAAAGCCAAAGGCCTACGGAACCGTGTCATTATCATAGCACATTTTTCTCTAATATTCAATAGCACCGTAGGTAGGAACAGCTTCAATAATGGTTTGACCTGGGGCAAGCTTCACTTCTTTGCCATTCGCATCATTGAATTTAATCTGGTCAGTTACGGTTGGCTTGCTCCAGCCACCCTTAACCACAGTACCATTCTGGAAGATGTAAGCCTGACCAGAACCAATCGCCGTGATATCTTCGTGATAATTATCAGCCGCCTTATGTTCTTCCACAACCATCGCTACCACCACGGATGGGGTGAGGCCGGCGGTTTTTTGGCAGATTTTCTCCGGATCCACCTTGCCATTATCCCCTTCTGGGCAGGTCAATATCTCGTTGATATTATTATTTTCATAAGTACGGGCATATTTATTCGTTTCTTTGTTGTAAGTGTAGACCACGTTGTAGGTTGGGAGTGCGCCGAAGCGAATCACGATACTGGCCGCCTTTGGTTTTACTTCAGAAGTATTCGCAACGGCCGGCTTATAGATCACGAGTTTTTCGGCCACGGTTTCGTCTACACGGGCCTTGTCGGACTCTTCTGGGGTCATTCTGGTGAAACCATTCACGGACGACGTCGTGTAGCCATAATCGCTCGCGAACTGCGTGAGTAATGTACCGCTCGTAAAGAGATTATTCCAACGCCTAGTGCCAGACTGTCCACGATACATATAGGTATTACTTTCGGTCAAATCCTTGTAGCCACCATTGCGAACCGCAGCGAGCGCATCATCCGCACCACCGGCGTGCACGATCGTACAATCAAACGGTGTATCCCATTGCAAATAGTAAAGACGGAGTGAACGAATCGGCCCAATCACGCTGGCGCCTGGATTCTGGTAAATCGCGGCAAACCTTGTAATGCCGGCTTCGGCAATCGCTTCAAAAATTACACCAGCTTTATCGAGCGAAGCTTGTGGACGTGCACCATCAGTGCCATTTGGTGTTTGAATACAAAAAGTCGGGGTGTTTTTCTCGGCTTTAGTTGCTAATTCTAACCCAGTCAAATCGCTATAAATCTTTTCGCTCGTTGATGATGAAGGGATAGTCGGAAATTCAATTTCGGCTAAAGTCTCGGACGGAAGTAAAAATGACACGACGGCACAGGCGATGCCACCTAAGATGCCGAAAATTCCGCAAACCAAAAGGACCACCCAGGTCTTCGATGGTTTGTCGGTATCAAGAACAATATCAGACTTTTCCTTAGCCATTAACCTCATTTTAGCACATATCAAGCTTATGCTTCAAGAGCGAATCTAAATCGCCGCCGCGGCACGGTTGAGGCGAGCAAGTGAAGTCTCGCGGCCGAGCGTATCAAGCGTGAGGTTGAGTGCTGGGCTAAATGGTGCAAACGATAAAGCGATTCTAATCAGCGAGAAGAGTTCGGCTGGTTTTTTGCCGGTCTTTTCGAGCAAGTTGTTTAGTACTTCTTGCAAACTATCCGCATTCCAATCTTCAAGTGCCGTGAGTTCGCGAATCGAAGTCTTTAATAAATCTTCAAGCTCCGCTTCGGACATTTTTTTAAGGAATTTGTTCTCGACAATCATCTTCACATCAACTTCTGGATCTTTGAAGAAATAGGTTGTCATAGTTTTTAGATCGGATAAAACCTTCAAGCGATCATAGATAATCGAGAGTACTTTTACGCGGTATTCTTCTGGAAATTCTTCGGCTTCGGCTGGCCAGAAGTGGGTAGTGCGGTCATACAAAGCCCTTGCGCCCTGTTCGTCAAAGATGCGACGAATCCACTGGCCATTCATCCATAATAGTTTCGTTTCGTCATAACGGGCACCAGAATTCTGGATGCGGTCGAGCGAAAAGCTCTTAATCAGTTCTTCCTTCGTGTAGATTTCTTGTTCTGTGCCGTCATTCCAACCCAGGCAGGCAAGGTAGTTTAGCATCGCTTCTGGCAGCACGCCATCATCACGGTATTCCGTCGCCGACTTCGCGCCGTCGCGTTTACCGAGCTTTTTGTTCCCCGTTGGTGCGAGGATATGTGGCAAAGATACAAGTACTGGACGCTCCAAACCAAACGCTTCATAAAGCGCCAAATAATTTGGCGTACTAGAAAGGTATTCCACGCCCCGCATCACGTGTGTCACGCCCATTTCGGCATCATCCACAATGTGCGCGAAATTATAGGTCGGATAACCGTCTTTTTTAATCAGGATAATATCGTCTAAGACTTCCGGGCCGGTATGCATGTCGCCCATTACGGCGTCTGTCCAACTGTATTCCTTTGGATTGGTTTTAAAACGAATCGGCATGCCTGGTTCCCACTTTGGTGGGTTTTCGGGGCGGAAATTACGGTAAAGGAATGGCACTTTTTCTTGCTCACATTTCTTACGATATTCATCGATCTTCTCGGCTGGCGTCGGATCGGCATAAGCACGGCCAGAATCTAGGAGTTTCTGAACCCATTTCATGTAGATATCGAGGCGCTCACTCTGGAAATAGGGCTCACTTGGACCTCCTACGATTGGGCCTTCATCCCAATCAAGCCCAAGCCACTTCAAAGTATCTTCGATGAGCTCGGTTGCACCTTCCACATAACGCTCGCGGTCGGTATCTTCAATTCTCAAAATCATCTTCCCGCCGGACTGGCGAGCGACGAGATAAGGGTAAATCGCTGAGCGAACATTACCAATATGAATATAGCCAGTTGGGCTGGGTGCAAAACGAGTAGTAGCTTTTTCCATAGATATATTATATCACTTTTAGAGTGACACAGCAATTGACTTAATCTGTTTTTTGGTCAATGTATTAACTGGAGCTTTGATCTTGTAAACAATTCCACCATTCACCCAAGCTGCATCCGACGAGCTGATGTAAATCGTAAGGCCTTGCTCGCGCACGGAAGTATAATCATCACCATATTCATAACGCACAAAGTTATTGAGCAAGGCATTGGAATCCCAAGAAGATTTTTCTTCAACCAAAATAAAGCCCTTTGCTTCGTCTTCACTATGTTTAAAGACCATAGTAACTTTTCCATCTTCGGAAGTGATGTTAGAAATGCTGTATTCGCGTGGTACGAATGTTGGATACGTAGCCTCAATACCAGATTGCATAGCGGCCACTTTAAGTGAAATGTTTGGCGCGTTTAGATTTACGAAATAAACGATTGCGAACACACAAACGGCGGCACAAGCCATTGCGAGAAGTACTCGCTTAAAGCCAAAATGAATTCTGACTGATTCTCTTTCTTGTTTTCTAGTTCTAGAAGCCGTTGAGAGTGCTTTTTCAATCGCAGTCTCTTTCATTTGCTGAGCAGTTTCCTTTTGTACTACTGGCTGCTCTTTCTTAGCGGCCATTCTTTGTTGCATTCTCTGGGTCGCAATCTGCATCAAATGACGCTGTCTTTGCTGCTGAATTTGTTCAACCTGCATCCTGCGAGCTTGCATTTGTTGCTGTTGAGTCATCTCGGCCTGTGATTTCTGCATCTGCTGGGATTGCATTTG
>CAMHNK010000033.1 GCA_946186455.1 uncultured Candidatus Saccharibacteria bacterium
ATCCCCATCAGGATAAACATATTATACCACAAAAACCCGGAAAAACTACATATATATTATATATGCTTCTATTCGCTTCTTAAGGCTTCGACCGGATCCTTCTTTGAGGCCGAGCGAGCCGGAATGAGACCACCAATTAAGGTAAGAACAATGCTAAGAACAATCAAACTTCCAGCCGTAGTCGGAGCTAGCGCAGCCGATAGCGGGATATCACCAGTGAAGTGATGAAGTACGGCATTGATAATAGGAATTAATAGATAAGAAATGCCGACTCCAAATATTCCAGACAAGAAGCCAATGATAAATGTTTCTGCGTTAAAGATATTTGAGATATTACGCTTACTAGCGCCAATTGCGCGTAAAATACCAATTTCTTTCGTACGTTCGTATACGGAAATGTAAGTAATAACGCCAATCATAATAGAGCTAACTACTAGAGAGATTGAAACAAAGGCTATTAGTACATAAGAAACGGCATCCACGATCGTTTTTACGCTCGACATTAGTACACCTGTAATATCAGTATATTTAATCTCTTTTTCTTCCTGTCCCATCGATTTAAAGGTTTCATTATAACTATCTAGGAATTCAACAAAATGGTTCTTACCTTCAAAGCTATTAAAGTAAAACTGCATATAGGTTGGTTCATCAAGCTTTTGATAGCCCATCGCTGAAAGATTAGCTTCGTATGTTGACTCGGTTTTTGTAAACATTGCGGTTACTACTCTCGCAAGCTCATCTTCCGTAAAATTAAGTTTAAATGCACCGATAATTGCCGATTCATCCACTGAAAACGCATTAGCAAAACTACTAGTTAGATATGACGATAATCCTCCAACTTTTGTTAAGATGTCTGATTTCATTCGAGCTTCTAGAATCGCAATTGCAAATTCATCAAGTGTTTTGTTCAGAAGGTCATCTTGGTTCCCTACAATAGTAAGTTTCAGCATTCCAGAATAAGCCAATGCGAATCTGTCTTTTGGAATGAGATACTTAGTTTCGAACTCTGAAAAATCTTTTGTCGCGACAAATTCGTCAATATAATCTGGCACCTTAGTCGGATCATAATCCGGTTCCATTGCTTTAGCGCCAATATAGGCCATCATTTCTGGCGCTAGTTCAGTTAGCTTATCCGACAATTCTTTGCGAATCGGTCGAATATCAGCATCGATTGATTCGGAGATTTGGTTCATATAATCCATTGTTTTAGCGGCCACCATATTTTGATCAATCTTAATGTTGAATGCCTGCGCCAACTTATTTGAATCGACCGACACTAAGTCTGAAAACTGGAAATTAAAATTATTTTTCTTCTCACCGAATTTGGTATTTGAGAACACATCAATGGTCGGTTTTGCAATCTGTTTTTTCACGATATCGGAATCACTAGCTTTTTCGATAATTTTTTCAACGAGGCTAGGTAGATATGCAACGCCACTATTTGCGAGCGACACATTATCCTTTGGCGTCAAAATACCAACAATTTTAAGCGGCTCTGCATTTTCATATAATTTAGTTACGAATTCCTCATTTTCGCTCATATCCTCATAGACTTCATACTTTGGATTATATTTATATAAATCATAAGGATAGATTAATTTATATTCTTTACTCATCAGGTCGTCGTAGGATAGCTTTAATGGTTCCCCTTCAATCTCGACGCTTTCCCCACTCATTACATTGGTGATGAGTTTAGACAACTCACTGGTATCATGATAGCCAAGTGAATAGGCGAGCAAATCGGAAATCGCGTGCGGGTCCGATAGAATTAATGCCATTTCATTGTATTTCTCCGGGAAGCGACCGGTTAATAGCTTTGTGGTGTCCTGCAAAATTTTAATATCATACTGTTCGAATACGGACGTTAGATTTGAATAAGAACTCATAATGTTACTACCACCATAGAATGATTCAAACAAAGAATTTGGATTTAGCTTAGCCACCTTTTTCGTCGCATCAATTGTGTAAATTGGTGGATCAACGTTATAGGTATAATTAATGACTTTAATATCATCTTTAATTTCGCTACTATGTCTGTCCATATGTTCTTGAAAGGCTTTCAAATCATTCGACGAAACGCTTCCGAGCATCGAAGTCAGTAGTCGGTTCTCATTTACGAAATCGCCCTCCAGGTTATTACCGGCATTGCCGGTTAGACTTAGGAGCATTCCGGTAATATCGGCAGACTCCTTCGAAAGAATCAAAGGATATGAAGTTAAAGTGTTTTCTTCAATGTAATCAATGTAATTCTGAAAACCAGTTGAGACGGCCGAGATTAAAGCAATTCCGATGATGCCGATTGAGCCTGCAAAAGCGACCAGAATTGTACGGGCCTTCTTCGTTAGTAGATTCTTTAAAGATAATGACAAAGCCGTGAAGAATGACATTTTAGTTTTCTTGCTCTTGCTGCCGGCTTTAATTTCATCAAGATCGGTTTTTACACTACCATCATAACTGGACGAATCAGCGGTAATTTTACCGTCTTTCAGCTTAATAATTCTGGTAGCATACTTATCGGCAAGCTCCGGGTTGTGCGTCACCATGATTACGAGTTTGTCTTTAGCAATCTCTTTTAGAAGCTCCATGATTTGGAGGCTAGTTTCGGAATCGAGTGCACCGGTCGGCTCATCAGCGAGTAGAATATCAGGATTATTAACTAGTGCACGTGCGATTGCGACACGTTGCATCTGCCCACCAGAAAGCTGGCTTGGGCGTTTATCGATATGATCGGCGAGACCGACATCTTTTAATGCCTTTTTCGCACGAATAATTGAATCACGTTTCGAAACGCCAGAAAGAGTGAGCGCGAGACGGACGTTTTGTAGAACCGTCTGGTGCGGAATCAAATTGTAACTTTGAAAAACAAAACCAATGCGATGATTGCGATAACTATCCCAGTCCTTATCTTTAAACTTTTTCGTACTCTTCTCGTTGATAATTAAATCGCCAGAAGTGTAATGATCGAGTCCACCAATAATATTAAGAAGCGTCGTTTTGCCGGAGCCTGACGGACCTAGAATAGCGGCAAATTCGGATGTACGAAAATTTAGATCAACACCATCAAGAACGGTGCGCTTAATACCACCAGTCTCGTAGACTTTCGTCACACTCCTAAGCTCTAGCATACATGATTATTTTAGCATAAAAAGAATGGGAGTAGAATGCTAGAAATTCAGCGTAAATGTGGTATTACTATTCGATTTCACGCTTAGATTCCAATGGTTGCGATCAGCCAGAGATTTGGCAATCGAAAGTCCGAGCCCGACCCCTTCGGAGTTCTTATCCGCCTGGTAAAAACGATCAAAAACGTGCGGGAGTGCATCCTTACTAATTGTCGCGCCATCGTTCGTGACTTTTAATACGTGGTCCTCGAGCGTCAGAGTAATCTTCTTGTCAGAATATTTAATCGCATTATCCATCAGAATACCAAGCAGTTGCGAAAAATCGCTTGTATTCACTTTGACTTTATCGGAAACATTAAGCTCCTTCCTGAACTTAATATCATTCATTCTTGGCTCAAAACTTTTGAGCTGTTTCTCGACCAACTCCTTCACATTTACTTCTTCACTAGTCACAGTGTTTATCAAATCGGTTCGTGCGAGCGTCAGAAGCTCCGAATTAAGGGCGGTTAGCTTCTCGGTTTCCATCGCGACGTTATCAATCCAGTGGTTATTCTTAATGTCAGCGGCTTCAAGATTCGCCGAAATCGCCGCGAGCGGGGTCTTGATCTCGTGCGAAGCATTGGCGATAAAGACCTTTTGCGATTCGTAGGCTTCCCGTACTGGCTTAATCGCCTCCTCGGCAAGATAATATGAAATAAATACTACGGCGAGCTCAATCCCAATACCGGAAACAATGAGCGATATTAGCAGATTCCTAGCTGCCGCCTCGCGTTCGCTTTGAATCCAAGCATCAAATAATTTGCTGGCCTCCGAGTCGATACTCACGCTCATCATTGGTGGTCGCATATCAGCCGAGCGCGTCGAAATAATATAAATCGCTGTAAAAGTAATCAAAATGACGACGGAAGAAATGCCGAAGTTAATCAGGATTAATCTATTTCGAAGCTTTCTGAACATCTAATTTATATCCTAGGTTACGAATTGTCTTAATCGAAACCTTTGATTTTAGACCTTTCATCTTTTTACGTAAATAACTCATATATACTTCAACATAGTTCTCTTCGAGTTCGGACTCAGCGCCCCAAACATGCGCCAAGATTTGCGCTTTTGTGACGGCGGCGTCCGGACTTTTCACGAGCATTAAGAAAATCTCCGCTTCTTTGTCGGTGAGAGACACGCTATTTAGCGTGCGGTTTGCCGGATCAAATGTCAAATCCTCAAATGTAATTTCCTTTTGTTCAACTAGTGGTGGACGACGCGTCAAAGCATTAATGCGCGCAATTAACTCTGCCGTCTTAAATGGCTTAGCGAGATAATCGTCGGCACCATCTTCGAGTCCACGAATCTTATCCTCGACTTCGTTTAATGCAGACAACACAATAATCGGCGTTTTAATTCCCCGCGCCCTCACAATCCTTAAAATATCGAGCCCAGACATCTTAGGCAACATAATATCTAGCACAATGCAGTCGTAGTTAGGCTTCAGGGCGAGGCTAAGACCTTCTTCGCCATCGGCGGCCCAATCGACCATGATTTTTTCTTTCTTTAATAAATGAATTACGGCTTCCGCCAAGAACT
>CAMHNK010000034.1 GCA_946186455.1 uncultured Candidatus Saccharibacteria bacterium
TGGCTCGAAGAACGATTTACCACCATCTCTGAAGTTCTTGAAATAATCGAACCATCTCTCACCGGGCGGGCAACTCTTTTTCGGTCAATCGTAGTAGACGCTCTAGGTTTTCTAGATGCTGATGCCGCACTTGATTGTTGGTTTGAGTTGGTCATAATACCTCGCTTAAGTTCCTAAAATAATCATACATAACAATTATGCAAATTGCAAGTGCTAAAAACGAATTTTTGTTTATGGTATAATATATACATGGACTACGAAAAACGCGCTAAGCGTCAAAGCCTCCGCATCATTTTTTCTGAATTTGTTATGTTTCTGGCCGTTGTAAGTATGGTGGTGGTTCTCGGTTTTGTGGTATCCGGTTATTGGATTAATGGTGATCTCAAAGTTGAACGTCAAGGCATGCTTCAAATCAATTCCATCCCGACCGGTTTAAATATCACAATTGACGACGAATTACTTCGTTTTCAACACACAAATTCCAGTAAGATTTTGAGTAGTGGCGAACACACTGTTTTGCTATCCAAAGAAGGTTATGACACCTGGACTAAGACCGTCACGATTCGCGAAGGCCTACTTTATCGTTTGAATTATCCGTATTTGTTTAGACAAGAGCGCGAAAAAGAAGATGTTTACGATGCCACTGGCACGACTTTTGCGACCGTTTCGCCGAACCGCAATCTAATTCTTTTAATTAACAAGACTACTAATTGGACGTTAATTAATCTAGATAGCACTACAATCAAACCAATTGCGATTGATATTTCGAAAGCCTTTTCTAGCGTTAGCCTCGCTACTGGTGCCACGTCAGGCTTGTTTACTGGTGAAATCTTGGCTACCGAATGGGATAATGCCAACGAACACATTCTTTTTAAAGTTAAAAATGGCGAGAATATCGAATGGGTGCTGTTAAATGTTCGTAATGCCACAAAAAGCGTGAATCTCACGCGCGAATTTGCTTCAAATTTCGAAGATGTTCGCATTCTTGATAGCTCTGCATCGAACCTACTTGCGATGCGTAATGGCAACCTCCATAAAGTTGATGTCGAATCGCGCCAAATCTCCGCGATTTTAGCAAGCGGCGTCATCCATTACGATTATTACGACAACGAAATCATTTATTCTACGGAAGAAAAGATTAATCTCTTAAAACTCGGCGACGAAAAAGCCACGCCAATCGAAGAACTCGAGGCCCCAGCCACGCTCCTCCTTAGCAAGTTTTATGAGGACAAATACATTACCGTGATTCGCGATCTCGAAGTGATTGTCTACAAAAAAGACGATCTCACCGAAGTCGCCCGCGTCGATCTTAGTTTTGCTCCGAACTACTACAAAATCGGCCATGATGGTGATTTCATCTTCTTAAGAAATGGCAACCAACTTGCTACCTTTGATATGGAGGCTTTGGCGCTCAAAGAATGGTCGCCAGAATCTGAAAAATTCGGTTGGATCACAAACTATATGATTTACACTGTTAAGAATAACGAGCTCATTGTCTACGATTATGATGGTTTAAACCGCCGTTCAATTTCTACGAACGTTTCTGCGCATTTCCCAGTCACCATTACCAATAATCGTTGGATGTATTACTTCAACAATAATGGTTTAGTGCGTGAATGGTTAATTCCTAGATAATTATTGTCCAGTAAACCAATTCCACAATCCTTCAAAGAAGGATGGTTCGTTGGATGGCAGTGCCGTGCTCTCGTCGATAGCTGGGATATCTTGACCGGATCCTTGGCTGGCACCTTCGTAGCTTGGCGAAATCTGCTCACCGGTCACGAGTAAACGATATCTCGAAGTACCAAGTGGTGTACAAGTGACGAGTGTAATGAGTGGCTTATCGGTTTGTACCACGAGCGCCGCTACATTAGTCGGCTCAACCACTTCCTTTTTAGTTACACGGTAAGTGTAACGCACGGAATTGTAATTTACATAAATCAAATCACCGTCTTCAAGTCTTTCAAGGCCGGAGAAAATGTATTTATATGGGTTCGAGCTATAAACATCGCCCGCGGAGTGGCCAGTCAAGATGAAGTTACCAATTTCGCCTGGATAGGCACTCGCACCAGCAATACGATAGTGAGCCACGCCATTATTCATCGCCTGCATAATGCCAGAAAGTGGCACATTATAACGTACTGGCACATCCACATTTAGCTTAGGGATAATCAACCTTGGATCGGCCGAAACGGTTTGCGTAATCGTTGGGTCAAGTGCTTCGATTTCCGAAGCGGGTACGTTCCCTGGCGACATATAGGCCATAATTGGCGCAAAAATCAGACGGTTGTATTGTAAGAACAAAATCACGAGCGCAACGGTGAGACCAGCAAATAATGGGATAAACTTGCGCATGCGACGTGTTTTTTTCGCATTTTCGGTTGCTTTCTTACGGATCTTAATGCGAAGGCTGCTATCTTTTTCGCTCGCCTTGCTTTTAGACAAAATCTCTTCTTCTTCGGCTTTATCACGGGCCTCGCGAAGCTTTTCTTTTGCGATATAGTCACGCGCGGCGTTTGAATAGTACTGGCTGTAATACTTCTGATAATAGTCTTGCCAAGCGGAGTGATATTTTTTCCAAGATTCAGAATTAATTTTTTGTGGAACCGGTTGGTCCTTCAAATGTTGACCCGGCTGCGCCTTTAAAGCATTGGCTTCCTCGGCTTTTTTCTGGGCCTGCGCAGTATAAGCCGCCAAAACTTTCTTTCTGGCGAGTTGTGCAGCTGCTTGCCTGCTGAGGTCACTCGAAGACTGCCCACCGGTATCTGGATTCATAGTAAAATTATAGCATAAATACCCAAAATGTGTTAAAATAATCACTAAGGGCGAGTGGCGGAACTGGTAGACGCGCTAGACTCAAAATCTGGTGGTAGTAATACCGTGGGGGTTCGATTCCCCCCTCGCCCACCACAAGGGTTCGAATGGAGCGAAGCGACATCCTTCTTCCCTTCCCGCCCACCAAAAAAACGACCAGTTGGTCGTCTTTTTTATTGTACGTATTCAGTATATCCAGCTCTTACCAGCCTTTTATACGCATCCCAAACATCATCCGGAATATCGACAGGAACTTGGAAGCCGGCTTCGGCATAGGTTTTCATTCTCTGCATATCACCGACCATCACATTAATCTCGCGCTCCAGATCTTCGTCCGAAATGTATTCTTCGAGCGGAATCTTTTTCACTGCGACGCGCCACTCCACTTCCGGCCATTGTTTTCTTGCCGTGGCGAGTGCACGCTTCGCCATGTATGGCTTACAAATGATAAT
>CAMHNK010000035.1 GCA_946186455.1 uncultured Candidatus Saccharibacteria bacterium
CTTGGCAGGTGGTCCTGCCAGCTTCAAACAGGGTTTCTCGTGCCCCGTCCTACTTGAAAATAGATATATAAAGCCTAAGACCGTTTCGCGTACAGGACTTTCACCTCCTTTGGCGCGACGTTCCATTCGCTTCTGCTACGATCTAAAGGATTGTATCTTTATCCACTCAGTTAACGCTGTTGGTTTTTATGCTGAAATGCCATAAAGCAACTCAGCATAAAAATTATCTAATTTCGCAACCCCTATAATAACTCTGGGCGTTAACCCGTAAGGTTATCTTTAGGTTTAGGCTGTTCCAATTTCGCTCGCCACTACTTTCGGAATCATTAGTTATTCTTTTTTCCTGGGCCTACTAAGATGATTCAGTTCGGTCCGTTCCCGTTTTCTACCCTATGTGTTCAGGTAGCAACAATACGACATGACTCGTATTAGGTTACCCCATTCGGCAATCCCCGGATCAATTCTCGTTGTCAGATCCCCGAGGCTTATCGCAGACTCCTACGGCCTTCTTCGGTATTGATTGTCAAGGCATCCACTATCAGTGCCCTTATTTACCTTTTTATGCATTGACTTAACTAGCAATCGAAGTTCGACTGCTTGCCGTCAATTAAAATCTTTTCATCGTTAATCCAAATTGTTAATAGAAAATTTGTAAGAATAATTGAAGTGCATTTTTAGCGACCTCAAGTATACCTCGCTTTTCATATCTTTTTGTAGAGGTCGGAAATGCCGACTTGCTTAAACTTTCTCCATTATACCGCATACAGAAATATATGTCAACACTTTTTTTGGGATTTTTTGAAACTATTTTGAAGAAGAGTAAGACTCGGGCTAGCGCCCCGGAGCGCTCTTCTGAAAAATATGTTTCAAAAAAGACCACCAAGTGGTGGCCTTTTTCTATATATTATATATTAGCGTTTGCGTGCCTTAATGCGAAGTCCGATATAGATAATCGCGGCAATAATCGCAAAGAGAATCGAGAAGAGCATCCAGATTGGACACTTAATCACCATCTTCTTCACTTCGGTCTTAGTACCTTCAAATTCTACCGTATACACTACATTGTAAATGCCAAATGATGGAGTATTCTTAAAAGCCGTCTCGTAGTAAAGGGTACGATCTGGAAGAATCGTTTGTTCATCTGGTTTTTCCTCGTTCGTAAAGACTTCCTCACTCGAAAAGAGTGGGAAAACCTGGAGTTTATAAACCGCTTTACCGTGGACGTTACCAGTATTCCTTACTTTCGAAGAAGCAGTAAGATCACCCGAGAAGATGAAGCTCGGTACCGATACTTCGGTCACTTCACCCTTTTTCACGGTTTCACCAGCGATTTCGGCGAAAATGGTGTGGGCAATCGCAATTTGTTCACGAATACCAGTACTACCTTCGGCTGCTTCATCAGTATTGTTTGATGAAACCGTAATCGCAGCGTATTGGCCACCCGCCGGAGCATCCTCTGGCACATTAATGATAAATTCAATCTCGTCTGACTCGTTTGGCGCAATTACCCCTTCGGCTGGACTCACTAGTGTAATCCATTTTGAAATCATCGTCCGATCCGAATCTTCATCGAAGACTGCGGTATATTCAGCGTCATCCTTCACATAGAAAGGCGTCACAGTCACCAAATAAGAAAAATCATTCTCTGAAGTTGCCGGATTAGACACCGTAAAGGTACCGCGATACGAGTCGCCAGGGTTTAATACGATGTTTTGTTTCATCGGCGAAACGGAAAAACCAATTTCACCAGCCGCCTTTGCCACCCTGTCGCCTACCAACGCGCACGCACCAGCAAACACCAAGACGAGTGCCGCTATTAGGACTTTCTTAAATTTAGTAAACTGCTTTTTCATTAACCTCCTTATCATTTCTTTATTTTACCACAATTATTCTTTTACTTCACAAGTAAATCCAGCATTACGATAGACTTGGCGCACCTTCGTCAGCGTATAGTCACCATTCAAATCTTCGAGTAAGAAATATTTCGCGCCACTATCACCAATCTGATCGGAATAGGCTGTCATCGAAGTCGAAAGGAGCATATTCTCTGGGTCCGACACCAATTGCTTATAGATGGCACCAAATGAATCTGGCCCAAGCCCCGACTTCGAGAAACTGATGTTCATCGCTGCGTGATTATAGGCCTCACTGTTCACGATTTCTTCCTTCGAATTATAGTAAAGATCGTAAATGAACGAAATTACATTTAACTTTTCGCCATGAAAGGTTGCGCGCATCGTCGTTTCCTTTTTCTTGGAGCCATCCACCGTAAAGAACTTATAATCAAAATCCTTCGACGTGCAACTAAGCGACTTAGTTGATTCCGGATTTGGGAATCCACCACTTGTAGTCGTATTACCTCTCATCATTAAGATACAAATCGTCACGATTATCGTGATTACTAACACAATTGCGACAACCGGCAAATACCTTTTCCACTTACTGCCTTCTTTTATCTCCATTTTCCTCCTTTATAAAAGGATTATACCATAAGCAAAGGCAAATCACCAAAAATCCCCCCATTTCTGGGGGGATTCGGTCAGTATTTCTACTTAATTAAGCACCAGTCTTTTGTACGAGGGTATAGGTAGCAGTACCTTTGTAAGTACCTTGTGCCTGATCATTGTGAGTACTTACAGTATAGCTTACAGAGTACTCAGAGCCACCGGCTGGGTCTTGGCTAGTTCTCTCAGCGAGCTTTCCATTAGTCGCAGCGATATTCGAAGAACTAACCGTAGCAGTCCAAGTTCCGGAACCAGCCGTTGGAGTCGTTGCAGAATAGGCAATGGCTTCACCGGCGCTTCCTTGATGAGTAAGTGCAGTAAAGAGAGCATTGATATCGTAACCCTTACCATTGTTACAAGCAGATGTAAAGGTGCTTGTA